>NZ_CP016753.1:1517393-1834787 GCF_002240055.1 Leptotrichia sp. oral taxon 498 | reverse complement strand
AAAAAAATCTAATTAAACTCTTAAAAATGATAACTAAGTTTCGTTTCAAAATTTTACAGAGTTCTATAAAAGTTCTATTTTTTTAATTATTTTATTTTTATATTGTTTATTTTATCAATTAATTGAGCATTTGCATCTTTATACAGATGCGAATATGTGTTTATCGTAGTTTGCAAATTATCGTGACCCAATCGTTTGCTTATGGCTGTAATGTCAGCTTTTAAAAAAAGTAAATATGAAGCGTGGGAATGTCTAAAGTCATGAATCCTTATTCTTTTTAAGCCTATCACATTTGTAAACTTTGTCAAAACATATCGGAGTCTTGCAGTTTTTATTTCAAAAATTCGTTTTGTAGATACAATATCAAAATTCTCAAAATAGTATTTTAAATCATTTAATAAAATTTCCGGAATTAAAATTTTTCTCTTTGAACCTAAAGTTTTTGGAGAAGTAATATAAACTTTTCCTTTAACCTTTGAAAACGTCTTATTGATATTTATTGTCTTACTTTCAAAATCTATATCTCCAAATGTTAAAGCCATAAGTTCGCCAACTCTCATTCCAGTCCAAAATAATGTTTTAAAAGCCATCGCTTCCGCAAAATATTTTTTACCGAATTCACTTAATTTGTTTATAAATGTATCAAATTCTTCAAATGACCAAATATTCATTTCATTTTGATTTTTTTTTGCTCCGAATGAACCTAAATTTTTGCATGGATTTTCATTTAGTCCCTGATATTTCACAGCCCAGCTAAATAAACTTTTTAGTGCAGAAAATAAACTTGATTTTGTGTTTTCACTAAGTTTTTTATTGTTATTTGTTTTTTCAAGTATTTCGTTTTGCCATTCCCGAATTACAAAAGGAGTAACTTTGCAAAGTTCCATTTCTCCAAAAAAAGGCAAAATATGCGTATTAAAAAGAGTCTGTGTTGTATTTACCGTAGTTGGCTTATATCTTTTTTTATAGTCATCAAAATATATTTCGTATAAAGAATTAAGAGTCATATTCATTGACTTTGAAATTTTTAACTTAAATTCATATTCATATTGCTGTGCATCTTTTTTCTTTTTAAATCCAGTTTTTTTATATTTTTTGTTTATACCTTTATAATCTTTGGCATAAAACGTAGTATACCAAGTCTTTTTATCCGCATTGTAATAAACTGGCATTTTAAGATTCTCCTTATTTTAATATTTTTCAATTTTATTATATCATATTTTTTTTGTAATAAAAAGAATAATTTTTTATAAAAAAATAAATTATAATATATTTTTATTAACTTAATAATTGACATTCAAACTAATTAGGAGTAAAATATATCTAAACTTATCTAAGATTAAATTTTTTGTGTTTAAAATTTAATTTGGGAAAAATACTTTTTTAGGAGGATATTATGAAAATGAGAAGTCAGTTAAAAAAAGGATTAATTGTTTTAGCGGGGATTGCAATGCTGAGTATACGAGTCTTCTTGCAAAGGAAATAGTGACGTATCCAAAAGATAATAAAGCTGCTCAAGCGTTAGGATTTGAAAAACTGGAAAATTCATTTGGTATTTCTTCAAGTGCTAAAGGAAACACTGTTTATATTAATTCAGGTGGAAAGCCTCTTGAACGTGTTTTTGGAGCAGTGGAAGACAACAACAACAAATTTCCTGAAATAAAAAATAATAAGGTAATTATTAATGGTGGAGTTCTTGCAACAAATGGGTTTTGGGAAAGAGATGGAGTAAAAACAGTAAGAGGCGGAAGTGTTTATGGTGGTGCTGGACAAAATTCAGTAGTTAGTGACAATGAAATAATAATAAAAGGTAACTCAAAAATTGGTGGTAATGTTTATGGTGGTTATAGCCATAGAGGTTCTGTTATAAACAATAAAATTGTAATAGAAGGAAATTCTGTACTGTTTGGAAAAGAAAGTATACTGTTTGGAGGAAGAGGAAGCCGTAATATAAATGTGAAGGATAATAAACCTGCACCTATTGATGTGATAACTGGAAACACACTGGATTTAAAGGCAAAAAATGTGAAAGTGAAAGATGTTAAAAATTTTGAAAAAATTGTATTTGAAATATCTAATGCAAATAGACAAAATGACAAAATATTGATACTTACAAACAGCGAAGGAGCAGCTCCAGAAAAGCCTGAAGTTGTAAAAATTTCTTCAAAAATTACAGATATATCTGAAACTGAAAAAGAAAAAATACTGGCTGAAAAAAATAAAGCGATTAATCTTGATATAAATGTAATTTTTCAAAATAAACCTTCAAAAAATATACGAAATTTAAAAATTGCTCTAATTAATGCAGAAAATGGACTTGAATTGAGTAAACTGCCTGAAAACATAGAAAAAACTGAAAAAGGTTATAAATACAGTGTAAAATTTGAAAAAGATGCAAAAAATTTGTATGCTGTAATTAATGCAACTCTTGTAAAAAATTAGTACAACAAAATTTTAAAAAATATAAAAAATAAAGCAAAATAAAAAAATAAAATTGAAATATTTAATAAAGTTTAAATATTTCAATTTTATTTTTATTTATAATTTTTATATGACCACATCTTTAATTATTTCAAAAGGAATTTTATTTTTTAGTTTCCAAAGTATTGTCATTGGCTTGTCGCCATAACTTTTGTAATAATTCGCGTTTCCTAGATAAATAAATGGGTTTGTCTTTTTATTGTCCAAAAATGCAAATTTTCTTACAAAAATATGAACTTTTATACCTTTTTCCCTGTGTTTTATAAACATTTGGCCGACACTTGAGGTGTGGTAAGTTTTGGGTTGGCTTATCCATTGAATTATGTCATCTGAATGCAGCGAATTATCATATTTTAAATTTTCTTGTAAAATATGAGATTTGTCGTAAGTTACAAAAAGGCAAATATCTTTTTCAGTATTTGCATATCCAGCTCTCCAGCTTCCTTTTGGAACTTTTGAGTCCAACAAAATCTGTAACTCAATTCGTTTATATTCCTTGTAATTTATTAATATATTTTCATTAAATTGACTAATATCATTATTTTTAAATTCCGACAAACCTAAAATTATGAGCTGTTTTAATCTTTTCAAAAAATTTTTATCTTTAAAAAAATTATTTTTATATTTTTTAGAAATTTTATAGTTTTTATTATTTTTAAATTCAGAATTTGATTCAAAATCCAAAATTTCATCTTCTAGTAATTCTTTTAAAATTCGCTTTATTAAATAAGTATTTTTAAATTCCAAAATATTAAAATAATTTTTATATTTTTTCAAAATATCGTTTTCCGTAATATTTTTAATTTTTTTATCTTTATCTAAAAATAAATCCATAATTAAATAAGTAAACGGCTCAACTAAAGTTAATTTTTTTTCTAAATATGATAAAAATTCGATATTTGAAAAATTTAATTCATCAATTGAATTACTTTCTAAGTTTTTTTGTGCTATGTAAAAAGAACCGTATTTTGAACTTAACTCGATAAATAATTCAATATTTCTATCAAAATCTAAAATTTCTAAAATTTCATCATCATTTTTTCCAATTTCATTTTTAAAGCTGTCATATGCTTCCTTTAACATTATTTTGGAATTAAAATTGATTTTTTCTATTTTATTAATTATTCGTTCTTGACAAATTCTATCCAGTTCGACATATGATGCCATTGGTATATTTTCAAAATTAGTTTTTATTTCTTTTATCAATTTCTCTTTTTTGCTGTACAAAATATTTTTATTGTTTAACATTTCTTCGTAAAAAAATTTTGCAATGATATAGTCTTTTTTGTGATTTCCAATAAAATCTATAATTGTCACAAAATCTTTATTTTCACATTTTCTAAGTCCTCGTCCAATTTGTTGCGTAAAAATTGTGGAAGAAAAAGTTGGTCTTAAAAATAAAAGCAAATTTATATTTGGAATATCAATTCCTTCGTTTAAAATATCTACAACACACAAAATTTCAGATTTTTTATTTTTAAAATCTTCTAAAATCTTTTCTCTTTCAAATTTTGAAGTTTTTGAAGTCAATACTTTCGAGATATATCCGTTTTTATTAAAATTTTCATTCATAAAACTAGCATGATTGATATTTTCACAAAAAGCAATACAGCTCATCTTTTCGCCATCAAATCCGATTTTTTTAATGCTCTCAATTATATAATCGACTCTTTTATTATTTGACAGATTTTTAACTAAAATATCTTTCTGATATTTTCCGTTTTTATAAGGAATTTTCTCATAATCAAATGTTTCGTCATTTATTCCAAAATAGTGAAAAGGTGCAATCAAATCCTGTTCCATTGCTCGTTTCAAACCCATTTCGCCAACTAAATTATAATCACAAAGTTCTAAAATATCTTTTCCGTCCATTCTTTCAGGTGTTGCAGTAAGGCCCAGAAGAAATTTTGGATTAAAATAGTTTAGAATTTTGGTGTAACTTTTGGCACTTGAGTGATGAAATTCATCAATTACAATATAGTCAAAATAATCTTTAGAAAATTCAAGATAATTATTTTGAAGTGATTGCACAGTTGCAAAAATAATTTTTTTCTCAGTTTCTTTTCTCCCTCCAAAAATTCTTCCAATCTTATTTTCTCCAATTTTCATAATCTTTTTACAAACTAAAATCGCATTTTCCAAAAGTTCTTCTCTATGTGCTAAAAACAAAAACTTCTTTTCCTTCTTTTCAAAAAAAATTTTTATATCCATCGCTGCAAGATACGTTTTCCCAGTTCCAGTCGCAGCAACCACAAGTCCTTTTTTATTCCCTGATTTTCTAGTATTTTTTAGCTTTTCCAAAATTTCTTTTTGCATACTATTCGGTTCAAAATGATTTTTATTATTTTTTATTTTTATATAATCAAAAGTTTTTTGAAGTTTCAAATTATTTTTATAATTTTCATACTCAAAAATAAAATCTTCACTGAGTTCAATGGCTTTGTCGCTATTCCAAAGATTTTTAAATTGTGAAATTGATTTTTTATAAATTTCAAAAAAATTACTTTCTGTAAGTTTAACATTCCATTCTTCTGCAGAATACAAAGCGCTTTGGCTTATATTTGAAGAACCTATTATGCAAGTATGATATTTATTTTTTTTAAATAAATACGCTTTTGTATGAAAACTCTCGCTTGAATTATTATAAATTTTTACTTTTATATTTTTATAACTGAGAAGTTTTTTTAATGATTTTGAATCTGTTATATTTAAATAAACAGAAGTTATAATTTCACCTTTGATTCCTTTTTTTTCAAGTTCGTCCAATGTGCTCAAAAGTATTTGAAGTCCTGAATATCTTATAAAACTCACGATAAAATAAAACTTTTTGCAATTTAATAATTCATTTTTTAAATATATAAAAAAATTTTTAAATTTTGTTTTTTCATTTAAAATAAGCTCGTTTAAATTTCCTGTTATATCTTTTTCTTTTTGTTTTAACGGAATTTCAAAACGAGTATTTAGTCTATTTTGAACAAAATCTATAGCATCTTGATAGCTGCCATCTTTTATTAAAAAAGAAATTTCTTTTGAGAAATACTCAATTAACTCAAATTTTAATTTTTCTTCATAATCTTTAATTTCTACAATTTTTTGACTTTCATTTTTTAAATTCAGATCATCTTTTTGCAAAAGTATACTCATTTTAAAACGAATCCCCTATTTATATTAATCATTCTTTTTCCAAAAAATCAAATATTCGGTTTTTAGAAATTTCATTTTTAGTCATTTTATAAAAAATTCTAAACATTATTAAAACGTCGTAGTAACTTCCGTGAAACTGATTTTCTTCAAATGGAACTTTATAATATTTAGCACATTCAATAAGTTTTGGCCATTTGTAATTTCCACAATTATTTTCAATTTTTAAAATATCAATATTTTCTTTCATTGTATCAAACTGATTTTTTAGTGAAAAATCCACAAAACTTCTGTCAAACTTTATATTATGAGCTACAAAATGGTCAGTATCCTGGCAAAACAGAAAAAAATTGTCCATATCTTTTTTAAAAGTCAAAGGATAATCTCCTATTTTATCTTTAAGTTTTTTTCGTTCAAGTGCAATTACTTCGTCAGTTAGTCCATTTACATTAATTGCCCCTTCATTCATTTCTTCATCTTCTTCTCTAAAATAAAAGCGGTTAAATTCTGAAACTTTTAACCATTCACTTTTTCCAAAATTATAATTTACTTTTATTGCTGACATAGATAAAACAGAACTTCCCTGAAATCCATTTGTCTCTACATCAAAAAATATAATATTTTTATTTAAATCTTTATCTTTATTCACTTTTTTTCTCTTTCTCTTTTTTCTTCTATTTTATCTTATCTTATTCAAATATTTATTCAAAAATTAGTCATTTAATTTTAAAACTGATAAAAATGCTTCTTGTGGAATTTCAACATTTCCAATCGCTTTCATCCGTTTTTTTCCTTCTTTTTGTTTTTCTAATAATTTTTTCTTACGGGTAATATCTCCACCGTAACATTTTGCAAGGACATTTTTACGAAGCGCCTTTATTGTTTCTCTTGCGATTATTTTTGTTCCAAGTGCTGCTTGAAGTGGTATTTCAAATTGCTGTCTTGGAATTACATCTTTTAATTTTTCAACTATCGCACGTCCTCTATAGTAAGCATTATCCTTATGTGCGATAAATGAAAAAGCATCCACAGGATTTCCGCTGACTAAAATATCAACTTTTACTAAATCTGATTCTTTGTAGCCAATCATTTCATATTCAAAAGAAGCATAACCTTTTGTTCGAGATTTTAACTTGTCGTAAAAATCAATTACAATTTCTGCAAGTGGTAAATCGTAACTAATCATAGTTCTTGTTTCATCAAGATAATTCATATTGATAAATGTTCCTCTTTTTTCCTGACAAAGTTCCATCACATTTCCAACATAATCTTTTGGAACAATAATTGTACCTTTTACATAAGGCTCTTCAATATATTTTTTCCCTTCAGGAAATTCAGCGGGATTATCTATAACTTGCATTTGCTGTTGTTCCAATGTCACATGATATTTAACTGACGGAGCTGTGGAAATTAAGTCGATGTTAAATTCTCGACGAAGTCTTTCTACAACGATTTCCATATGAAGCAGACCTAAAAATCCACATCTGAAACCAAATCCTAACGCAAGAGAAGTTTCAGGAGCATAAGACAATGAAGCGTCATTTAACTGTAATTTTTCAAGAGCTTCTCTCAAGTCTTCATAGTCATCAGTAGAAACCGGATAAATTCCAGCAAAAACCATACTTAATGCTGGTCTATATCCTTCCAGGGCCGAATCTGTAGGATTATCAATGTGAGTAATCGTATCTCCTACTTGTGTATCTTTAATTGATTTTATTCCTGTGATGATATATCCAACTGAACCGACTGTCAATTCTTTCGTTTCTTTCATCTTTGGTGAAAAAATTCCAACTTCAAGGACATCAAACTCTTTATCAGTTGACATAATTTTAATTCTATCTCCTTTAGAAATTTTTCCGTCAACAATTCTAATATATGTAATAACTCCCCTAAAATCATCATAGTGAGAATCAAATATCAACGCTTTTAAAGGTTTATTTACGTCACTTTTTGGCGCAGGAATATATTTAATTATTGCTTCTAACAAATCTTCAATTCCGATTCCCGTTTTTCCAGAAACAAGAACTGCTTCATCAGCTGGAAGTCCTATAACATCTTCAATTTCTATTTTTACTTTGTCAGGATCAGCTGACGGCAAATCAATTTTATTGATTACAGGAAGAATTTCCAAGTCGTTTTCTAAAGCTAAGTAGACATTTGCCAAAGTCTGTGCTTCTATCCCTTGAGCCGCATCGACTACTAAAAGCGCTCCATCACAAGCTGCAAGCGAACGGGAAACTTCGTAAATAAAATCCACATGTCCAGGAGTATCGATTAAATTTAATTCATAAATTTCACCATTTTTAGCTTTATAATTAAGTGTAACAGCTTGGGCCTTTATCGTTATACCTTTTTCACGCTCTAAATCCATGCTATCTAACACTTGGTCAACCATTTCTCTTTTTGTTACCGTTCCAGTAAATTCTAATAATCTGTCAGCAATTGTTGATTTACCGTGATCAATATGTGCGATTATAGAAAAATTTCTTTTGTTTTTTTGATTTAACATTTTCCCTCCAATTAATTAAATCTTTTATCTAATGTATTTTTTATCTTCTTCGTATTATTTTATCATACTTACTTTTCAAAAACAACTGTGTATTTATAAATCTGCAATTCGTCTTTTGCAAAAATTCACTAATGTAAGAACAAAATAACCGTTGTTTTTTACAACAACGATTATTTTAAAATTCTTCAAAAAATTAAAGAATTATAATTTTTAAATTTATAAAAAATTATTTACAATTATTCCATCTTCAATCCCATAATTAACTGAAAATTTACTTGTCGCTTTTAATTTGTAATCAAAATTTTTATCGAAAATAATTTCAAAATTTTGGAAACCTTTTATTCTAAAAATAATCTTATTTTTTATAATTCCAAAAATTATTTCAGGAAAATCTGAATCTATTATCTTGGTTTCTATTATATTAGGAAGTTCATATTTTATATGTTTTTTTAAATTAAAATCATCATTTATTTTAACATCCAGTTTTGTTAACATGTTATTATAATTAAAATAATTTTTTAATTTTATATTTTGTTGTGCATCAAATACTTTTTTTATCTCATTTTCATTAATTTTAAAAATAAATAGATTATTAAAATTTGATACTTCATTTAAATTTTCAATAATAATTTCTTTTTGATTATCATTATTAATATCTAAAAAAGAAATACTATATGGATAACCAACTGTATGTGTTTCAAGTTCAATCAAATAATTTTTATTTCCTTTATAATATAAATATGATTTTACATTTTCATCTGAAAGATTACTTAATATATAAATATACCTATTATTTATCTTTTTTTGTTGTAAAACTGTATATTTTTTCTTATTGACTATTATTTTAGGATTTTTAAATTCATTCTCTATGTAATTGCTATCAATTTTTCTTTTATTGATTGCATATAAAGAATTATTTTTTATAAAAAAATTCTCTAATTCATTATATTTGTTTTTTCCTAAAATTTTTTTGAAAGATAAAATCGTAGAGTAACTTTCTATATCTTTTGTAAAATTATATAATGATTGATAATTTTTTAATAATCTAGATGAACAATCTTTATCTTCACATTCATAAAAATTTGCAAAATAGTACATAATTGCCCCCATTTATATATTTTTTAAAATATAAGTTCTTGCTTCTTCATCTTTTCTTTCTTTAAAAAATTTTGTTAAATCAGTTCTCATTTGATTAAACTCATCTTTTTTATAATTATTATAAAAATTATCTAATGATAGATTATCTCCTTTTAAATATTTTTTCTTTAATAAATAATATTCATTATTTTCCTTGCTACAAAAAACTATTCCCCAAAATACTATAAATAAAACAAAATATTTTTTCATTATTTCCCTTTCTTAATTATTTTTTTATATTAGTAATTCTTGTTGGAATAAAAATTAACTCTCCTGTTTTTTTATCCACACCAACTAAACCAGTATTTATTTTCCCATTATCTATTGCTTCATCAACTGCTTTTTTTACTGGATTATTTTTGTCTAGTTTACTTGATACATTTTTACCCAGTCAGGAGACATCTGTCTCGTTCCATCTACACCTTTATTTGAAACTCTCATATTTCCTGATTTTGCAATCTGTTTACTATCAAGTATCCAAACTTCTCCAGTTTTTTTAAATATTTTGACATCAAAATTTTTTGTATTAATTATTTAGAACTTAGAACCTAGAGAAAATTATTATTTAGTTTTTTATTTCATCCAAAATGTATTCTTCTATATAAAAATTAGAAATATGTGAAGAAAATCCTTTTATTTTTTGATATTCAGTTAATGATCTTAAAGCTACTTCTCTTGTATAATAAACTCCTAATATTCTACCTTCCTCATTCCATTTGTATTTATCACACAAATTTCCATAATCATATTGATGTGATAAAACCCATATATTCATATATTTACCTCTTATACAATTCATTGTATTCTTGTGTTGATAATTCTTTCATTTTTATTTATTTTTCAATAAATCCCTTATTTCAGTTAACAAAATTTCTTCGTTAGATTTTTTGGGTTCAACTGGCGCTTCTTCTTTTTCTGGCTTAATTCTTCTCATTTTATTTACCGCTTTTACCACTAAAAATATAGAAAATGTGATGATTAAAAAGTTTACAATATTTTGAATGAACATTCCATATTTTACAGTTGCCTCTCCTATTTTAAGACTTAATCCTGAAAAATCAATTCCTCCTATTATAAGTCCAATAATTGGCATAATTATGTCATCTACTAGTGATGTTACAATTTTTCCAAAAGCTCCTCCAACAATGACACCAACTGCTAAATCTAGTACATTCCCTTTTGAAATGAATTCTTTAAATTCTTTAAACAAAATGAATTTCCTCTCTTTCTTGTATTTATTATTTAATAACATTTTATTATAACTAATTTTTTCGAGAAATGCAATATTTTATTTAATTTTATATCTTACATATTTATTCTTTTCTTTTAAGAAATTTGCATCTTTCGTCATGAAAGCCGTTACAACAAATCGCAATTTTCTTATACTTGGATTTTGGGAAATTACGACAAAATAATTAAGATTATTTATTTTTTTTTGATAAAAATGTTCTTTTTTGGATTTTGACTGCTTTGTCACAACATCAGGATTTTTAAGCACTTCTTTTATTATCTCAATCGTCATTTCAGGATGTTTTACCAAAATATGATTTTCAAATTGAGACTTGTCCATCACGACTTTTTGATGTAGTTTTGCGTCAAATTCGTAAGTTTCTATTCTTTTTCCTGTTTTCGTATATCTCAATTTTTCTTTTATCATAATTTTACCATTTTCTATTTCTTAAAACTTTTCTTATCAAATCTCTTCTAAAAGTGTATATTAAAACAAACCAAATAATTAAATATATTATTGCAAATATTATTAAATTAACAACAATTCCATATTTATTTTGAAATTTTATCATGCTTGAAGCCCAATATGAAATCATCGAACTTGCAAACGTCACTCCTAAAATTGCAATATATTTTAGGTTTCTTAATTTTACATATTTTTTGTTTAGCGAAATATACAAAATTATAAAATTCACCATTGCAGAAAATGAAGTTGCAAAAGTTAAGCCTACATGTCTATACTGCTTATATAAAAGTGCATCTAAAACTATATTTGTAAATATTGCAGTAAACGATGAAATAACAGGTGTTTTTCTATCTTTATAGACATAATGGCTTCTTGTAAGAAGATGTATTGTTGAGAAAAATAGAAGTCCTAAAGCATAAAATTGTAGTGTTTCTGAAGTAACTTTTACAGCGGCTGCATTAAATTTTCCTCTTTCATAAACTAATCTCACTATCTCTTTTGCATATCCAAATAAAATCACACTTGATGGAACAATTAGGAAAGAAAGCATATATAATCCTTGATGAACAACTCGCTTTACTGTTCTGCTGTCATTTTTTACAACAGCTTTTGACAATGTTGGGAAAATCACAACGGCTAGCGAAATTGCAAAAACTCCTATCGGAAGCAAATATAATCTACTTGCATAGTTTAATGCACTTGCTGTTCCTGCTGGAAGTGAAGTTGCAAATCTGTTGTCAACAATTTCATTTATTTGATAGCCAAAAATTCCGACTAATGTTGGAACCATTAAAACAAACATTTCTTTCACATATTCATCTTTTAAGTTTAAAATAAATTTATATTTTTTCATAATTTGAAAAAATTGCGGAAGCATTATCACTAATTGAAAAACTCCAGAAAGTAAATAAGCCACACCAAGCCCGTAAATCCCCATTTTATTTTTTAATAGCAAAGTTCCAATTATGATTGTCAAGTTAAATACGATTCCCATTGATGCTGAAACTGCGAATTTTTTGTAATTATTTAGTAATGACGACACAACTCCAGATAGTGCGATAAATAAAAAGTAAAAAGCTACGATTTTTAATAAGTTATTTGCTGCATCAAATCTTTTTGGATCGTTAAAACCTGTTGTCACCTTTAAAATTTGTTTGGAAAAGAATATCATAATTACAGAAAGTGTCGATGTAAATGCAACTATTAAATTCAAAAGCGAAAATACAAAGTCATCTGTTCTCTCTTTTCCCTCTTCTTCTATTCCACGGTTATAAATTGGAATAAATACTGTTCCAAGCGAACCTTCTCCAAATAATGTCGTAAAAAAGTTTGGAATTTTGGTGGCACTGACATAGGCATCCGTCATTCCAGTCGCTCCAAAAACGCTTCCGATAATCATTTCTCTTATAAGTCCTAAAATTCGGCTTAACATATTTATTATCATTACTATAAAACTAGATTTAAACATTTAATTTCCTTTAATAAAATATAAATTTGCATTTTTATGGATAACGCATAATCCTTTTATTTGTTTATTTTTATTTTATTTATAATTTATAAAAATTTTTACATAATTTTTGTTACAAAAAAACTATTTTGATCGATAATTATATCAATTTCGCCATTTTTAAACATATCTAAAATACATAGAAACATCGTCACAATCCGTATTTTAGAAAATTTATTTTTTAGTAAGTGGCTAAACGTCACTTTTCTTTTATTTTTTATATTTTCTGTAATTTCAAGATGTGCCTCTTCTGCCGTATATTCTTCTTCCAAATTTAATTTCATATTTTCCTGCACATATTTTTTCATATCCTTGGGATTTAAAATATTTTGAAAACTCGCAATCAAATTTTCTAAAGTTAAACTGGAAATATCATATTCCACAATTTTATCTCCAAAATTTTGATTTCCCATTCTTAGATGACTAATATTATATTCATTTTCCTTTTCTGCAAATAACTGTGCAATTTCTTTAAATAATTTATATTCCAAAATCTTTTTTTCCAAATTTTCAGCTTTTTCAGTTTTTTTATTTTCATTCAAAACCGAATAAGCCTTTATTTCCACTAAATCTGTAGCCATCGCAAGAAATTCCACTTTTATTCGCAAATTTTTTTCCTTTTGGCTGTGAATATATTCTAAGTAATCATCAATTATTTGAGAAATATTAATTTTGTGAATATCCATTTTCTTTTTTTCAATCAAGTGAATGAGAAGATCTAAAGGCCCTTCAAAATTGTCGATTTTTACATTAATTGTATTTTTTATCATAAATTTTTCATTTCCCTTTATTTATTTCTTCATTTTATTTCTTATCTTCATCTTATTTTATTTTCTCTATCCTGTTCTTTTATTTTTTTAACTTCATTTTTCCAATATTTGCTATCTTTATCAATTTGATTTTTTAATTCATCAATTGAATTAAATTTTATTTCTTTTCTAATATTTTTAAAAATTTCAATCAAAATATATTTTCCATAAATATCTTTGTCAAAATCAAAAATATGCGTTTCAACGCTCAAATTATCTTTGTCAACAGTAGGATTTCTCCCAATATTCATAACCCCAGTATAAGTTTTACAAATACCCTTTTCATAAAAATAAATTTTTACTCCATAAACCCCAAAACTTGGATAAACTCTGTTTTCAAATTTTAAATTTGCCGTGGGAAATCCAATCGTCCGACCAAGCTGCTTTCCATGAATGACTTTTCCCAAAATTATAAGATTGTGTCCAAGCAATTTTTTCACTTTCTCCAAATTTGTTTCTTTTATATGCTTTCGTATATTCGTGCTACTTATGACTTCCAAATTATCATCAAAAACCGCTTCTTGAACTTCAAGCTCAATTCTGTTTTTTTCCAAAATCTCTTTTAAAATCTTTGGATTTCCAGATTTACCTTTTCCAAAAGTAAAATTGAAGCCACAAAGAACTTTTTTTGCATTCAATTTTTCAATCAAAATCTTTTTCACAAAATTTTCTGGTGAAAAATTTCTAACTTTTTCAAATTCCTCAAAATATAAGTAGTCAATTTTTTCTTTATCCATAATAAAAGCCTTTTCAGATTGATTTGTTATTCTCGTATGCCTTTTATCTGGATATTCGTTGAAAGTGTAAACCACCGTTTTGTAACCATTTTCTTGTGCTTTTTTTACACCTTTTTGCAAAATTTTCCTATGAGCCTTGTGAACTCCGTCAAAGTTTCCCAAAATTACAACTGCTCCAGTTTTTTTTAATTCATTCAAATTATCTTTTAAACTAAAACAACTAATATTTTCACTTTTCTTAAATTCTAAAAATCCAATTACGTTGTCCCGATTTTCAGTAATTATTTTTATACTCATTTTTTATTTTCAACTTTCTGCAATAAAATTAAGCCAATAACTTTTTTATATAAATATTCATTGGACTTTATAATTTTACATTATTTTAAATTACTTTTCAAGCATTGTTTTTATTTTTTAAAAAATCGGCTATAATTAGCCAAATTAAAATTTTCAATATTATCCATAAATTCATCAAAACTATTTGCAACTTTTGTCAATTCAAATGAAAAAAGTACAATATCATCTGCAAAATAGATACCTTTATCAATTTTATTAAGAAAAAATAAATTTGAAAAAGAGCCGTTATCATCATAATCATTATCCAAATATAAATCATTCCAAAAACAAACATAATTTTGTAAAAAATGTCTTTCATATTGAACATTCAATAAATTTTCCAAACTAATAAGTTTATATAATAAAATTTTTTTGTGAAATAAATTTTCAGATTTCTTTTTTAACTTTTTCATTTTTTTCCAAGTTGTCCCAGCATACTCTTTAATAATTTCACGATATTCTTCAACTTCTTTCAAAGAAAAAGTTTTTAAAATTTGAGAAATCTCTAGTTTTAATCTATTCATAAAATCTATAACTTTTTTATCCCCTTTATCAATTTTTTCATTAAATATTTCTCTATACATTTTATCAAATATCTCTTTAAATTTTTTTATTTTTTCAAAATCAATAAAATTATCAAAACTTTTCTCTGAATCTTTTAAACGAATAATTCCAAACAAAGTTAAAAAAATTCTTTCAACAAAACTGTATTCTCCATCATAAAGAAAATCATCAGAAAAATCCATACTCAAAAATGAAATTTTTACATTGTCTTTAAACAAAATAACTTCATATTCTCGCAATAGTTTTTCATATTTAGTTGGAAACATTTTAAAAAATTTAGAATTAAAATAATCACTCTCACATTCTCGTTTTCTACTATTCTCAAAATCAATAATATTGTAAATATCATTTTTAATCATCAAATTTTTCTCCCCCAAATATAAAATCACATTTCAAAAATTTCTTTCATATATTTGGAAATATTTTCAGTAACATGACTTGCATTTACAATATATTGTTTTTTTGTAAGCTCATCTCCAATATATCCGTGCAAAAAAGCTCCAATACAAGCACTTTCAATTAAATTATAATTTTGTGCGACAAGTGAAGTTATAATTCCAGTAAGACAATCTCCCATTCCGCCATTTGCCATGTGCGAATTTCCTGTGCTATTTACAAAAAGTTTGTTTCCATCGGTGATTATCGTATTTTTTCCTTTTAGAAGTAAAATTACTTTATATTTTTTTGCAAATTCTTTTGCTTTTGTAAATTTATCTAAAAGAATGTCTTCTGGCAATAATCTTGAAAGTCTTGAAAATTCTACAATATGTGGAGTTAGAATCGCACGATTTTCTATTTTTTTAAATAATTTAGGATTTTCTGAAATTAAATTTAGCGCATCCGCATCCAGCACCAAATTTATCGTTTTATTTTTATTATTTTTTTCATAATTTAATAACTTTTCTAAAATTGTTAATGACTTTTCATTTTTGCCAATTCCAGGGCCTATTGCAATCACATCTGAATTTAAAATATTATTTTCTATTTTTTGTAATTCATTTTTAAAATCACTTTTAGGAATTGTTCTTGAATTATTTATATTTAAAAGCATAACTTCAGATAAAATATTATTTTTTAAAATATTTTCCGATGTCAAAAGAGTCACAAGCCCAGCTCCCGCTCGAACGCAAGAATTTGAAGCTAGGACACTTGCACCAGAAAATTCTTTGCTTCCTGCATAAATTAATACTTTTCCGAAATCCCCCTTATGAGAATTTACATTTCGAACTTTATGCAAATTTTTTATATCTGATTTTGTCAAGTAATATTCATTTACAAGATTTTTAAAAAAGTTTTGATTTAATCCAATATTTTTTATTACAATTTTTCCAAAATATTTTGAATTTTTTGTGTTCAAAAAAGCCTTTTTATAAGTTACAAATGAAATTGTTTTATCTGCTTTTATGCAAGTCCCCATAATCTCGCCGTCATTTCCGCTTATGCCTGAAGGAATGTCGATGGAATAAACTTCTTTTTGATTTGAATGCTCATTTACAATTTCTATAATTTTTTTGTAAACTCCTTTAACTTCTGAATTAAGCCCTGTTCCAAAAATCCCTTCGATAATGCACTCACTTTGTAAAATCCAAGTTTTTAATTTTTCTATATTGTCTGACATCTCAATTTCAATATTTTTACAAATATCATAATTAATTTTGCAGTCGCAACTTAAATTTTCAAAAGAAATTCCAAATATTTTCACTTTTTTACCTTTTGACCAAAGCTGCCGTGCAATCGCATATCCATCGCCACCGTTATTTCCTTTTCCACAGACAATCAAAAAGTTATCAAGTTTTTCATCAATTTCATTGACAAAATCAATTGCCGCATTTTCCATTAAAACAATACTTGGAATTTTTAAATTATCTATTGCGTAACAATCGATTAATTTAGTTGTTTCATTATTTCCAATTAACATTTTAATATTTTGTTCCTTTCTTTTCTTTATTTTTTTTCTTTTTTTTAGTTTTTAATTAAAAAAAATTTTTTATACAATTTCTTTTAAATATAAAAATCATATTCAAAAATTATTTTTTATGAACCATAAATCCCGTAGCTTGTTGTGTTGCCATTATTGTCACATCTGAAATTTGAACATGTTTTGGCTGATTTGCGACATATAATGCCATATTTGCAATATCTTCAGGTTTTAATGCTTCAATTCCTGAATAAACATCTTTTGCCCGTTCCTTATCCCCATGAAATCTAACTTCACTAAAATCAGTTTCCACAATTCCTGGCTGCAATGTACTAACTTTAATATTTTTGTCAATTGTATCAATTCTAATTCCATCGCTTAAAAATTTTACCGCCGCTTTTGTTGCACAATAAACTGCTGCTCCTGCATAAGCATAAATTCCAGCTGTCGACCCCATATTAATTATATGCCCTTCATTATTTTCAACCATGTTCGGTATAATTTCACGACTCACGTACAGAAGACCTTTTACATTAGTATCTATCATTATTTCCATATCCATAATGCTATACTCTTGAAATTTTTCAAGTCCCAAAGCTAATCCCGCATTATTTATCAAAATATCTATTTTAGAAACTTTTCTCAAAATATTTTTTACCGTTTTTGAAACTTTTTCATATTTCGTCACATCTAACTCAAAGATATAGACATTTACTCCAAATCTTCTTTCAATATCAGCTTTAATTTCTTCCAACTTTCCAATTCTTCTCGCACACAAAATCAAATCATCGCCATTTTTCCCAAATGCATAAGCAATCGCCTTCCCAATTCCGCTTGACGCTCCTGTTATAAATACATTTCTTGACATTTTTTTCTCCTTCTAAATTAAATTTTTTTATTATTTATAAAAATTTTTGTATATTTTATAGTAAAAAAAATTCAATTGATTTTTATAAAAATTATTTTCAAATATCTAATTTTTATTTAGAAACTAAATCTAAATTTCAAAATCTTCAAATTTCGCGTTTTTCATAATCTTAAGACTTTTAAATCCAATTTCTTTTACAAGTTCCACGCTCTCTTTAAAATAATAATCAATATTTTCCACAGAATGTGCATCTGAAGAAAGCGTAATCGGAATATTTTTTGATAAAATCTTCTTTAATATGAAAGCACTTGGATACGGAGTTTTTGTCCATCCTCTTGAAATTCCTCCCGTATTTATTTCCACAATTGCATCAGTTTTTGAAATTTCACCTAACACTTCGTCAACTTTTTTATTATACCATTCTGAATTTTCATCAAAGTATTTTCCGTCACCATTAAATTTTCTCACCAAATCCAGATGCCCCAAAATATCTGGCTTTTGAGTATGAATCATTTCGATTATATTGTCATAATAAGCACAAATTAAAGATTTTTCATCGCCATTGTCATAATTTTCAATCGCATAAGCCAAAATTTCTGGAGTATTATCAACGCAGTAATATTTATCTTTTACTTTATCTTTTACATAGTGAACTGAACCTATTCTATAATCAAGTCCTAAATTTTTATCCAGTTTTGGATTAAATCCAGAATAAAAATCTGCTTCAATTCCAATATAAACTTGAATTTTATCTTTATATTTCTCTTTCAAAATTTTCAGTTCTTCAATATATTTAAGAGTTCCTTCCAAAGACATATTCGGCTCTTTATCAAAATAAACATAAGAATGTCCTGATAATCCAACACTCACAAAATTTTTCTCAATCGCCGCCAAAATATATTCTTCAGCTCTATTCTTCCCATCACAATAAGTTGTGTGCCCGTGCAAGTTTGATGGAAATGATATTTTTTTTTGATTTTTCATCGCTATCAAATCCTTTCTTTCAAAACTTTATTATATTTTATTTTTATTATATCATACTAAAAGTAGTCGTTCAAAATAAAAATAAATTTCTCTATTTAAAAATTTTTTATTGTTCTTTTACAAAGTTTTACAATTACTTTTATTTCAAAAAATTAAAAAATATAATGTATTGCAGGAATCCCATGCAAAGGTATGAAAACATAATCCATATTCCCGATATGTTTTCTACAATTTTTCCTGTTAAATCTTCTTTTATAAATTTCCTTAATTGAAAAATTGATACACAAAATATTAACAATAATAAAATTATTCCTGTAAAAAAATATTTTTTTCCAAAAGCATTATTTAATCCCGCATAATAATTCTCATGTAATCCTAAATAAATAAATATAATTTCTATTGCGAATAAAATTATTAATGTTAGAACCGCCCTCTCTCTTCCTAATATTTTACTGTAAGTTTCGACTCCATATTCTTCTTCTGATGATTTTCTAGTTTTTCTCCCTATTTCTAAAATAATTCCATTTATATAGCTCACGAAAAATAGTGAAAAAATCGCTGACGAATGTGCTTGCCTTTGAACAGAAAAAGAATATTTTTCAGTAGAAATAACGAATAATACAAATAAGAGCATTACAACAATGTGCGATAACGCATATAGAAAAATTTTTTTTGTAATCCATTCTTTTACAAAAAATTCTTTTGTCATCAAAAACATATATCCCCAAATTAATAGCGCAAAAAAGATTAATCTCACATCAATAAGTAAAATCAGTAATACTTGTATTATCACCGTCCCTATTCCTATCTTTTTTAGCTCTTCTAAACTTATGATTCCTCTTGGAACTGGTCTATATGAACGATATTTTGAATCTTCCTCAAAATCTTTAAATTCGTCTAATATTCTTAACTGAAAAAAAAAGCAAAACATTATAATAAAAAGCAGAATTACATTATTAAAAATTTCAGCGCTACTGAAAATAAACATTTTAAAATCTTTATTTGAAACTCTACTGAAAAAGAATGCTGATAATGTAAAAACTAAAATAAAAATTCCGTTTTTCACTAATGGAAATCTTTCATCTAGATATATTTTAAAATTTTTAATTTTACTTTTGGATTTTCTTGGTAGTTTTTTATCCATAATTTTCACCAGTTTTTACCTTTCATAGATATTTTTAAAATTAAACTCATAATTTTTTAGCTTAAAAAATTTATAATTTTTCTATTAGCTTTTCTAATTTATTGTAGTCTATTTTACTATTGTGCCTTTTATCTAAAGGAATTTTCTTTTCAATCACTTGAGAAATATTAAATTTTTCGCACAATTTTTTTATTTCTTTATTTTCCAAGATAGTTCTCGTGTAATCATCTTCTTTTTCTATAATCATATACAGCTCTTCATTTTTAGATATTAAAGCACATTTTTTTACTTCTTTGCAAAAAGAAAAAGCTGTTTCAATCGAAAGTGGATAATAAATGCTATTTTTTATCTTCACTCTTCCCTTTGCTCTGCCTAAAAGAAATAATTCATTATTTTCATTAATATATCCCATATCCCCTGTTTCGTGCCATTCTTTATTTGGATCACTTTTCACATTAAGATAGTTTTTTAAGACATTTTCTCCTTTGACAAGTATTTCTCCTGCTGATTTTTTCAATATTTGCTGTATTTTTTCAAAATCACTTTTGGAATATTTCTTTAAATTTTTTTCATTTAGTTTTAAATTCTCTTCCAATTCTAATCTTTCTATTTTCAAATCAATTTGATCAACTTTTTTTCCGACAAATAGCCCAGCTCCATTTTTCATAGACTCTATTTGTTTTTTTGTAATAGTTTCAAAATTAAATATTGAGATTGGTTCTACTTCTGAGGCTCCGTATAATGCACGAACTTTACTTTTTGGAAAAATTTCTAATAAATTATACATCAGCTTTGGAAAAACAGGTGCTCCTCCAGTAAAAACTCTTTGAACGCAATCAAGTTTAATATTATTCTTTTTAGAAAATCTTACAATATTTTCTAAAATTGATGGCGGTAAAATTATGTTCTCAATATTTTTAGATTCTATCTGTTTAACAACACTTTTAACATCAGTTTTTATTGGCTTCCCAAAATTTATATCTGGTATCAAAGTGGTAGTTCCTGTACATATATGCGATAATAAAAACATAGGAAATGAAGAATACGCCTGTGTATTTTCTGAAAACTGAATATTTTTATCCAGAACATTGTGCTGACCTAGCAAAAATCCGTGTGTTCTCATTATTATTTTGGGAAATCCTGTACTTCCGCTTGTAAAACTGATTAATGCTGGTGTATCTTTTGAGATTTCGTAATCATCTGAAATTTCGTGATATTTAGAATCTTTTAAAATATTTTTGTAATCAATCTTAATTGGAATTTTTCTAATTTCTTTTAAAAAATTTCCTAAAAATAATACTTTTTTTGAACCTATTATCGCATTTGGAGAAATCATTTCACAACATTTATTTATATGGTTTATTTTTGCATAAGGGTCAATAAATACAACTTGCATTCCCATTTTTAATATTCCAATTAAAATTATATAAAATTTTAAGCTAATCGGAACAAAAAGAACAACTTTATCTCCTTTAGAAAAATTATTTTTTTTTAAATAATTATAGACAGCTTCCGACTGAGTGTCAATTTGTGAGAAAGTTGCTTCTGTGTTATTTTTTAAGTCAATTATTGCTGTTTTATTGGGAAATTTACTTTTAACTTCCCTTATTTTGTCAATAATTGTCATATTATCTATCTTCATACTATTTTGTCTATTTTGTATAAAAATTATATAGATTTATATAATTTTTCTATACAGCTCCTTTCTTAATTTTTATTTATAATTCCTTTATAAATAATGCGTATTTCCTAAAAGGCTTTGCTACATGTTCTGCCATATTTTTGGAAACATTTGATTTAAAGGTCAAAGCTAAAATAAGTTTATTGTATTTTGACTTTTCAACTTCATCAATTATCGCATCTAATAATATATATCCCAATCCTTTTCCATTAAATTCTGGTATGACTCCTCCTGTTTTAAAAATTATAGTTTCAGTTTTACCTGCTCTTTCTATCTCTAAATAATCAGGAAAGGCGAATGCAAAACCAATTAATCTTTTTTCAAAATATAGAAGTTTGAAAAAATTTGATAAAAATTTTTTTTTATATTTTGAATACATTTTCATAAAAATATTTTTTTCGAGTTTTGTGTATAAAAAATTATTTTTAAATGATTCTATGGAAATATCATATATTTTACTAAAGAGTTTTTCAAAGTTTTTAGTATCTGCATTTTTTATAGAAATTTTTTTATAAAATGGAAATTTTTTTATTTTCTCTATTTTTTCCTTCAAAGTTTTTCTATTTTCAGTATTTTCCATAATTGAAGAAAAATAATATTTAAATGGAGAAAATCCTATATATTCTATGAATTTTACTTCTTCATCTTCATTCCACGGTTCCATAAAAAAAGGTTCTCTATCTCCTTTTTCTACAACATATCTATATCTATTCCAAGTAGTGCCATTTAAAGGGCCTATTATTATCTGAAATCCTTCTCCTTTTAAAATTTCAAATAATTTTTTAAAAAGAATGTCTATCTTATTCAAATTTTTTTGTAATTGAAAAGTTTTTATATTTCCAATATATAAGGTTTTTTTGCTTTTATAATCTGGCACATCATTCCAAAGGTACATACTTGAAATAATATTTTTGTTTTCATCATAGAATCTGACAATTTCAGAAGGTCTTTCCATCAATATTTTTTCTTTTTCTGATTCTAAAAATTCATTGTTTTCGATAATTTTAAGTATTTCATTCTTTTTTAAGAAATTATATCTTTCTATTTTCAAAATTATCACTCCTTTTTATAAAAATTACTTTATTGATCTAAATATATTCTATTATCAAGAGTAATAGACTGCAAATAAAAACTATTATTGTTGTAAAAAATACTTTTTTTTCTCCACCATGACTATTTTTAAAAAAATTTTTTGGTATTTTATCAATAAAAATTGTATACAATAATATTCCTGCAATTAAAAATACAATATTTTCTAAAATTATTTTTAAATCTATAGATTTTAATAAAATCGCATAATTTATTATAAAAAATAGCAATGCCTTTATTATACTGATAAAAATAAGCTTTTTATTTAATTTATTTCCAGTTAATTCCGTCAAATGTGAAGCATTGTATCTTATTATATTTATAATTCCAAAATATAATGAAAAAATATAAATATAAATATTCAAAATTGATTTTCTCTCTAAGAGAATTCCAACAATAATCCAAAAAAATGCCAGGAATCCAATAGTGAGAAGACCTTTTAAAGAATCTTTTTCCTGTCTTTTAACTTTTGGGGTGTAATGGTAATAACTTACATATAACATTAAAGGTGGTAAAAGAAAAGAAAATCCTCCTAATACAGTAACGACATACATAAAAAAGAGACTTCCAACTTGAGCGACATTTGTCAGTGTAGTTTTTTTTCTGTTAAGGTAAACTATTGTTAACAATCCTAATATTAAAATTAAGCGATTTACCAAATCAACTGTATCTTTCTGAAGGTTTAATCTCAAAAAAAGGTAGACATACAGCGGAATAAAAAAGTTATCTAAGCCGTTCCATGAAATTGCTTCTATAATCATCGTTAAAGTACTAATAAGCAGCGAAATTAATACAATATTCATATTTTTTATGTCACTAAAAAGAAGAAAAAAATTGCTGCATAAAATATATGTTGATAGAAAAAAGATTATTGACCCTTCTAAAGATTTTGTTCCAAAACCTGTATCATATTTATACTTTCCATAAAATTTACCTATCAGCGCTGCAAAAGCATCCGAAAACATTAAAATTACAATTGGTAAACAATACATTATTTTATCATCACTAGAAAATATCCACAAAAAAGCGAGAGTTGATACGAAATAAACATCTCCCCATGTTTTTCTGCTTTTTGTTTCAAGGACATCTTTTGCTCCTGTGTTTTTAAGATTTCTCACTATTGCTATAATAGCAAAAAAACATAGCACTAAAATTATTACAGAAATTTTAGTTTTAAATAAAAAGGGAAGTGAAACTCCGCAAATTCCTGTTCCTATATGTAAAATCTTTCTATTTAATTCTGAATCAAATTTTTTTGCTTTCTCAAGTTTGTTTAAAACAAAAAAGAAAACGAGAAACATTACTATAATTGCCATAATTAGAAATATTTCATAAGGCATTATTTTCATTTTATCACCCTTTCAATAACAAAATCTGTATAAAAAAATGTTTTATCTCTTTTATGAAGTTCTTGATCTATTTCTTTCAATCTCTTGAATCTCTTTGAAAATTGATTTTTCAACTCCTCCATTTCAGAATTTCTCTTCACAACTAAATTCCAATATGCTAATAAGGCATTATCTGAACAGTTTTTATAAATTATTTCCATTAATTTCGCATAGTTTTCAACAGACATATATTCAAAAATATCGCTCAAATTAAATTTATCTATTTTAAAATCAATTTTTTCTAAATATTCTTCAAGTGTATCACAAACTATTTCCAATTTATTCAAATTTGATTTTATTTTTCCAAAATTTTCTTCAGTTAAAAAATATGGTAATGAATCTAAACGATAATTTTGAGTTAAAAAATAATTTATGTACGGATTTTCGTGTGGATCCAATTCAGTAGAAGCATATTTTATTTGTGATAACATTGTTGTTGCAATATCCTTTTCCACATATTTAAAAAACTCTTTATCTCTTCCAAGTTTTCCAATAACTAAATTTGAAAAAAATATTCTAAAAGTTAATTTCCATCTAAAATTTTCCCATTTTTTATCATAAAATTTTTTTCTTTCTTCCAATGACTTTTTTTCAAAAAACTTATTTATTGTTTTTTTACTATGAATGAATGGCAGAATTTTATGATTAAAAATTCTAAAAAACTTCTCTAATTTCCCTGTATGATTAATTCCTCTTCCAATAATTTCAATATTATAGTCCCAATACTCTTTAGTTTTTTCTTGAAGATTTTTTCTTATTTCTTCATACATTTCTTTTCTAATTTTTTTTGTATTTTTATTGTTATCTTTTGATATAACTCCAAAAAACAAAATCATTTCTTGATAATCAAATTTTCTTATTATCTCTCTTTTTAATTCCAAAAGATATAATTGTGGAAGA
Source organism: Leptotrichia sp. oral taxon 498 (assembly GCF_002240055.1). Taxonomy (NCBI): domain Bacteria; kingdom Fusobacteriati; phylum Fusobacteriota; class Fusobacteriia; order Fusobacteriales; family Leptotrichiaceae; genus Leptotrichia; species Leptotrichia sp. oral taxon 498. The sequence continues at coordinate 1,809,898 of NZ_CP016753.1, read as the reverse complement.
CTTAAATCAATCGCAATCACTTTTTTAGGATTTTTGGAAAGCATTGAAAATATATTATCTCCAGCGGAAGCAATTCCAAGACAAATATCATTTTCATTTATATCCAGCGCTTCCAATAATATTTCAGTATCTTCCCAACATTGTGAATATCTTATTATTGAAAAATCAACCTTATTCTCTTTAACTTCACTTTTCATAAAAAAATTACTCCTTTTCCAATTTCGAATCAATTTTTTTTATAATTCCTGTACTACCATCAAATTCTACATAATCTCCTGTTTTTAAAATAGTTGTTGCATTTTGAACTCCAACGATGGCGGGTATATTCATTTCCCTTGAAATAATTGCACTGTGGGAAAGTAAGCTTCCCTTTTCCACAATAAGTCCCTTTAATAAAGGAAATACCATTACCCAGCTTGGATCAGTAGATTTTGTTATCACTATATCTCCTTCTTCAACTTCAGTTTCCATAGGATTTAAAACCACTTTAACAATTCCTTTAACAATTCCTTTGCTACAAGCAGTTCCCGTTAGTTCATTAAAATTTTTATTTTTATTTGTTTCCGTTATCAAATTCTCATAATAAAATTCTTCAGAAATAAACCCTTTAGTCAAAAATCTGTCAGGAAGTGCAGGGATTATTTTATAATGCTCATATTTTCTCTTTCTAATTTTTACTATTTCTTTTAAATTCGTATCAATAGCAGACGCATCAATCAATCCAAAAATTTCGTTTATAGTTAAATAAAATATATCTCTCTCATTTTCAATAATATTGCTGTCTTTCATATGAATTCCTATTTGCCTGAATACTTTTCTTATAATTCCGTAAGCTTTCGTTCTTTCATATCTCAAATTTTCTCTTATTTTAATAAATTTTTTAGCATTTGAAATTGATTTTTTCAATATCATTTTTTTTACTATCCCAATTTTAAGATTTTCATAAATTTTTTTTTGCTCCAAAGAAATATCTCTTTTTTCATGTGTATTTTTTTCTTTTTTTAACGCAAGAGAATATAACATTCTAAATAAATATATTGGATTTTCTCGCAAAGTCAGAGATTCCAGTTTTAATTCATGAACTGTTCTATCTCCAAATTTTTCCAAATATTCATTCAGCAATTTATTAAATTCCAAGTTACTTGTAATAATATCAGTTTTATTTTTTATAATATTTTTTATTTCTTCTTGTAATGAAGTATCTTTTTTAATGATTTCGCTTAATTTTTCCATGTATTTAGATGGTTCAACACTTATCATATTTTCACCTTTTTGTGCAATAAGTATATTGTGAATTTCTTCAGCATCATTTTTTATAAATTTTTTTATTATTTTTTTTGAAATACCAAACCATATCATGACCAAAAAATCATTTATTAAAGGTGTTTTCCAATTTTTCAAAAATTTATTTTCAAGCAAAATATAGTATTTTTGTAATTCAGTAATATCCATCCTAGATAGATTATATTCTTTTGAACTCAATGTTTGATCTATAATCTGACAAAATCTCTTCGCTTTTTTCTCGATGGAAAACATATTAAAAAAAATTGAGAATCCAGCTCTCGCCTTTTTTAATCCTATGACTTTTTTTTCAAAAAAATTCATATTTTTAGTTGCTTCCAAAAAATTTTCTTCTAAATTTATTCCAGAAAGCTTTTGTTTTACTCCCATCATCTGCTCCATAAAACCGCTATTTCTTTTGGAATTAGGCAATAAAAGTAAAAGTTTATACCAATTTATAAGGTTATAATAAACTCTTCCATTTAAAATTCCTAACATATTTGCATAAATCGGCTCATAGCTATCCATTATCTTTTTTGAAATTCCGACAACTTTGGAAAATTGCTTATATACTCCTGCATACGCATTTTTTATAAAACTAAAAGTCAAGGGTAAAGTAATTTCGGGATAACTTTCCACAATATTGCTATTATCCCAAATAATAATATTTTCTTCAATTAGTTTTTCACTATTCTTTTTCTTTTCAGTTCTGTTCTCAAAAGTTGTAATCGGTCTTGCTTGTAAAATATACAATTTTTTATTTTCAAAAGCCCACTCTATATCTTGTGGAACACCATACACTTTTTCAATATTTATAATATTTTGAACAAGTTCTCGTATCTCCTTTTCATTCAAAACTTCTTTTTCCTCATGAATTTTTTCTCTCTTTATACTTTTTTTCTCAAAATCTAAACTTTGCTTCAATGTTTTTATTTTAATCTCTTTACTCACTAACTCAAGGTTTTTATTCACAATATACAAATCTCCATCTTCATCACCGTCAACGATGCTGGTCCCCAATCCGAAAACACAAGATAACACAACTTCATTTTTATTATTATTAATTGGATTTGCACTAAAAGCTACGCCAGATTTTTCAGAATTTACCATTTCCTGAATAATTACTGCTGGAACATTTATTTCATTATTAATATTACCTTCTTTTCTATATTTCATTACATGATTTGAAAATGAAGAAATCCAAACTTTCTTTATTTTATTCAGCATTTCTTCTTTTTTTATGTATAAAAATGTTTCAAATTGACCTGCAAATGAAAAATTCTCACTATCTTCCTCAATTGATGATGAACGAACTGCGTAATATTTATCATCTTTTAAAAATTTTTGTAATTCTTCGATAAAATTATTTTGAATTGTATGATTTTCTATAATATTCCTTATAATTTCTATATTTTGAGTTTCATTACTTTCAAAAATATCATTCCAATTTTCTACATCAATTTTTTTTCTTATTTCTTTTAAAATTACTTTTTTAAAATATTCATTCGTTATAACCAAAAAATATGGAACATTAAAGCCATTCTTTGTCAATTTCACTAAATTTTCAGCCTTTTTCCCTATTTTCAAATTTTCACTATTATAATTTTGAAAAACATCATAAATATATGACATCTTAACTTCCTTTCTAAATTTATTTTATTATTATTATATCATACAAAATTAAAAAAAACTATTTTAATTCTAAAATTTGCATAAAAAAACTGTAAATGAAAATTAATTCAAATACAGTTTTTTATTTTATAACAAACTTGAAAAAATTTATTCATAATTCTTCAAAATATCTTTTAAGTTTTCAGGAGCGTAGAGATAAACACTTATAAAAGTATGATCTAACATTCTATATATCTCAATTATTTTTTTTGAATTATACAATATTAATGCTCCTTTGTACTCTTTTACATTCAATTTCTCTTTTAAAACTTTACTCGCATTCTTTTTATAATCTTCGATTATTTTCATATGTTCCTCATCCGTCGTAACCGAATCAAAAACTGCTGAAAATAATTTATTTTCAGAAAAAGCAAAGCTATTTAATTGCCTTTTTATGCCTAATGAATCTTCTATATTTTCATAATAGTAGACAGCATAATTTCCATCATCGTGCGAATCTGACAACGGCTCACTTTTTATAATATTTTTCAATTCTTTTGGAGAAATCCCAAAATTGATTTTATTTGTAACTTTTGCATTAACACTTTCTGCAAATACAGTCACTGAAAATAACATCATCATAAATAATAAGAATTTTTTCATTTTATCACTCCTAATAAATAATTTTTAAAATTAATTCAACATAAGTATACCGCATAAAAAGTAAAAATCCAAATAAAACATAATCTTTTCAATTGTTCTAAAATAAAAAAAGAAATCCAAGACCAATATCTCAAATTCCTTTTTTTATATTCTAAATTTTTCTAATTTTAATAATTTTCCAAAAAACTATTTAATTTTTTCTAAAGTATTTTGCACTCTCTTCAAAGTTCTCTCTTTCCCAATTGCTGCAATTACTGTATATAAATCAGCCCCTCTAGCTTTTCCCGTAACAACTGCTCTAAGCGGCATTAACACAGCTCCAGGTCCTTCTCCAATTTCATCTTGTAATTCATGTAAAACTTGTTTTGCTTCATCTTCTGAAATTTCTTCATTTAAAGCATCAATTTTTTCAATAAACAAATTAATTGCTTTTTTCCCAGTTTCAGTTTCTAGTGAATCTCTCAATTTTTTTACCGATTTTCTAGCTTTACTATTCATTCCTTCTTCAATAACTGGAAGCTCGAATTCATCTTCAAAATAAATTGAAGAATTCATTGGCAACTCTTTTAATGTATGTGAACCTTCTCTCGTAATTTCCACGATTCTTCTCAGTTTTTTATAATCTTCGTCTGATAAGTTTTCATCAGCATAATATCCAGCTTTCACAAAATACGGAATTGCTAATTTGGTCAATTCATCTAAATCTTTCAATCTCATATGATGATTATTTACCCAACCTAATTTAACCAAGTCAAACACAGGCCCTCCAAGCGAGATTTTATCAAATGAAAAGTTTTCAATCATTTCTTCAATTGTAAAAATTTCTTTATTTTCTCCAAAGCTCCATCCCATTAAAGCCAAGAAATTTAAAAGTCCTTCCTTCAAATAACCTTCTTCTCTGTAATAGTTCAATGAAACTGGATTTTTTCTTTTAGAAATTTTAGTTTTATCCGCATTTCTCAAAAGTGGCATGTGATACCATTTTGGCTCATCCCAACCAAACGCTTTGTACAATTGAATATGTTTAGGCGTAGATGAAATCCATTCTTCTGCTCTTATAACATGTGTAATTCCCATCAAATGGTCATCCACAATATTTGCCAAATGATAAGTAGGGAATCCATCAGATTTTAACAATACTTGGTCATCAATTTTACTATTCTCAAATCTAATTTCTCCTCTTAAACCATCATTTACAATAGTTTCTCCTTCATAAGGCATTTTAAGTCTAATAACATAAGGTTCACCAGCCGCTAATTTTGCTTCAACTTCTTCTTTCGACAAGTTTCTACAATGACCGTCATATCCAGGTGCTTGTTTCATCGCCACTTGTCTTTCTCTCAATTTTTGCAATCTATCTGGTGTACAGAAACAGTAATACGCTTCACCTTTTTCCACCAATTTTTCAGCATATTCTTTATATATTTCAAATCTTTCTGATTGTCTATAAGGACCTCTATCCCCACCAACATCTGGACCTTCATCATAATTAAGCCCAAGCCACTTCATCGCATCAAAAATTTGTTGTTCCGAATCTTCAGAAAATCTTGTTCTATCCGTATCTTCAATTCTCAATAAAAAATCTCCACCATTATGTTTTGCAAATACATAATTAAAAAGCCCAATGTAAGCAGTTCCCACATGTGGATCTCCAGTCGGAGACGGTGCTATCCTAACTCTCACTCTTTTGTTATCACTATTTGACATTTTTTTCTTTTTTCTCCTATCTATTTTGTTATTCTTTTTATATTATATAATAAAATAAGTTATTGTGCAACAACTATTGTGTAAATTCCAAATTTATTGGGTTTTTATGTATAAAGTAATTTAAAATCTAAAAAATTTAATCATTAATCTTATCTTTATAGAATATATAAAAATAAGTTCTATCCAATAATTAATTTTTTAGAAGAACTAACTTTAAAAAACGATACTTTGAATTTGAAAAGCAATTTAATTTAGAAGAAAAAAATACAGTCTATGGATATCTCATTTACTATCACTTATTTCTTTAATAATTTTTTGACATATATTATGATCTCTTACTTTAATATTTACATGATCTTGATAACCACGAAACTTAAAAATTGTATCCCAGCTTTCACAATTATTATTATAGAATACAATTTTTTCATTTTTATCATTGTAAAAATAATATTTTTCATCAAAAGAAATATCATAAGGATAGGTTTTTTTAAAAATATTTGAAAAATTTAACTCCTTTAGGAAAATATTTTTTAAATCTTTAGAATATACAATTTTCTTGCCATTTTCTGAGTAATAAATTTTTGAATTTTTTATTTTATTCCTAAAAATAGAAACTTCTTTATAGTATGATAACACTACTGAAGTATAATAAAGAAAATATATCCCAATAAATAAATAAAATATAAGAATCATTATTTTTTCTAAATTTTTTAAAAGAAATATTTCTTTTAAATTAATTATTTTGAAATCTAAATTTTTCAAATAAAAACCATCATTCATTATATATATTATAAAAATAGCGATAAAAAAAGGAAAAAATTTAAATTTTATATAGAATACTATAAAGATTATTATTAAAATACAAAGTAATATTTTTTTCTTACACATCTCAATTTCTCCTTCTATTTGAATTTTAAACTTTTTCTGACAGTTCTTCCATTAATTCATCTTAGTATAAATGCATTGTTTTTTCTACTTCTTTTATTTTTTTCCTTATTATGAACGTTCTCTCATTTAAAAATTTTCTTTAAAGTTTTCAAACATTTCTTGAACTTCGTTATCATTATAAATATTTTTATAAGCATTAACAATAATCTCGAGTTCTTTCAAAAAGTCTTTTTTAGAAATTATTTCTATATTTTCCTTTTCTCTTTCATTTTTATATTTTTTTGAAATTAATATTTCTGCTTCTTCCTTTGTTATGAAATCACTGATATACTTATCAGAACTTTTTCTATCTCCATAAAATATTCCATGTTCTCCAACTAACAAATTACCATTAGATTCCATTCCTCTACAGTAATATTCAATACTTATACTTAATTTATCTATAATCAATTTATAAATTTCATTATAACCGTCATCAATAAAATAATTTTTTAGATTTATTCCAAATTTTTTTTGGGGATTAGACAAAAACTCTTTTAATATATCTTTTCCTAGTAAATATGATAGAAATCTCTTTAATATGTTTATGTCTGAATATTTTATATATTTCTCATAGAAATTTATAACTCCAATATTATATTGATTTTCTTTTTTAGTATAATTGATTAAAAAATTTCTTAACCTGTCTCTTTCAAATATACTATTTAAATCCATATTTATTTTATATTTTTTTGATTCATCTACATGATTAATATAATTTAAAAACTCCTGTTCTACAAAAGCTATCATATCAGAATATTCATTCATATGTTGCAAGTGATACATTAAAAGATAACATAACATCTCTTCATAAGTATAATATATCCTTTCTATATCTTCTATTTCATTTTCATATTCAAAAATATACAATGCTGTCTCATCTTCATCATTCCACCCGATATTTATACCTAATCCTTGATATTCTCCACTTCTTATTTTTTCATTATTCAAATATATATCTGACATTATATATGGAAAATTACCTATTTCATTAATTACATTTACTAACAAATCATATTTATTCATTTTTAAATTTTCAAAAAAATTTTCTTTTATTTTTTTTATCTCCATTTATTTTCCACCTTTACTTAAACCTCTATTTATAAGAAGATTCCATTTTTTCATATTGAGAGTATAAAAATTTTTGTGTAAATAGAATAGCGAAGTGCTGAATTTACTAGATTTTCTATTAGTTTACACAAAATTTTGGACTATCCCTTATTTTACTTATATTTTTTCAAACTTATTTTCATCCTCGTAATATCTGCTTGTACTTTTTCTCTTATCATTTTTGACATTAAGAAGATAATAAATTCTTTTATCTTTATTATGCCAACAAATTTTTTTAACAGTTGCTTTTTTATCAGGATATTTAATTAATTTAACTTTGTCACCTATATTAAATCGTGGACATTTTATTATTTCATAAAATTCCTTTCTTATTCTAATTACTTCTTGATTTTTACTTCCAAGCATTTTTATACCTACATAATCTATTTCTTCAGTTTTACATTCTAATATCGTTCCCCATAAAATTGACAGTGGATAACCAAAATTTTTATTAAAATTTTCATATTTAAAAATATCATTAGAATGTATAGTCTTGTCTGGAGAAGGAGAGTTATTTTTTAATACTCCATATGTTCCTATATAACTTTTATTCATTATTGACTTTCCTCATTGTATAATTTAAATTCTTCGCTTACTTTCTACAACTAATTTTTCGATGTTTCCAGTTACTTTTCTGCCTTCCTGATTAAATCCAGTAAGCGTCATCGAACCTGTATTGTCATGTATGTACTTCATAAAAATTTCCATTTTGATAGTTAGTGTTTTCTGTATTAAGATTTCCGTTGCTCTGAGAGACATTTCCACTTATTCCGTTTGATTTTACACTACCTTTTGAACCTATTCCAGCACTTAATTTCATTCCAAGACTAGAATTTTTAGAACTATAACTGTTTTTTAGTTCTACGGCTTCTTTTTGAATATTGGCAACATTGTTCCACCTTGAGCCTGTGTTCCTTGATAAGTAACATTGTTCACATTGTTGCAAGTCATTATTGCATTATCATTTGACGGTTTCATCGTTGTCCTTGCTTTAAACCTCTATTTATAGACAACCTTCACTTCTTTCCCATAAAACGCAATCCCAATCTTCAAAATATTCTTTATCCCTCTTGCCTTTAGTTTAGTATCATATTTCTTCTCATCAATCTGCTTCAACGCCTTCTGTGCCCTCTCTTCCATCCCCTTTTTTGTCTTCGATATTTTAAATTCCATAAGATACGCCTTCTCATTACTTTTTATTGGAATCATCGCAAGGTCATATCTTCCATATACGCTTTCATCATTTGAAATAATCTCATATTTCCCCATTAAAAATCCAACAAGCCCTATCATAAACACCTGATAAATCTTTTCCATTTCCTTGTCCAAGTCAAAATGACTCAGCATATTTATCATTATTTCTCCCAATGTCTTTTCAAATTTCTTAATATCTCCATTTTCAAGCGCTTTTATCAAAATATTTGTTTTCACTTCTGTTCCAAAAAATCTGTTCAAGAACATATTCCCAAAATATTTCCGTATTTCCTTATTTGGAATTCTCAAGTTGTAAACATCTGTATATTCTGAAGTTACATCTATTTCCTTCTGCTTTTCATCTTTTGTTAAGTACCCACTATATAAGAGTAATTGCCATATCTCATCGTCGTTACTTAAAAGACTATTTATCGTAGTTCCATCCGAAATATATTTTTCAATACTTTCTCCATCAGTAAACCGTTTTAAGTCATCATAAACACTTTCCCCAGCATGATCAAGCATATTCTCTAGAAGCGTATTCCCCGAAACATTTGCCCAATATGCCTTGATTTCTCCATTGTCAATATAATTTACAATAGACCACGGATTGTACACTTCACTTTCTCCAAATAAATATCCATTATACCATTCTTTAACTTCTTCAATTTTGTATTTCATTCCAAAGTAATCAAGCATTTCAATTACCTCACCTTCAAGAAGTCCAAAATATTCTGAATATTTTTTATTCAATATTGTATCTACTTTTAAATTATTTAAACCAGAGAATATTCCTTCCTTTATAATCCTTGTTATCCCTGTTAAAACACCATATTTCAAGGAATTATTAGTCTTTAACGCTGAGCTGTAAAATGTTTGAAAAAAATTTATTGCTTCATTGTAATATCCTTTATCAAAAGCATTTATTATTGGAGCATCGTATTCATCTATTAAAATTATTACACTTTTTCCATAATATTCATACAAATAATTTGATAAGTTTTTAAGAGAATAAATCCAGTCAGCATCTTCTTTTTCCATAACTATCTTTTCAAAATCATTTTTAAAAATAGGATTCAATTTATCCTTTAAATCATAAAATTCCATGTATAAGTTTTTTATATGTTTTTTTATCAATATAAAATTTTCTTCCCAGCTATTTCCTTTCAAATCTTTCATTGAAATGAAAATTACAGGATATTTCCCTTGTTCAACCATGTATTCACTATCATATATTTTTAAATTTTCAAAAAGCTTTTTATTTTCTTCTTTATCTTTTACATCAAAAAAATATCTTAACATCGACATATTCAATGTTTTTCCAAATCTTCGTGGTCTTGTAAATAATGTAACTTTCGATTTATTCATTAACATTTCGTCTATTAATAAAGTTTTATCTGCATAATAATATTCATCTTGTATCAACTCTTTAAAATCTTCAATCCCCACAGGAACAGCTTTTTTTCTCATAAAATCACTCCCTCTTTTATTTTCTTTGAATTTCAATATATTAATTATACCATAACTTGATATTTAAAATAAAGTCGTTTGAACTCACTGTGACGCTTTCTTTTTAAATTTGAGGATTTGAAATATTTTGAGAATTAATTTGGGAGTATGGACTGGAGAGTATTGATGGAAATCTAAAAGAGACTGCCTTGACTTCGATTCTGAATTTGTACAAAAATTTTTACACACTCTACCATATATTATATTTTGTGTTTATACAAAATTCTGGACACTCTTATCAATATTGTTTCATCTTTTTTTACTTATAAAATTTATTGGGTGAAAAGTTGTTTTAAATATCCAAATTATATGTGATACAAAAAAATAATCCCTGTCTTTTTAACTTAATTACTTCATTATTTTTAACAATTACATTTAAGCAACACATTGTAATCATTATTCCTAATAATAATTTTTTTATTTCAATTTTTTATCTAAAACTTTTTACCAATCTTTCATCAACTCTAAAAAGAAATTTTTAGATTTATCATTCACGTCATCAAAATTTATAACGGCAAAAGCATTATCATCAATTTTTTTTATAATTTGATACAATTTAATTTTCTTACTCTTGTCTTCAAATTTGTTAGAGTATGTATTTTCATTTATTTTAACTAAATTCTCTTTTTTTGCAAATTCTTCAAAATTTTCATTATAAATATTGATTGGCAATATAATTGATTTTCCTAGATAATAACCAGATAATTCAAATGATTTTTTTTTACTCAATGTTTCATTAATAAGACTGCTATCACTGTTCTTTAACCATAATCCTTTAGGTATAGAAATTTGTACATTACTATTTCCAATCTCTATCTTTTTTTTATTTTCAGTAAGAAGCAAGGTATTTAATTTCTTATTATTACCATAATAATAAGGACTTTCAGGTTTAGGAGGAGGTAATAAACCATCCCCCTGCATTGAACCTATGATTGCAGCTGTTGCAAGACAGGAATTTAAACAGAAAATACTTAATAAACATAATATCAACAATCTTAATATTTTCATCTTAATTACCTACTCTTTCTCTCAATTTCTTTAACTGTTCATTTATATTTTGAGATTTTTCTCTATTTATTTGAGGTTTTGGCATATTTAAACCTTCATCAGGATTGATATTCCTATATGGATTATTTCTTGGAAAATCTTTGTTCAACTGTTCTGTTAAGGCATTATCCCTTGCATTAAACAAATCCTTATCCATATCTTTTCCATAATCTGGATTTACTCTTGGAACATTCATAAGCATATCCTTTACATTTTCCTTTCTTTGATCAATTAATCTTTTTTGTTCTCTCAAAGCATTTTCATATTTTTCTCTCTATTTTCAATCATTTCTATAGCTTCTTTTGACCAATTAAAGTTTTTATCCTTATAAAAAATCTTATTATTCATAACTGAAAAAATATTTTTATATTTTTCAGAATTATCATAAAAATAGATTTCATCAAATTTTAAAATCACTTGTTTTAAATTTTCTAAAGACTCATAATATCTTTTTTCAACTATTTCATCAGCTATATTATGACCACCTTTTTCAACTCTATTTTTTATTCTTTTTTTTGCTATTTCAGGACTATTAACTCCAACATAGAATAATTGTAACTCATAACCTAATTTTTTTGCCTTGTCAATAGTTTTTAAAATAGTTTTCCCAGTTAAAGTTGTTTCCTCATTAAATGATTTTCCATGTTTTAAGCAGTCATTTCTTATATTTATCGCCATTTTTGCTGCTTTTATTTGATCAGAATTATTCTTCCAATCTCCGATTTTTCTAACAATTTCATCTGTATTAATTCTTGTACTGTATTTTATATTATTGTCTAAATTTTCAGAATTATACAGAGTTGATTTTCCTGCTCCATTTACTCCCGCAAAAATATATAAAACTTTTTTCATTAAAACACACCTTTTTTTATCAATTCGTCTTGCTTTGTTTCCAAAATCAAATTAAACAATTTATTATAAAAAATTATATCTTCTTCTTTTTCAGAATTTGCCATTAATTCATTAATATCTTTTTGATTCAATTTCAATATAAATTCTTTTAAATTCTCTTTTTTTAAATCCACTTTTTCCTCCCAATATTTTTTTATTATTCTCAATATTTTTGACTAATTAAATAATAATTTTTTATTTTCCTTTATGTTTCTGTTTCTTTTTCTCCTGTTTCAATAAAAATTTTCTCTGTTTTTCAAATTCTTTTTCTTGTTTTGTTTTTACTTTTCGTTCCTTTTTTTTCTCTTCGTATTGTAATTTTAGAATTTCTTCTGATTTTTTCAAAAATTTTTTACTTTGGAGTTCTTTTTTTATTTCTCGTTGTCTCCGTTTTGGATTTTTTGCTTTCTCCCCAAAATTTGACTTCATTTCATTACTAAATCGAAGATTATAGAACTTTTTTAATATAAAATCATAAATTTCATATTCTTTAGGTTCTGAACCAAAAGTTACTTTACAAACTGACAAATTATTATTTTCAAAATTTTCAAAAATTCCTACCCAAAACGGATTTTCAAAAAAAACTGTCAATTTTCCTGAAATCTTTTTCATAAATTTCAGCCTCCCTAAAAAAATTTATAATAAAGAATGGACAACCTAAGGAGGCAGGTTACTTACATTACTGCGTCTGGACTACCAACCAGAACTGTGTTTTTATCTTTATTTATATTTATTCATTTTTTAATATTTTTTATAATTTTTATTCAATTATTTCTAGAACATCTTTTAACTCTCGTCTTATCTTTTCAGGCTGTTCTTCATCCCTGTACCCAAAACTTACCATCACAGAAACTCCGTATTCACTTAAGTCAAGAAGTTCCATATCTGACAAATATTTTTCGACTTTTTCTTTATTAAATCCTTCAATTGCACAGCTGTCAATTCCCAAATAAGCTGCAACAGTCATCATATTTCCAAGTGCAATGTAAGTTTGCTTTGAAGCCCAGTCGAAAAGAGTTCTTTCGTTTTCCAATAATTTCATATTTTTTTCCTGCAACATTGAAAAACTATTTTTCTTAATTTCAAAAACATCATCTGGCAATTTTTTTACATCTTTATAGCTATGTCTGAAAAATTCACTATCCGCAGTAATTCCCTTTTTAGCCAAAATTATCACAATTTCTGTTGCTCCATTCAAGCTATTTATAGCTCCAGTTGAGAACTCCTTAAAATCTTCTCTCATCTTTTCATTTCTTAACAATAAAAATTTCCAAGGTTCAAGCCCAAACGAACTTGGTGATAATCTTGCACTTTCTAAAATTGTTTTCAAATCTTCATCGGACACTCTCTTTTTTGTACTAAACTTTTTACATGCATATCTTCTATTAAATACTTCTATAATTTCTTTTCTTTTTAATTCTGTATCTTTTGACATTTTTACCACTTCTTTCTTTTTATATCTAATTGTTAAAATATATCTCAAAATTTCAGATTTACATTATTTTTAATATTTCTTCTCTAAAAAATTTATAAATTATTACTCAACAACCTCATAAACTTCCGAAAGTTTTCTTCTAGTTTTTGGAGTAATATCTTCATCCCTATATCCAAAACTTACAAAATATGAAATTCCATATTCCTTCAAATCAAAGACACCTTTTTCAGAGAAGTATTTTTCAGCGATTTCTTTATTAAATCCTTCAATCGTACAGCTGTCAATCCCAAGAGCCGCAGCCATATTCATCATATTTACCATTGCAATGTAAGTCTGTTTTGAAGCCCAGTCAAATAATGCTCTTTCACTTTCCAGCAACTTAAAATGCTCTTTTTGAAATTTTATAAAAAATTCTTTTCTGATCTTCAAATTTTCATCAGAAATATTTTTTATTTCCTTCCCAATTCTTTCAAAATAATCGCTATCACCAGTAACACCTTTTCTAGCCAGCACCATAACAATATGGCTCGCCCCATTCAAGCTGTTAATTGCTCCCCAAGCAAACTCTCTCATGTCATTCAGCATTTCCTCATTTTTCACAAGAATAAATTTCCAAGGCTCAAGCCCAAAAGAACTAGGAGAAAGTCTCCCTGCCTCAATAATTGCCATAAAATCTTCGTCTGAAACAACTTTTGTCTTATCGTATTTTTTGCACGCATATCTTCTGTTAAATATTTCAAGCATTTCCTTTTTTGTCAATTCTTTATTTTTTGTCATTTTTATCACTTCTTTCTATTATTTTTTGTAGTTTCATCTTGCTTTAGTGAACTACTCCCGCCTTTAGAAGCGGGAGCTTCTTGGGAAGTATCTGCTTTTGTTAGCCAAATATATTTACCAAGCTCTTCAGGCAGTCCCTGCCCTGTTTCTTTATTTCCTAATATTTCAACATTTCTTTTCCAATATCTCTTATATTCAGTGCCGCATTATAATCTCTATCAATCTCAATTCCACAGCACTCACATTTATAACTTCTTTCTGATAATTTCAGTTCCTCTTTAACATTTCCACATCTACTACAAGTTTTCGACGATGGAAACCATTTATCTATCTTCAAAAATTGTTTCCCTAAAAACATCAGTTTATACTCAAGCATTCTCAAAAACATTCCCCATCCATTATCTCCTATACTTTTACCAAAATTTAATGACCGGATCATCCCTTTCATATTCAAATCCTCAACAACCACAGCATTATATATTTCAGACAATTTTTTCGATAATTTATGTAAAAAATCTCTTCGACAATTCTTGATATACTCATGTAATTTTGATATTTTCATTTTTTGTTTATACCAATTTTTAGAAAATTTCACTTTTCTCGATAATGATTTTTGTAATTCTTTCAATTTTTTCTCCAACATCCTAAAATATCTTGGATAATCAGCCCTTTGGTTTTCAGAACTGACAAATAATTCAGACATTGAAAAATCAAGTCCAATCACTTTATCTTTACTAGCTACCTTTTGAATTTCTTTTTCAAATTCCGTCAAAACAGAAACATAGTAATTTCCATTACTGTTTGTCAATGTTACCGACTTTATTCTATAATTCTTTGGTATTTCTCTATGATATTTCAATTTTACTTTTTTCAGTTTTGGCAAAATCAAATATTTATTTTCTTCAATTCGTATCGAATTGTTCACACAATTTGTCGTATAACTTTTAACACTAGTCTTTTTAGATTTGAACTTTGGAAACTTCGCTCTCTTCTGAAAAAAATTTGTAAACGATCGTTTTACATTCAATTGAGCATTTGCAAGTGCCAAGCTGTCTACTTCTTTCAAAAATTGATTTTCATTCTTCAAACTGGCAGGTGTAATTATTTTATTTTTTCCAGTTTCTTCATAAATTTTATTCGCAGTGTACAAAATTGTATTGTAAACAAAACGGACACATCCAAAAGTCTTGTTTATCAATAATTCCTGGACTTCTTGCTGTCTTTTTGTTAAATATACTATTTTTTATTCGAAACGCATGTAACTACTCGTTTCTGATATTTTTCAATTTTTTTAAACAACTTTTCCCGATTTTCAGTTTTAGGCATTTCCCCCAAATATTTATACTTAAAAAAATATTCTAGCAATAAATCTGAATCATAAGGGCTGCTTAACCAATCCGTATAATCATAATCTGTTTTTATTGTCATTTTTTTATCTACAATTATAGTTATCGCCTTCCAAGTTGTCCGTTTATATTCTAAAAATAACTCTTTCAAGAATATTAATGATTCATACACCTTTCCAAAATATTCATAATATTCTTTTTCGGGTACATTATACATTTTAGGAATCTCTGTACAACACTTATATTCTTTGTTTTCAGTCGTATTAAAGTAAAAATTTACTTTTCCACCAAAATTATCATCCATATCTGCACGAAAGTACATTTTTTCCCATTCATCTGATATTCCATATTCTAGTTGATATGCCATATCTTTTATTATACTATTTAATTTTTTAAAAAAATCTTCTTGTAATTTTTTCAATGTTCCACAAATCTCCTTATTTTTTATCGTATAGTTATTTCCAAAGGTATAAAAATTCTAATAAACAGAGCATTTTTTACATTTAATTTTCTTACTTTATTTTACATTTTCTAGTGAAAGTCTTAATTCCTTGCTACCGTAAATTCTATTCCTGCTTGATTTTTAAAAATTTTGCCTACACAACTATCTAAAAAAGATTTTACTGATTTTTTATTTTCTCCATCACGTCTTCATCAAACTTCCCGTTTCTCAACATCTCAATCTCAAATTTATACGGCGGAACTTTTTTAGCCTTTTTATCATCGCTCAAAGCCACATAAGGTGTTTCCAAAATCTTAGGTAAATGAGAAAATTTTTCAAAATGTGCAATTTTATTTAACACTTCAAAGCCAATGTTTCCAAATCCCAAATTTTCGTGTCTATCTTTATGTGCACCACACACATTTTTACTATCATTCAAGTGAATAACTGAAATTCTGTCAATTCCAACAATTTTGTCAAACTGTTCAATAACTCCTTCAAAATCATTCACAATATCATATCCAGCATCGTGAACATGGCAAGTATCAAAACAAACTGTCAGTTTATCCTTTAATTTTACACCATCAATGATTTTTGCAATTTCTTCAAAACTTCTCCCAATTTCCGTACCTTTTCCAGCCATCGTCTCAAGTGCCACAGTCGTTTTCTGTTCTTTTGTCAAAACTTCATTTAATCCTTCAATAATCTTATCAATCCCTGTCGACGCACTTTCCCCAACATGAGCTCCAGGATGAAGCACAATTCTCTTTGCTCCAATCGCATCTGTCCTTTCAATCTCCGTTCTCAAAAACTGCACAGCAATCTCAAAAGTTTCAGGCTTTACAGCATTCCCAAGATTTATAATATACGGAGCGTGAACAACGATGTCATCTATATCAATCCCATTTTCTCCCATGAGTTTAAGCCCAGCCTCAATATTCAATTCTTCAATTGGCTTTCTTCGGGTATTTTGTGGAGCTCCAGTATAAATCATAAATGTATTTGAGCCATAAGAAATAGCTTCTTTCACAGAACCCAGAAACATATTTTTCCCACTCATTCCCACATGCGAACCTATTTTAAAAATTTCTTTTTTTAACATTTTTTATTTTTCCCTCTCTATGCTTTATATTTATTCTAGTTAGTTACAATTTATAACTATCTTATCAATCATATTGTTTATAATTTTACAAAATTAATAATTCAAATAGTTCTCTTTTTTCTTAATTCCAAAAATTTTTCGACTATTTATTTTTTTCTAAATATTTTTCCATATTATAATTATATTTTTTTCTAAATCTATTTAATTCTTATAGATTATCTTCCTAATTCTTTTATTAAGTCTTTCGCAATTTCATCATCTGGAACATACTTTGTTATAAATTTAGGCTTTCTTTCCGCCATTTTAAAAAATCTTTGTAAAACATCTTTTGCAATATTATCATATATTTTTATATCCAGTTTTTCTGACAATTCCTTTTGCAATTCAAGATAAGATGGCATATCGTCCCCATAAGTATCTTCAAAATTTTCTCGCCTTTCTGATTCAGTTTTTTCCACTTTCTTTTCCAGCATTTCAAAATTTTCCAAATATTCCCTATTCGCATAATTCCACCAAAAATTAGCACAATTTAAAAGTAGTTCAAACCATTCCGCCAAATTTTCAGCAATTCTCCCGCATTCAAGCGGAAAATCAAAACAGACATAGCCAATGCTGCCATCTTCCAGCAAAATATAAACTCCAGCTCCACCATCTTCGGCAAAAACTTTTCCATCAATATTAAATTCATAATCTGGATATTCATCCTTTACCAATGTTAAATCTTTAAAGTCCAATGCAAATAATGTTTCTGTTTTTTCTCTCAAATCTTCATTTTCTGAAACCATTTTAAATAATTCAGCTTGAGTATATTTTTTATTTTTTGTTAATTTTTTTGTATTATCAAATGTAAAATTTTTCAATCTCTTCAAATTCCTTTCTTTGTTTCTAACATATAATTAGTTTTTAAAAATTTTTTAAATATTTATATTAATATTATATCAAACGATTTTAAGATATGCAAACATATTTATTTTATTAAAAAAATAATTTTGTTCTGCTATTTTGTAACATAAAAATCATAAAAATAAATATTTGATTTTTTTTCTTTTAAATGTTATCATATAGTTTAGCAACCTGAAAAATATTATTTTAAAAATATAAAAAAATTTATTTTATAGAAAAGGAGAGATTTATATGTTATTTTCAAAGCAATCGGCAGAAGAACGCCGTGAAATGATTTTAAATGGAAATATTTTAACAACACTTTTATTTTTATCCGTCCCAACTCTCATGGTTGGAATAATTCAAGCGTTAATCCCGCTTTCAGACGGACTTTTCTTAAATAATTTAGGTGGTGTACTTGTCGCAAGTTCAGTTTCATTTAGTCAACCAATTTTAAACACAATGATAGCTCTCTCGCAGGGACTTGGTGCCGCTGCAATGGCAATGATTGGAAAACTCTATGGTCGTGGAATTATTCGTGCTGTAAAAGAAACAACTTTACAAATTTTTGTATTTAGCTTTTTTATCGGTTTAGGATTAATCCCAGTCTGCGTAATTTTAGCTTTTTTTATAGCTGAATATACAACCCCAGAGATAAAAAATAATGTATTTATTTATATCTCGCTTTATTCATTGGTCATTCCATTCAATTTTCTAGCTTCGATTTATAATGCGGCAAAAAATTCCATTGGACGACCAGAAGTTCCATTAATAAGAATTTTTATCCTGCTTATTTTAAAAATTATTTTCAATACAGTTTTTTTATATTTTTTTAAATTAAAAATATTTGGAGCAGTAATTGCAACATTTTGCTCATATGTTGTCGTAACAATTTGGATGTATCATGATTTGTTTATAAAAAAAGATGATATGCGTCTAGAAATAAAAAAATATAAATTTATTCCTCCTATCGTGAAAAAATTACTCCGAATAGGTTTTCCATCAATGATAAGTTATATGTTAATTCAATTAGGCTTTTTCTTAATAAATACAGAAGTGGAAAAATATGGCGCAATATCCTTAAATGCTCAAGGGATCGCATCAAATATAAATTCAATTTGTTTCATTTTACCAGCTTCCATTGGAATAACCGTTACAAGTATGGTAAGTATGAACATGGGAATCGGAAATATTAAAAAGTCTAAAAAGATTTTTTACTGCGGAATAGCAACAAGCATAGTTATAGCAATTTTAATAATTGCTTTAATTCTTCCTTTAGATGAAGTATTAACTTTATCTTTTACAAGGGAAAAAGCTGTTTTGGAAATTGCGAACAAAGCTTTAAATATTTATACTTATTCCGTGATAAGTTTCGGAATTTTCTGCGTTTGTCAAGGAGTTTTCATTGCTCTTGGTCGAACAAAGGTTCCAATGTTTATGTCTGTATTAAGAATTTGGTTCTTTAGATATTTATTCATTCTTTTTACAAAGTCATTTTTAGGAGTTTACTCTGTTTTTTGGGGAAATTTATTTTCAAATATGTGTGCTGGCATTTTATTTTTTATTTTAGTTTTAAAAATAAATTGGTCAAATAAAAATGTTTAGATTAAATTTATAAAATGTTTATTTGCTTCTAAATTTACTATAGAAATAAAAAAAATCAAAGATATATATGAGGAAACCATATTTAAAATAGTAAAAAAGAATATTAAATATAAATGGCAAAAGAACACATAGAAAAAATCCTACGATAAAAAAAGACATAACAGAAATGTATGATAACGAAAGAATACAATTTTGAATGGCTATGCTGCTCTACTTTGAAACGATAGTAAAAATAAGTTAGAAGCGTCAAATTATCTTATAGTTTTAAATTTTAAAAGAGACATTAGTCTCTTTTTTTATTATCGACTATTGACTATTTGGATTATATGAATAAAGTGTTTAATATTTTTTTATAATGAATAACGTCCGATAATATTTTTTGAATAGAGATATTTTATTATTAAAACTAAAAAATTTGAATAAATAAAAAAAACTCTAATAACTATTTATAGTTTAATTTTTACTATAAATAATTACTGGAGTTTAAAAATTACTTTATTTTAATCTTTAATTATTAGATTCTTTTTTCATAAAATTTGAAGTCACTATTTCATATACATAAAATAAAATGCACATAATTCCTACTATCACTCTTAAAATTGCTGTGATATTTGTATCAAAATCCAACCAAATCATTACTGAATTTGCAAAAGTTAATATTGAAATTGCTATTAAAAAAAAATTTTTTGTATTACACATGCAAAAGATTAAAGAAATTGAAAAAAATATATACGCTACTCTTATTAATCCTATCCGCATTGCCAACTCTTGTGAGGAAGTTACCAAATCATTGAAATATGGCGAACTTTCCAAAAAAACTCTTGAAATATCTACAGACATTGAAATTGCAATAAAAATTAAAAATGTGATATTAAAACTTAAATTTTCTTTATTTCCTTTTTTGTAAACAAAAAAAATTGTCCAAAAAAGAAAAATCCAAAAAAGAAAACTTGTAGAAACCAAATGACTGGTTATATAATGAATTCTATTATTGGAAAATTCTTTAAAAATAGTGCTATAAAAATCTAAATTTAAAGTTATAAAACGAAAAGATATAAGTATTCCCACTAAATTTCTAAATAAATTTACAAATTTTCTTATTTCTGACGGATTTTTGTTAAATTTTTTTATTATTTTTTCTTCTATTTTTTTAGTTTTCATAAAATTCTCCCAAACTAACTTTCATTTTCAATAAATCTTTTTACCCATTCAACATAAGTTGAATCTGTAATATTTAGCGCTTCTAAATTGGCTAAAAAATTCTCTTCATCATCAAAAATATTAAAAATAATCGGTGCTAAAACTTTTAATGTCTGAGTTTCAAATATTCCTTCAATATTCATACTGTAAATCAAAGGTTTTTGTTCTTTTAATAATTGACTGTTTGTTCTTTTAACTTCATACAGCAAAGCTAGTAAATTTATTTTTTTCAAGTCATTTTTTCTATCTTCCAAAACTACATCAATCTGGTCTGAAAGAAGTTTCTTATATCGCCAGGAATGATGTTTCTTGTACTCTTTCGGCTCCAATAAAAATTTTAATTTCTGAGAAAATAAAACTAAATTCCCCATATCTTTCTCATATTTTATCGCAATATTTCTATCAAAAAAATTATTTATTTTTTTCAGCAAATCATTTTGTACCTGAAAAAGATTTTGTTCATCATATGCTCTACTTACAAGCATTAATTTTTGCTCATTAAAAACATCATACAGATAAATTTCTATTTCATATCTTTCAACATTTTTAGTTTTTAAAATATTTCCCGACAAGATATAATTTAAATTTGTATTTGATTCCCTTATTTTTTTCATATAATCAACACTATATTTTGATTTTGGAACAAATAAATTTTCACCTCGATAAACAATTGCTACCTGATAATTTAGATTTGTTTTATAGTGCAAATTTTCATTTAAATAAAGTGGCAAAGAAATCGCCAAGTTCTCTGCAACTTCAGATTTTTCTCCAATCGAAGTCAATGGTAAAATCAAAATATTAGGTTTCACTCTTTTAGTTTGATTTAACAAAAATTCTGGTTTATTAAACTCATAGTACCAAATTGGTTTATTTGTTGAAAAAAATTTATTTTTTGGAAGCAACTTATTTTTTTCATTTTTATTTCTACTCTCTGTCTTTTTTATTTTCAACTTTAAAAATTTTTCTTCCAATTTCATAAATTTCCTATAATATTCAATCCAAGGATATTTTGACACAAACTTACAAAGTTCCAGTCCTTCGTTATATTTTCTTTTTGAATAATAGTATTCCAATACATTTAAAGTCGTCTGAACTCCGTGTTTTTCAGGAGTATAATATGGCAAGACATATTTCTCAAATTCCTCATACATCTGATTTAAAATATAGATACTCGAAGTAAGACTCATTACTTCAGAATTATAACTAGATTCTTTTAATGCCGACATCAAATAAAAATTGCCCATTTCCCTATTTCCATGCTTAAAAAAAACTACAGCTTCCATAACTTTTGCACGCCAATTTCCCTTTATTGAAGATAATTTTTCCAATTTACTTTCATATTCCAAATTGCTTCTCTTTTTCACAATATCAAAATATCTTTTAAATGCTACTGAAGAATTTGGATTTTTTTCTAATGCATCCAAATACTTTTTTTCAGCTTCTGAATACTTTTCTTCCATTTCCAACGCTTCTGCATAAGAAATACAAAGTGACTCCGTCATATTTTCGCTGTTTAAATTTCTCTCATAAAGTTCTGTTGCTTGTTCTGGAGTACCTGTCTTAATATAAAACGTTCCCAGCAAATTTAATTTTCTCTCAAAATTATGGTCTTTGGCATAGAACCTGAAAACAGCTTCTTTGACTTCGTTGTATAAATTTTTTGAGAAAGCATCTATAATTACTGGATGTAAATTTTCTACATTATTCCAGTTCTTCTTTATTGCAGGCTCTAATTTTTTTTGTATCCATTCTTTTTTTTTCATTTTTATTTCTTTTCCAAAATTGTCATAACAGGAAACTTCTTCTAATTCACTAGCATCTTTGACTATTTTGAATTCATCAACAAATTTTTTTTTATTAGTTTCGGTTTCTTTTTTTTTCTCTTCGGAATTATGTTTTTTTTCCTCAGGTTTATTAAAAAAATCAAAAATTCCCATACATTTTTTCCTCCTAACTTCGAACTTCTAAAATTTTACAATTGACAATTATTTATAGTCAACTATTATAATAGGTGGTTTAAAATTTCCATTTATTTTATTAAAAAATTTAAGCAAATTTACTTTTATTTTGTTTTCCAAATGAACACTTAGCACTTCATATAACAGTATACCATAAAAAGAAATCTTTTGCTATCATATGTTTGAAAATTTTGAATAACAATTTTTTTTAATCTTCTGACCTTCAATTCCAATAATTTCTTTCTTGGAAATAATCTAAGGCTCAAATTCAGTGTTCCTGCTTTGGAAATAGCCATCTTCAGCATACCCATTATCAATTTTATATCCACAAATTTTTTTCTTCACTTTTTAAAAATTTTATATTTATACTGCTTTCCAAAAGATAATTTTGTATCACAAGTTTCTCTTTCATCTTCGTAATAATAGACGAAATTATATTAAGAAAAAATTTAAGAAGCCGAAAAGAACTAATAGGATAAAATTTAGTTTAAATATATTTGATTTCATTCATATATATATGAAATAATAAATTTTATAACATCTTTATAATTAATTAAAAAACTTTATTTTTTATTTTTTATCTTTTATTAATTTAAAATTTATGCTAAAATATACAAAAAAGAAAGGAATCTTATTAAAAATGAGTATGTTTGCGATTATTTCAACTTACAAAAAGAATCTAGACGAAGTTGACAAAAAAAGAGAGGAACACTTGGCATATGTTAAAAATTTTATTCTTTCTGGAAAATTTTTAGTTGTAGGAAGAAAAAATCCTATTGACGGAGCTGTTATTATTGCTCATAATGTTACAAAAAAAGAATTGGAAGAAATTTTTGAGAACGATCCATATTATATGAATGGCTTGGCAGAATATGCGATAACTGAATTTAATCCAGCGTCTTTTGCAAATGGACTAAAAGATATTTTGGAAAAATTAAAAAAATAAAAATTTTTAAAAAAAACATATAAAATTTTATTAGTTAAACTAATTTAATAATATATGTTTTTTTATTAATTTATAAAATATGTTCCATAAAATATCTTATCTGGATTCGCCACCAAGGCCAGTCGTGAGCGACATCAAATCCCCAGTAATCAAACCAAGCAGGAACTTGTTTTTCACATAAAATTCTATCAAGTTCTCTATTACTTGGAAGAAGTTCTCCTTCCCATGCCCCTTGTCCAATACAAATAATTATATTCTTTTGTCTATACAAATCCAAATAAGGGTGATTCCAAGGCATATCTTTTAAAAAGTCAACCACCGAATTGTTGTAAACCAAGTCATCCATATAGTTACCAAAAAACATTCTCGCATCAAATTGTCCACTTAAAGAAATTAATGTATCAAACAAGTCTGGTCTACGGAAAAATAAAATTCCAGCGTGAGATCCACCCATACTGCATCCTGTAACAATTATATCGCTTCTCCAAGAAATATATTGGATTCTAGGAACCATTTCATAGCAAATGTGCTCAAACCATCTCTCCTGCATTTCGATTCTATATCTAGGATTTCCATTTAAATCTGACCAGCTTTCAAGATCAACACTTCCCACACAAAAAACTTGAATCTTCCCCTGTTCAATAAAATCCGACAAAACATCAATCATTCCAAATTCTTCATATTGATTGCAATTTCCATCTTGTGAAGGAAATACCAACACTGGCTTTCCAGAATAACCATATCTTTTAAACTCCACTTCTCTATCAAGTATGGGACTATACTCTCTTATATATTCTATTTGCATATTCTCTCCTTATTTTTTCTCGTGAACCATTTTTTTGAATTCGTTCATTTCTTCTTCCGTTTTAAATTTTGCGGTATACATATAATTTCCCATCGCTCCAGCGAAAATATCCGGCATTCTTTCATCCATCATAATTTCATTTGCATATTTTTCTTTTATTTGTTCATGTGAGTAAACATATTCGTTGTTATCTCTTCTACTTGCATAAAAACAATAATTTTTTTCAAGATTTTCGTTTAAATTGGCATTTCTTATTTCATCAAAAGCTACCATATCAGCCCAAATTTGATAGACATCCGTATTGTTTGCATAATTGTACATATCTGGTGTATATCCACCTGCAGGACGCATATTTGTTTCAAGTCCGATATAATCACCTTTTTTACCCAACCCTTCTTTATCTTTTCTCAATTTGAAAAATTCCAAGTGAATAAATCTACTTTTTACTCCAAATCCTTTTACTGCAACTCTTCCAATTTCAAGAAGCTTTTGTGGCATTTCTTTTTCAACATAATAATAAACGTCTAATCCTTCATTTACCACATCCATAATTGTTGGTTCAAAAATCCCTGTTTCAAAAAGTGGCTCTCCTTTTGAATTTATAATCGCATCATAGGAAACCAAATCTCCATCAATATATTCTTCCATTATATATTTTACGTCTTTATTTAATGTTTTAAAAAAAGTTTTTAATTCTTCTTCATTTGAAATTTTATGAGTGTCACTTGCTCCAACACCGTTGTCAGGTTTTACAATAACAGGATAACCTACTTTTTCAATAAATTTTTTAGCTTTTGCCAAAGTTGTTACCATTGAATAATCTGCTGTTGGAATTCCAGCTTTTTTATAAGACTTTTTCATTTTTGATTTTTCTTTTATTCCTGAAATTTTATTAAATTGGATTCCTGTCGTAACATTAAAATCTGTACGAAGTCTTGAATCATTAACTAACCAATATTCATTATTTGATTCAATCCAGTCTATTTTCCCATATTTATGTGTAAAAAATCCCACAGCTTTTAAAACTTCATCATAATTTTCTAAAGACGACACTTTGTAATACTCAGTCAGAGCATCTTTTAATTTGACATCTAAACTATCATATTCGGCATCTGCTATTCCTAAAACAGTTACTCCATTTTTTTTTAATCTGTCACAAAATTCCCAGTTTGTCTTTGGAAATTGTGGTGAAATATAAACAAAATTCATATTTTACTCATCTCCTTAAAAATAATTTATTTATTGTTTTTATTATATTCTTCCAAGGCATGTTTTAAAACTTTCATTCCATTTTCAATTTCAATCAAGTTATGTGTACAAAATGAAAATCTAGCTTCTTTAGTCCCTTTTCCAGGTGTCGTATAAAATCCAGGCCCTGGTGCAAATGACAATGTCTGATTTTTATATCTAAATTCTGTAAGCAGCCAAATTACAAATTTTTCAATATCATCCACAGGTAATTCCGCAACCAAATACAGGGCACTGCTAGGCTTATAGGTAATAACTCCTGGAATTTTTGTTATATTTTTAAAAATCATATCTCTTCTAACTTTATATTCCAATTTTGTGTTGTCTATATAAGTGTCAAGAGTGTTAATCAAGTTTGCACTCGCATATTGCTCAATTGTCGATACAGAAAGTCTAGCTTGACAAAATTTTAGCGCTTGAGCTATAAACTCTTTATTTTTTGAAGCTATAACTCCGATTCTTGCTCCACATGCACTATAGTGTTTTGAAATACTGTCAACCAAAATAACTCTGTCTTCAATTTCTTTCATTGTTAAAAATGACTGATATTGCGATTCAATCTCTTCATCGTAAATAAACTGTCTATAAACTTCATCAGAAATTACAAATAAATTATATTTTAGTGCAATTTCTTTTATTATTTCCATCTCTTTTTTTGTAAATACAATTCCTGTCGGATTTGATGGATTTGAAAATAATATCGCCTTAGTTTTAGGTGTAATCAATTTTTCAATTTCTTCCTTCTTTGGAAGGTGATAATGATTCTCGATAACAGTTTCAATTGGAACTAATTTTGCATCAGCCGCTCTTAAAAAACTATCATAATTTGTGTAATAAGGTTCTGGAACTAAAATTTCGTCACCTGGATTACAAATTGTCTGAAGTGAAATCTGAATCGCTTCACTCCCACCTTGAGTTATTAAAATTTCCTCTGTTGAAATATCTATTCCCACTTTTTTATAAGCTTTTACAAATGTTTCTCGGAGCTCCAGTATTCCTGCGGAATTTGCATATTTTACAATTTTTTCCTTATAATTATCCAATCCTTCAAAAAAAGTATCCGGAGTTTCCACATCAGGTTGACCAATATGAAATTGGTAAACTTTTACTCCTTCTTTTTTTGCTTCATCAATATAAGGAACAAGTTTCCTAATCGGTGAATATTGCATATTTTGTACTCTATCTGAAAATCTCTCTTTCATTTTCCCTCTTTTCTTGTATAAAAATTAACTTATTTATTATTGTATTTTTCATTTAATGCCTTTAGAATCGCAAATGTTTCTAAATCAATTTTTCCATCATATTTTGATGGTCTGAAATGATGCTGAAATACTTTTATTACATTTTGAGTCTGTTTATCCCATCCGTTTGTAATATCTATTGCATAACCAAACTTTTTTAACTCAGTTTGTACTACTGATGGTGTAACGGTATTCCAAGCACTTGAATATTGTGCTTCATAGGCTTGTTTTCTGTCATTATCATACCACATTCCAATATTATATTTTTGATATAATTCTTGCCAAGGGAATAAAGGACCTGGATCAGATTTTCTTTGAGGCGCTATATCTTCGTGTCCCAAAATATTTGTTGCAGGTATCTGATATTTATCAGCCAAGTATTTTACAAGAACAGCGACATTTTTTATTTGAAAATTTTTATATGGAACAAATGATCCATGTGCATCACCATCATTTACAATTTCAATTCCAACTGAACTATCATTTAGATTTTTAGTTGTTTTCCATTCACTGGCTCCTGCGTGCCAAGCTCTTTTGCTTTCATCAACTAAATAATAAACTGGATCATTTTTTTGGTCAGAAACTAAGTAATGTGCGCTCACTTCCTCTTTTGTCAAAGTTTTAAGCGAACCTTCCTTTCCAATTGCTGTATAGTGAAGAATTATAAATCTTTGTCTATAATTTTGCCCTTCCGAAGTGTAGTCAGAATTTATCGTAATATTTCCTATTGAGTTTCTAATTGTCTGATTTCCGCTTCTAACTGGATTTGGATTTGGATTTGAGTTTCCATTATTACTTGCGCCATTATTTATTATAATTTCAACTGGCTTTTTAACATCTTTTGAAGAATCATTATTATTTGCATTTAAAAGACTTGCAAATGCTAATATTGATATTATCATCAAAACTTTTTTCAAAATTTTTACCTCCTATGCTTTTTATTTTATAAAATTTTTACCATTTTTATTTATGGTAACATTTTTAAAAGTTAATTTCAACAAGAAATTTTTTCAAAACTCTTTTTGCTTTTAAAATTTTTACTAAAATATTACAATATTACATATAATTCTTATTTTACCAAAATTCCATTGTTCTTTCAAGTTATTTTGAAAATTTATTAAATAATTTTACTTTATTTCAATAATTTTTATATTTTTACAAAATTTCAAAAAAATTTATTTTAATAATTTTTTATTTATAAAAAATAAAATTATTTGAAATTTACTAAAAAAATCACAATCAATTTAATGACAATGACTGTGATATTTTTCTTATTTTTTGCCAATAATTTTTTCCTTCATTTTATATAAAAAAACTCCAGCCGCAACACTTACATTAAGGGATTCAATATTTCCATATATAGGAATTATTGCTTTTATATCCGAATTATTTATCATATAATCTGAAACTCCACCACCTTCATGCCCAAAAATAAAAGCATTTTTTTCCTTTAATTCTATTTTCTCATATGAAACAGAATCTTTATACAATGCTGTTGAAATTGTCAAATAATTATTTTCTTTCAAAAATTTTACAATATTTTTAGGCATTTCATAAATGACATTTAATTTGAAAATCCCGCTCATAGTCGCTCTCACAGTTTTTGGATTATAGACATCCACCGAACCTTTCGTAAGAACTAAGTTATAAAAACCCGTTGCAATCATTGTTCTAATAATTGTTCCAACGTTTCCAGGATCTTGAATATCATCTAAAATTACAACGTCACCTTTTATATCTAAAATCGTATTCAAATTTTTGGAGTACAAAAAAATTATTCCTTGACTATTTTCCTGTGTTGAAACTTCGTCAAATAAATTATCTTTTAAAATTGTCAAATTTTCATTTTGAGAAATATTATATTTTTTTTCAAAATATTCAAATTTTGATTCTTTCACAATAATTTTATTAAAATTTATATTTTCGCCTAAAAATTTTTCACCTTCAGCTTTAAAAATACTGTTTTCATCTCTATACTTTTTTTTATCCAACTTTTTTAACAATTTATAAAACTTATTATCTGAACTTGCTATTATATCTTTCATTAAATTTATTTTCTCTTTCTCTTTTTTTCTTCATAATTAAATTCTTTATAGTTAAATTATATAAAATCTTTAAATTTTTTTATTTATCTTCATTATTTAAAGTTTTCTGGTAATTTTTCTCCACCTAAAATATGATAATGCATATGAAAAACTGTTTGTCCACCATTTTCATTTATATTTGTAATAACTCTGTAACCATCCTTAGAAATTCCCAATTTACGAGCAATTTTTGCAATTGTCAATTGCAATTTTCCTAGTACCAGCACATCTTCTTCAGTCGCTTCATCTAAATTCTTAATTTCTTTTTTAGGTATCACAATGACATGAACTTTAGCTTGTGGCTGAATATCATAAAAAGCCAAAAAATCATCATCTTCATAAACTATATTTGCTGGTATTTCTTTATCTATTATTTTTTTAAAAATTGTTGACATAACTTTTTTTATCCTTTCTATATTTATTCTACTGTTATCTCTTTTATCTCCATCTAATCTGCCTAAATTATTTTTTTTGTAAGTTTCATTTAACTTTATTTTTTAATTAAATTAAAATTATCTTTCTATTTTATCGACTCTTCTAGCATGTCTTCCACCTTCAAATTCAGTATTTATAAATGTTTCAACACATGCAAGTCCCAATTCATCTCCAATTACTCTGGCTCCCAATGCAATGACATTCGCATCGTTGTGAAGTCTAGCAAGTCTTGCTGTAAATTCATTGTGAACAAGTGCTGCTCTGATTCCTTTAATTTTATTTGCTGCAATTGAAATTCCAATCCCTGTTCCACAGATAAGTATCCCGTATTCAGCTTTCCCGTCTAAAACTTTTTCACCTACAAGTGCTGCAATATCTGGATAATCAACCGATTCCAATGAATCCGTTCCAACATTAATAATCTCGTGTCCTCTTCCTTTGAGCGCCTTTACCAATTTTTCTTTAAATTCCACTCCTGCGTGATCATTTCCGATAACTAATTTCATCTAAAAATCCTCTTTCTCAAAAATTTTTTATTGTATTTTAATAAAATTTATTTTTTTAAAATTTCTAACATCTCTTTTGAAATTCTTTTTAATTTTCCATTTTTATCTACAAATACATTTACTGTTCGTGCTTTTGCTTTTAAAACTTTATTAGAGTCATACATTTCATAGTAAAATTTTATTTTTATACTATTGATTTCTTCAATTTTTACAAAAATTTCAATTTCATCGTCATATTTAGCCGAGTCAATATATTCGATATTAAGAGACTTGACTGGCAAAATAAATCCCATATTTTCTATGTTCTTATAGGGTAAAATATCTCTAAAATATTCAGTTCTTGCAATTTCCATCCATTTCAAATAATTTGAGTGATAAACAACTCCCATTTTATCAGTATCATAATAATATATTCTAAGTTTAAAACTCTTCATAAATTTTTCCCTTACATCTCTTTTATTTCAATTTTTACAGATCTCTTGTCTTTTTTGGCAATTGAAGAAATGAGAACACGAAGAGCCGTGATAATTCTTCCATTTTTTCCGATAACTTTTCCCATATCTTCTTTTATCACATTAATTGTAACATCAATATGTCTACCTTTCTCACTGCTTTCAATCATATAATTTTCCGTAGAATCCAATAAATTTTCAATCCAAAAATTTATCGTTTCAAAATATTTACTCATTCTTTTTTCTCTCCCGTCTTTTAATTTTCTTTTTCACACTTAAATAATACAATATTGGAAGTTAATTTGTCAATATTATTTTAAACAAATCTTTTAAATAAGTCTTTAAAAGATAATTTTTTTATTGATTTTCTTGAATTTTTTTAAAAATTAATAATTTTTTTAAATTTTTTTATATTTGATAAAAAACCTTTAATAATCAATGTTTTATCGAAATTTTTCTGATTTTTTTGCCATTTTTCTAAGATAAAAATATAATTTATCAAACAATATAAAAAGTGTGCCTTGCTATAATGTGTATACCAAAGTTCAAAGGTAGATAGGAGGTTACAATGAAAAAAATATTGATACTAGCTGGAGCTTTGCTTATTTCTGCAGTATCTTTTGCAGACTTAGAAAGTACAATCAAGAATCATTACAAAAATACTGATTTGACTATAAAAAGAGAGGTGGAACCTGCGAATAGTTATAATAGCTATGCTAATCCTACTTCAAATGCAGTAAGAGATAAAGTTATCAGTTTTGCACAAACTAAATTAGGTTCGCCATATGTATGGGGTGCTACAGGACCAAATACATTTGATTGTTCTGGCTTCGTTGGTTATGTTTTCAAAAAAGCTGCTAATGTAGACTTACCTAGAGTTTCAAGTTCACAAGCCGCATATAAACCAAGAATTTCATCAATGAACATGAAAAAAGGTGATTTAGTATTTTTCGAAACA
This sequence comes from Leptotrichia sp. oral taxon 498, assembly GCF_002240055.1. Classification (NCBI taxonomy): domain Bacteria; kingdom Fusobacteriati; phylum Fusobacteriota; class Fusobacteriia; order Fusobacteriales; family Leptotrichiaceae; genus Leptotrichia; species Leptotrichia sp. oral taxon 498. The sequence continues at coordinate 1,778,536 of NZ_CP016753.1, read as the reverse complement.
ACTGGAAAAGGTAGAATTTCACATGTAGGAATTTATATGGGAAATAGCCAATTTATTCATGCTTCTTCTGGAGGTAGAAAAGTAATGGTTTCTAGTTTAGACAGTAGTTTTTACAACAAAACATTTAGATGGGCAATTAATCCGTTTAGTTAAAAAGTCAACAATTTGTATTTAATTTAAAATTTATTTTTTACATAATATTTATAGCAAGTTTTCTGTTACTTGTAAATCAATCAGAAAAATCAATATAATTTTCAAATTGTAGAATTGAAAATTAAAATTAAGACTTTGGAGGAGATAATATCTGTATAGGTATTATCTCTATTTTTTATAAAAAAAGAACCTTAACTTAAGATTCTCCTTTATTTTTTATTTAATTTTTTCAAAAATTCACAATTTTTTTGCCAATTCTTTCAGATATTCTTTTGCTCTATCTTTTAATTCAGGATGTCTAAGTCCAAATTCAACATTTGCTACAAACATTCCAAATTTATCTCCAGTATCATATCTATTTCCCTCAAAATTGTAAGCGTATAACCTGTCCTTATCTTTTTTCATTGCTAAAATAGCATCGGTTAATTGAATCTCTCCACCTTTTCCAGGTTTTGTGTTTTTTAAATACGAAAATATTTCAGGCTCTAAAACATATCGTCCCAGAGCTGCCATTCTGCTTGGTGCTTCTTCAATTGAAGGTTTTTCAATAAAATCTTCCACCATCACAGTTTTTGCGTCAATTTGATTTTTCGGTTTTATGATTCCATATTTAGAAACATTTTTTTGTAAAACTTCCTGTACTCCTAAAATATTTCCTCCATCTAATTCACTGTACTTTTCAATTAATTGCTTTGTTACAGGAACTTCTCCTTTTGATTTATCTGTATAAATGATATCATCTCCCAAAAGTACGACAAATGGTTCATTTCCAACAAATGCTTCGGCACAACTTATTGCATGACCTAGTCCAAGCGGTTTTTTCTGTCTTACATAATAAATATTGGACATTTCGGAAATTTTATTCACTTCTTTGAGCAATTCTAATTTACCATTTTCTTCCAATGTCTTTTCTAATTCAAAAGAGTAGTCAAAATGGTTTTCAATCGAAACTTTATTCCGACCTGTAATAATTAAAATTTCTTCAATTCCAGATTCCACTAATTCTTCAACTAGATACTGAAGCGCCGGTTTGTCAACGATTGACAACATTTCTTTCGGCTGTGCTTTTGTTGCAGGTAATACTCTAGTCCCAAGACCTGCTGCAGGAATAACAGCTTTTCTAATTCTTTTCATACTTTTCTCCTTAACGCTTATTTTTTAAAAATAAATTTCATCACTGTAAGTCACAGAATCCAATCGGTCAAACAAAGATATTCTGTCAAACAACTCTTTTCCTTGCGTACTTCCCACTACTCTGTATGTTTTCGTTTTCATATCATAAACCAATTTACCAATTACAAAAAATTTATTTTCATCTATTTGTCCGTAAAATCTCACAACTTCACTATCTGGCAGATTTTCTTTTTTTATTTTTGCTGTATTTATTGTTTTCAAAAGATTTTTATATTCATCCAGTTTTTTATAAAAAGTTTCTTTAAATTCAGAATTTGTCGTATTGTTATCAACTTTAATTGCAATACCTATATTCAGGTCATAATTCCCATTTTGCAGTAAATAATATACCATTTTTGTCCCATCAGAATCACAAAAAATTTCATTAGCTTTATTTCCCGATTTTATTTGAGAAATCACTCTTTTCAAAAGGTCATCTGATTTGTTTAAAAATTCGCAAGAGTTAATTTTTGTCAATTCATTCTGAGGCTTGTCTATAACATTAGCACCGGCATTTACTTTTGCAAAAGATTGTAAACTAAGTCCCGCAATTAAAAATATCATTAATTTTTTCATATTTTTTTAATCCTTTCGTTTTTGACTTGTTAATTAATTATATAATATTTTTTTAATTTTCACAACATTTTTATTTTTTATCCCAAATAAAAAATTTTATATTTGACAAAAATTCTCTGAAATGTGATTTTGGAATAAAAATCAAAGGAGTCTTGGCTGGTAATCCGTAAAATTTATATCCTTCTTTTTCATATCCCAAAGACTTTGCAATATTTTTCGCTCTAAAAATATGATAGTTATTTGTCACAATCAAAATATTTTTTTTATTTTTTTGTGGATTATCTTCTTTTATTTTTTTAAGTGAAAATTCAAAATTTTGAATGGTGTTTCGAGATTTATCTTCCAAAATAATTCTTTCTTCCGAAATTCCCAATTTCAAAAGTTCCCTTTTAATCGCTAGTGCTTCCGAAATTTTTTCATTCGACCCTTTTCCTCCAGTTGCTATTACCTTTACCGAATTATTTTTCTGTAAGAACTCACTAGCTTTTTTAATTCTCTCTACAAGTGACTCACTTGGTTTTTCACCATAAACTCTAGCTCCCAGAATGATTACATAATCTATTTTTTTATTTTTATAAATTAATTTATCATCATTTTTATACTCTTTTATCACAAAATATTCTTCCAAAATAAATGCTACAAAAATTAAAATAACAAATATTTTCAAAATAGTAAAAATTATATTTTTCATAAAATCTCCAATTTTTTATTTATTATTATTTTGTATGACAATCAAAAATATTTTCATTACTTAAAGTTACAATATTTTTATTTAATAAAATAAAAAATAATGAACGTTTTAATTATACAACAAAAAATGATTTTTTCAAAGTGTTAATTTTTTTGTTAGATAGATTGTCTAATTATAAAAAATTTAATGTCCGATAATAAATTTAAGATTTTTAATTTAAAATAAAAAAGTTTCTTTTATAAAAATAATTTAAATTTTTAAATAAAATAAAAAAGAAGAAATTCAAAACTTCTTCTTTTTAAATTTCAAAATTTATTTATTTTAAAATTAATTACTGATTTTCAAAGCCACCTGTATATAATTGATAATAAGTTCCTTTTTGTGCAATTAATTCCTCATGATTTCCTCGCTCTATTATTTTTCCTTGATCCAAAACCATTATAACATCTGAATTTTTTATTGTTGATAATCTGTGCGCAATTACAAATACCGTTCTTCCTTCCATTAATTTATCCATTCCATCTTGCACAATTTTTTCCGTTCTTGTGTCAATGCTGGAAGTCGCTTCATCCAAAATCAATACTGGCGGATCGGCAATCGCTGCTCTTGCTATTGACAAAAGTTGTCTTTGCCCCTGAGAAAGACTTGCACCATTTCCACTTAAGACTGTGTTGTAGCCATTTGGCAAATGAGTTATGAAATAATCCGCATTTGCTAATTTTGCTGCGGCTCTCACTTCTTCATCTGTCGCATCTAATTTACCATATCGTATGTTATCAGCAACCGTTCCAGAAAATAAATTTGTATCTTGTAAAACTATTCCAAGTGAAGCTCGTAAATCTGACTTATGAATTTTATCAATATTTATTCCATCGTAACGAATTTTTCCAGAATTAATATCATAAAACTTATTTATTAAATTTGTAATCGTAGTTTTCCCAGCTCCTGTCGCTCCAACAAACGCTATTTTCTGCCCTGGCTTTGCAAATAAATTTATATTGTGAAGTACTGTTTTATTTTCATTATAACCAAAAGTTACATTTTCAAAGACAACATCTCCCAGAAGTTTTGTATAAGTTACTGTTCCATCTGAATGAAGGTGTTTCCAAGCCCATTTTCCAGTATGTTCTTTTACTTCTGTAATATTTCCGTGTTCATCAATTTTCACATTTATCAATTTTACATAACCTTCATCTTTTTCAGAAACTTGATCCAATAGCTCAAATACTCTCTGTGCCCCAGCTGCCGCCAATATAACTGAAGTTAGCTGCTGTGCAATTTGAGAAACTGGCTGATTAATCACTTTTATAAACTGCAAAAATGAAACTAATCCGCCAAGGGTGAATCCCGCAATGTTGTTATACACAATTATTGAACCAATAACGGCAGTCAACACAAAATTAATATTTCCCAAATTTCCCACCGCAGGTCCCAATATATTGGCATATTTCATCGCTTTGTCGGCACTTTTAAATAATTCTTCATTATACTTTTCAAAATTTTTGTTCGCTTCTTCTTCATACGAAAAAACTTTTACAACCCGCAATCCTTCGATTATTTCTTCAACATATCCGTTTACAGCTCCAATATTTTTTTGCTGTGCGACATAATTTTTTGAACTTCTTTTAGAAATCGCTTTTGTCGTAAAAATCATTACGATTATCATAAAAACGACAAAAAAAGTAAGTGGCACATTTAAAATAAACATAGAAATTAAAACTCCAATAATTGTGACAATTGATGAAATTACCTGTGACAAGCTCTCCACCATCATCGCTCTTAAAGTGTCAATATCAGTTGAATAAACACTCATAATATCCCCATGTGCATTTGTGTCAAAAAATTTTATTGGCAAACTTTCCATATTGACAAAAACATCATCTCTTAAACTTTTTAGCGTTCCTTGAGCGATATAAATCATCATAAGTCCATAAATGTATGAACAAATGACTGCAAATCCATAAACTGCTATCATTTTGGAAATAATCGCCAAAAGAAGTGAATAATCAATACTTTTATGCAATTTATATTGTTTTACGCTTGGCACGATAAAATTGTCCATCAGCTCTTTTGTAAACATTGTCCCACGAACCATTCCAAGGGTGCTTAATAAAATGAATATTATAACTAATACAGTCAAAATTTTATTGTGCTCAAACATATATTTTAAAAGTCTGAGTAAACCTTTTATTTGAGATTTTTTTGAATTCTTTTCTTTTCTTCAAGTTCTTCTTTTCTTTCTTTTTTTTCTTTTTTATTTTTTTCTCAATTTTTTTCATTATTTTTCACTCCCTTCTGTCTGTGATTCGTAAATTTCTCGGTAAATTTGACTAGATTTAATCAATTCTTCGTGTGTTCCAAAATTTACGATTTTTCCTTCATTCATGACAATGATTTTATCTGAATCAATTATTGATGAAATTCTTTGTCCGATAATTATTTTTGTAATATGTGGAATTTCATTTTTAAACGCATTTCTTATTAATTTATCCGTTTTCGTGTCAACTGCGCTTGTTGAATCATCTAAAATTAATATTTTAGGATTTTTAAGCAATGCTCTTGCGATACAAAGTCTTTGTCTCTGTCCACCAGAAACATTTGTCCCGCCACGCTCTATATAAGTATCGTATTTATCAGGAAACTTTTGGATAAATTCATCAGCTTGTGCCAATTTACACACATGCTCAATTTGACTGTCCGTTGAATTTTTATTTCCCCAACGAAGATTTTCTTTTATTGTTCCAGAAAAAAGAACATTTTTTTGTAAAACCATCGCTACATTGTCACGAAGCGTCTTTATATCATAATTTCTAACATCTTTACCACTTACAAGAACTTCTCCGCTTATCACATCATAAAGTCTTGGAATAAGCTGAACAAGTGCCGACTTTGAACTTCCCGTTCCGCCGATTATTCCAATGGTCTGTCCAGAATTTATCTTTAAATTAATATTTTCCAAATTTAATATTTCAGGATTATTGCTATAGCTAAAGTTTACATTTTTAAACTCAATATCTCCATTTTTAACTTGTTTTATGGGATTTTGCGGATTTTTTATGCTTGACTCTTCATTTAATACAAGTGCTATTCGTTCCCCTGATTCACGAGATAAAACGATATTCACCATAACCATAGCCATCATAAGCAGGCTCATCAAAATGTTTGTTGTATACGCAAATAAACTTGTCAGCTGTCCAGTTGTCAAATCTCCTACAACAATCATTTTTGCTCCTAACCAAGATAATAATAAAATGCATGAAAATATTGTTAACTGCATTGCTGGTGCAATAAAAACTATCATTCGTTCCCCTTTTAACATCAACTCTTTTAATTCTTTTGTAGCTTTTTTAAATTTATTTGTTTCATACTTTTCTCGAATAAAAGATTTTACAACTCTAATTCCGTTTATATTTTCCTGCAAATTTATGTTCAAATCATCATATTTTCTAATCGCACGAGAGAAATAAGGATGAACTCCAAACATTATAAATGCCAAAACGCAGCTTAAAAATATAATTGCAATTAAAAATATAACTGAAAGTTTTGGACTTATTAGAAACGACATAAACATCGCTACAACAAGCATAACTGGTGCTCTGCAAAATGCTCTTATCAAAAGTTGAAATGACATTTGAATATTATTTACATCGGTTGTAAATCTTGTGATAAGTCCAGCTGTGGAGAACTTATCAATATTTGTAAATGAATATTGCTGTATTTTATTAAACATCGCCCATCTCAAATTTTTAGCAAACCCAGCAGAAGCATGTGACGCATATCTTCCCGCCAAAATTCCAGCTGTAAGCGAAACCATCGCAATAACTAGCGTAAATGATCCAACTTTTACAGTAAAGCTCATATCTCCCTTGTTTAATCCTAAATCAATGATTGAAGCCATAAGTGTCGGTATAAGCATTTCCAGAATAGCTTCTAGCGCAATGAAAATTGGCGCAATTAAAGTACTTTTTTATATTCACCAATATGTGAGAACAGTGTCTTTATCATATTCCTTCCTTTCTCAATACTTCAAAAGTTTTTTTTAATTTTTGAAAGTACATTTTCTCTTAATTTTTTTCTTAAAATAAAAAAAACTAGCAACTTTTATTGCTAAAATTTAAATTTTAATATTTAACTTTAATATTTAAAAATTTTTTCGTTTTGATATTATACCACAATCTTACTTTGAATTAAGTTATACTTTTATAATTTTTTTCTTTTATTTAGAAAAATTCTGATTTTAATTTTACTAAAAATATAAAAGTTTACTTGAATTTTTAAATAAAAAGTAGTATAATTATTGAATAAATAAAAATATAAAGATTAATACTCAACATTTTATAATTATATAATTATAGAAAAAATAAAAAACTAGAGTGTTAAAGAAAGAAGGAAAAAAGATGACTGAAAAAAATCTAAAAATTTTAGGATGGCTCGGAACATTACTTTCTGTAATAATGTATGTATCTTATGTTCCGCAAATAATGGGAAATTTACATGGACATAAAACATTTTTCCTACAACCATTAGCTGCAACAGTTAACTGTGCTATTTGGACAAGTTATGGACTTTTAAAAGAAAAAAAAGATTATCCGTTGTCAGCAGCAAATTTACCAGGAGTTATTTTTGGATTTCTTGCAACAGTTACAGCATTTTAAATAATTTAATTTAAAAAATTAAACTCATTAAAATGATTATCGGTCGTCTATTAATGAGTTTTTTTATTTTTAATATCTATTTATATTCATTTAAATCAATTCCTTGATCTAGTGCTGCAAATACACAGCCGCAGTAACATTGTCTGTAAATATCATATTCAGCACACATGTCAACTGAACGCTTGTAGCCGTTATTTTTCTTAAAATCCGCTGGCAAATATTTTACATCAAAAATTTCTTGAATTTCTAGCCCCAAAGTATTTATAAGCTGACTATTTTTATGTGGACTCAGTGTCAAAGCGCTCCCAAAGTAGTCAAATCCCAGTTTCTGCGCTTTTTTAGCCACTATATCAAGTCTCATTTGAAAGCAAATTGTACATCTTTTTCCTCCTTCTTTTTCATTTTCCAGACCTTTTACAGCACGATAAAAATCAGCAGGTTTATACTCTTCTTCAATAAATCCAACATTATTTCCAGTTTTCTTATTAAATTTGTCAATAAATTCCTTCTGCACCAAAGCTCTTTTTTCATACTCAGCTCGGGGATGAATGTTGTTATTGGCGAAAAGTACGGTAACATCGGCATATTGCGTAAGAAACTCCAAAACATAGGTGCTGCACGGCGCACAACAACTATGAACCAATATTTTCGGTCGGATTTCATTTTTTTTCCAATCATCTATTAATTTCCCCAAAATTGTGTGATAATTAATTTTTTGATTTGGATTCATTTTTTCAAGTATTTCTTTCGCATTTTTTATATTTTCTTCTATCAATTTCTTTACTCCTTTTTTTAATTAAATTAAATAAAAATGATACTATTCTTTTGTTAAATAGTATCAAATTATTATTTTCTTTTCAAGTTTATTATTTTTTTACAAAAAATTATTTAATTCCAGGATATTTTATGCTATTTCCCCAGTAAATTCTATCAATCATAATGGCTTCTTCAGGTAAGTTTACATCTTTTAGAACCCATTTCTTAAATTCATCAAAGCCAGTTCTGTCAACGATATAACCGATATGCTCTTTTGGAAGACTTCTATCTATATATTTGTCAACATATTCATAAGTATTTTTCATAATTTTTATAATTGATTCTTCGTCTGCCCACAAAAGCCAATCTTCAGCAAGTCTTGGATTTTGCTTTCCAGTTCTTCCCATTATCGCAAGCTTATAGTATTTTTTGGGTGATCTTGTCCACGCTCCTGTAGGACAGTTTAAGACACATTCTCCACAACCTATGCATCTGTCATGATCTCTCACAGGTTTATAATTTTTATATGTAATCGCTCCTGTAGACAATTTTTTACATTTTCTTTCACACATTCCACACGAAACACATCTTGATTCATCCAGTTCAGGCTTTGCCATTCCGATTATTCCAAAATCGTGCATTCTTACTTTTTGACAATCATTTGGACAGCCAGTTAGAGCAACTTTAAAGTGAAAATCATTTGGAAAAATCGCTTTTTCTATTTTTTTTGCAAGTTCAGTTGTGTTGTAAGCCCCTTTTGGACAAACTTTATTTCCGATACATGCTGCCACATTTCTTGTCCCAGCTGCTGCATATCCTTTATCTTTGTCCTTGTAATTAATATCTAATTTTTCCATAATTGGCTGAACCATTTTGTTGACTTTTTCAATGTCCTTCCAATTGATTCCCAAAACTTCAAATCCTTGACGAGTTGTAATATGCACATTTCCATCTCCGTAAGTATTTGCTATATCTGCAACTAAGCCCATTATTTCTGCTGTAATAGCTCCACCTGGAACTCTTACACGAAGTGCAGTTTTTGATCTGTCTTTTGTCACTCTATATGCATTTTTTGTAACAACTTTTCTATTTAAATCCATACTCATTTTATTGCCTTCTTTCTTAAATTTAGATTTCTAAAAATTTTTCTAATCCAACAATTTTTGTGCCTTGTCATACTTAAATACAGGCCCTTCTAAGCAGATATATGTCTCATCAATTTTACAGTGCCCACATTTTCCAACCGCACACGACATTTTTCTCTCAAATGAAACCCATATTTTTTCAACTGGCACATTCAATTTCAAAATTTCAAGACAGGCAAAATGCATCATTATTGGCGGTCCCACTACAATAAACTCGGTTTCATCCATATTTTCAATTTTCAAATCTGGAATATATTTAGTTACCATTCCTTCATGAAATTCTTCTTCAGTTTTCCCTAAATCTCTTGCACTTTCAGCATTGTCCAAAGTGACTAAAATCTCAATATTTTCCCTCCAACGAGAAAACTCTTCTTCAAAAATCACGCTTTCATAATTTTTGTAACCTACAATTATTTTAAAAGACTTCATTTCTTCAGGATGTTTTGTAAAATATTCAATAATCGGACGAACTGGTGCAATTCCACTTCCTCCAACAACCATTACAATATGTTTATTTTTATATTTCTCAATTGGGAAACCATTTCCGTAAGGTCCACGCAAAAATACTTTATCTCCAGCTTTTAATTTAAAAATTTCATCTGTTACTTTCCCAACTTTTCTAATCAAAAAATCCAAATATCCTTTTTCCAAGTCAAAATTTGCAATTGAAATAGGAGCTTCTCCAACTTTAGGAAGCGACACTTGCATAAATTGTCCAGCATTCACACTACTTTCATTATATTCCACACGAAAAAGCCACTCCAACTCTGTCGTCTGTTCCACAAGTAAAACTTTGTGCGCTGTCGGCAAATAAATATTTTCCATTAGATTTCACCCCTTTTTTCTTTGGAAATTCTCTTTAGTTCCGCACTTAATTTATTTATGCAGTTTGAGAATGAAATGTATTCAGGGCAAGCATCATCACATCGTCCACAACCAGTACACATCTGGTACCCAAATCTCTTTTTAAAGTCAGAAATTTTATGCATAACTTTAAATCTCATTCTATCTCCATGTCTTTGTCTAAACGAATGACCACCAGCCATATCAGTAAATCCATTTACATGGCACGAAGCCCACACTCTTCTCCGCTCACCATTATTGTCATTCTCGCTGTAAAAAATATCTTGCGTCGTCGTACAAGTACAAGTTGGACAGACAAAGTTACATTTTCCACAAGCTATGCAACGGCTGTCATATTCACGCCATAAATCTAAATTTATAATATCGGAAAGTTCAATATTGTCTGGAATATCTACATGAATTTCATTGTCAGTTACAAATTCCATTTCAAAATCTTTTTCTTTATTTTGTGTTTCTTCAAAAAACTCTTTCATTTCGTCGTCTTTTATATCAACAAAAATTTCATTTTCTGTAACTTTAATTCCCAAATTATATTTATCAGTTTTGTTAGTTCCCATATCCACGCAAAAACAATTTTCAAATGAATTTGGACATCCAAATACGACAAATTTAACTTTATCCCTCACTCTTTTATAATAAATATCTAAAAATTTGTTATTTAAGTAAATTTCATCCACTCTTTTTACTCCATGAAAATCACAGCTTCTTAAAAATATTAAATATTTTTTATCCTGTTCTTCTGGCATTTTACACTCGTCACCAGTAAAATAGAACATTGTTTGAGTTATAGGAAGCATTATTTCCTTTGCTGAAAAATGCGATTTTTTATCAAAGCAAATTTCTTCCACTTTATTTATTTTTGAATATCTGATAACAGGCGTATCAGAAAAAGTTCCACGATACGGTATTTCAATCGGAGCATAGATTTCATATTCTTTGCTCAATTTTGAAAGTGCTGCATTAAAATTTTCGTAATCTAAACTTATTTTCATTTTTCCTCCTGAATTAAATTTCTCTCCGTATATTAATAAAAAATTTTATTTATTTTTTTCTCTTCCAATATAGTAATATGCGAAACCGATAAATCCGCCACCAACTATATTACCTAATGTTACAAATAATAAGTTATAAGCACATCCTCCCAATGTAACTTTTGCACCGTTTAATAAATTTGCGATCGTAAAAAGCGTCATATTGGCTACACTATGTTCAAATCCGCATGTTATAAAAACGAATAAACACCAGAAAACCATTATTAATTTTGCAGTTTCCTCTTTTAATTTTATTCCAGAAAGAACGGCAAGGCAGACAAGAAAATTGCATAAAATTCCTCTAAAAAAAATTGTCCCGCTGGTGCTGTCGTCTTTGCCACACCCGCTTTTACAAATGTATCAACTATTTGCGGCGTTGCAACTCCTGAAAAAACAAATAACGCTCCACCTATAATTGAACCAATAAGATTTCCAATGTATGAAAATATCCATAATTCAATCAATTCTTTTCCAGTTATTGCTCTATTTAAAAATCCTGCAAAACCAACCATATTATTTCCAGTAAACAGTTCCACGCCAAGTGCAACCACCAAACTCAAGGCAACTGGAAAAGCTACTCCCATAACAATTTTAGTTGCTGGACTCTTTCCTAAAAGTCCTGAAATTACAAAAATAAGCATAATTCCAAATCCAATAAACAATCCCGCAAGTCCTGCCGACATTAAATATCTGGCTTTACTTTCTCGCAGTAGTTCAACTTTACCTTTTGCCGCATTTGAAACTTTAGATATTGTGTCTTCGTGCATAAATATTCTCCTTTTAAATTATTTTTTTCACTTAATTTAATATCAACATTATAATTATTACATATATTTTTTAATTTGTAAAATACTTTTTTATATTTGTTACATTAATATTTTGGTTTTAAAAGTAGTTTCATTGTTTTAAATTTTTCTTTCGTTTTTTAATTCTTTCAATAAATTTTTTAACATAAAAGAATCAGCTTTTGGATTATTAATAGCTCTTTTCCAAAACTTGCTGCCTTTCTTTCCAAAAAATAAACCGTGAGTGTGCATTAAGAATAAATGTGGTCTTATTCCATTTAATTCTATCTTTTCAACATATTTTATCATTTTTTCAATAATTTCTTCCCTCGTAATTTTTATATTTTTACCATAATACTTTCCAAACTGTGTTAAAATCATCGGATTTTCATAAATTTGCCGCCCAATCATTACTGAATCAACATGTTCCAAGTGCTTATCAATCTCTTCAACTGTTTTAATTCCTCCATTAATTTCTACATACAAATCTGGTATTTCTTTTTTTATTTTATAAACTTCATCATATCTCAAAGGCGGAATTTCTCTGTTTTGCTTAGTATCAAGACCAGCAAGAACTGCTATTCTTGCATGAATTATAAATTTTTTAATCCCAACTTTTTTTACAATTTCAACAAAATTTTTCATATCTTCATATGTGTCAAACACTTTTTTTGAAATCTCATCAGGCAATATCTTTGTTCCATCTATCCCAATTCTATGCTTAATCGAAACAGGTTTTGAAGTAGCTGAATTCATTGCCTCCAAGATTTTTGCCACTTTTTCTGGATACGCCATAAGACAAGCTCCCATCATATTTCCAGAAACTCTGTCTGACGGACACCCCACATTCAAATTTATTTCATCGTAATCATATTTTTCCGAAATTTTTACAGCTTTGTATGCATCTTCAGGACTTGTCGCCGCAATTTGCAAAACAATGGGATTTTCAATTTTGTCAAAACCTAAAATGTAGTCTAAATCCCCATTTATAATTGCCTGTGCTGTGATCATTTCCGTATACAACAACACGTCTTTATTTATCATTCTGACAAAATTTCTGAAGTGCCTGTCAGTTCTATCAACCATTGGAGCAACACTTATTTTATTTTTTATAATTTCTTTTTTTTTATATTTATTCATTTTTTTATAAAACTCCTTTTATTTTTTAATAATTTAAAAAATAGAGCAAAATATTTTTATTTTTAAATTTTACTCTATCTCAATTTTTTTATTTTTATTTTATTTTATTACTATTCTATTTTTTTATTTCTTTAATTTTTATTTCTTAATTTTTCTTATTTCTTATAATATTTCATAGCTTCTGGCAAAAATTTTCTCATTGCTTCAACTCTGTTTTTTCCAGATGGATGTGTCGATAAAATTTCTATATTTCTGCCACCTATTGATTCCATTCTCTCTTGAGCGGTAATGGCATCTGCTGGATTATAACCTGCCATTGCCATAAAAATCATACCGTATTTATCAGCCTCATATTCTTGCGTTCTATTAAATTTTAACAGACCTATACTAAGTCCTTCTGATACAAGCGAAGTTACCAAGTTTCCAGCAAAAAGTCCTGTAACAGATGCCGCAACTCCAGCTAATGCTTGATTACTTGCACCTTCAGAGTGATGCCCTCCAATGACATGTCCTATTTCATGCCCCATTACAAACGCTATTCCAGAATCTGTATTTAACACTGGCAAAATTCCCGTATAAAAGGCAATCTTTCCACCTGGCATAGCAAAAGCATTTACTTCGTTACTTTTTATCAAGTTAAATTCCCAGTCCAAATTTTTAGCTTTACTCGATAAATTATTTTCACGTAAATACTGTTCAACCGCTGAAGATATTCTGTTTCCTATTCTTCTAAGTCTTTGCCCATCAGCCGTATTATTAGCAAGAAGTCCCTTTGCACTCGCCTGACGAATAAATTCGTTGTAAGAAGATATTGAGCTCTCTCTGACACTTTCATCGCTGACAAGGCTAAGCTGTTTTCTTCCTGTAAGTGGTGCAGTAGTACAGCTTGACAAAATTCCTAAAAGTGTTAAACCCATAAATATTTTAGAATATTTTTTTAGTTTCATAAGTTCACTCCTTTAATATTTAATATTTTTTTATATTTTACTACAAAAAATAAATTATATCAAATTTTTTCTCTTTATTTATTTTTTTCTTTCTTTTTCGATTTACAAAATATTTTATAAAAAAAGTTTCTGTAAAAATGCAATTTTTTAGTTACATTATTTAAGAAACTTTTTTATATTTAAATTATGTTGTTAAAATAAATTATAAATCATTTAATATACGCATATGTAAAATCTGTTATTCCTGTTATTTCTCTTCGAACAAGTCCGTGAATTTTAGGATTTGTGTAAGTATTTTCGATTGCAAAATAAATTGGTGCAATTACTGCGTCGTCAATTAAGATTTTTTCTGCTTCGTTAATTTTCTTATCCCTTTCAGCACTTTTTGGCATTTTGTAAATTTCGTCAACTAACAAATCATATTTTTGTTTTCGCCAAACAGAAGCATTTTTATTATCTTTTGTCTTCCATCTGTCAAAATATGTAGTAGCATCGTCATATTTTGGTGACCAAGTATTTAGAACGATGTCGTACTTTTCGCTTCGTGTCATATTTAGACGCTCTTTTAGCGATACAACTGTTATTTTTGTCTTTAATCCCAATTTTACTCTTAATTCTTCCTGAATATGCTGTATTTCCAATGTTTCAGGATCAGAATTTCCTGCGAGTAATCCCAGTTCAAGCTCTTTCACTCCAAGTTCTTTTAATGCTTCGTCATATAATTTTTTAGCCAATTTTGGATCTTTATCATTTATGTAATTATTATCAGGATATTCTTCCCTATATTTTTTTGAATATCCAGAAATTTGATTACTAATTACTGATCTTGCGGCTATTGAACCATCGTTGTTTTTTATTTTTTTTATATTCACATCTCTGTCAATCGCCATTGAAATAGCTTGTCTTAATTTTTGATTTTTCAAAAATTTATTATTTAAATTATAATCTAAATACCACAGTTTTCCTATTAAGAAAGAATTTAATGTTTTATCTTTTCTATATTTTTCAAGATTATAGTTTTCAACTCTCGAAATATCAATTTCTCCATTTTCTATTAAATTATCTACAGCATGGAAATCTGAAGAAACAATGTATTTTATTTTAGGTATTTTTATATTTTTAGCATTCCAATAATTTTCATTTTTTTCAAGTAATGTTTCCCCATCGCTTAATTTTGTTATTTTATACGGTCCATTAAACAAAAAACTATCTAAATTTACAGCAAAAGTCTTTTCGTGAGTTTTATAAAAATCTTCTTTAATAGGTGCTGTTATTGGAAGTGTTAAAATATATTTAAAGTAAGCAACTGGATGTTCAAATTCTATTTCAAGGTTATTATCATCTATCGCTTTAACTCCTAATTCATCAGCTTTTGCTTTACCCTCATAATATTTCTCCGCATTTTTTATTGGAAAAAGCATTTCTGAGAATCTTGCAGCTGTTTTAGGATTTAAAACTCTTCTAAATGCAAACACGAAATCATTTGCAGTAACCCTAGAACCGTCACTCCATTTGGCATTTTTTCTAATTTTAAAAGTCATCTTATTATTATTTTCTGTAAAACTTTCAGCCACTCCACCAGTATAGTTTCCTTTTTTGTCAAGACGCAAAAGTCCTTCATAAATAGAACTGTCAACTTGAGCAGAAATCATTTCCGTAAATAAATGTGGATCTAATGTGTTGTAATTAATTCCTAAATTAAATACCACAGGATCATCATTTTTTGTTTTACTTTTAAAAAAAATACTTTTTATCCCTATTCCTAAAATTAAAATAACTATAACGAAAAATAAAATTTTAAATTTTTTCACAATTCCTCCTTTAAAATATATTAAATGGTTTTGTACTTTTTTCATTAATATGCTAAATTTACATAATTTATTTTACTATTTTTTTAATTTTTTTTATTTTAATGCTTCTTTTATTTCTTCAACTTTGTCAAGCTTTTCCCAAGGTAAATCAATATCAGTTCGTCCAATATGTCCAAATGCCGCCAAATCTTGATATCTAAACGACGGTTTTCTAAGACTAAGCGATTTTTCAATACCTCTAGGTGTTAAATCAAAAATTTTAGAAACAGCTTCTTCAATTTTAGTTTCGTCAACAGTTCCAGTCCCAAATGTTTCGACTCTTATTGACACCGGCTCAACAACTCCAATCGCATAAGACAACTGAACTTCACATTTAGTGGCAAGTCCCGCTGCAACGATATTTTTAGCAATCCATCTTGCCGCATAGGCAGCCGATCTGTCAACTTTTGATGGATCTTTTCCAGAAAATGCTCCTCCACCATGTCTAAAATATCCACCATAAGTGTCAATTATAATTTTTCTTCCAGTTAGCCCAGAATCCCCGTGAGGCCCTCCAATTACAAATCTTCCAGTCGGATTTATGTGAAATTTTCTAACTTCGTCAATTTTTAAATCATATTTTTCAAGTACAGGTTTTATCACTTTTTCTTTTAAATCTTCTTCAATTTGTTTTTGCGTAACTTCTTCGTTGTGTTGAACTGATAATACAATTGTATCTACTCCTAAAACTTTACCATTTTCATCATAAGCAAGCGTAACTTGAGCCTTAGCATCAGGTCTAGCCCAAGAAAGCTCTTTACTTCTAGTAAGTTTTGTCAATTTTTGAATAATTCCACGAGATAGAACAAGCGCAAGCGGCATAAGCTCTTCAGTTTCGTTTACCGCACCACCGAACATAATTCCTTGATCTCCAGCTCCACCTGTGTCAACTCCCATTGAAATATCTGGCGATTGAGAATGGATAGTATTTAACACACCACAGTCAGCGTCAAATCCCATTCCAGGTCTATATCCAATTTCAGTTATTTTTTCTCGCACAATTTTTTGTACATCTACATAAGTTTTAGTTGTAATTTCTCCACCTATAACAACTAGTCCAGTTGTTGCAAACGCTTCACAAGCAACTCTTGAATTTTCATCATCTTTTAAACAAGCATCCAAAATTGAATCAGAAATTTGGTCACAAATTTTATCTGGATGCCCCGGTGATACAAATTCTGATGTAAAATAAACTTTTTTTCCCATTTTTTCCTCCTAAATTTCATTTCAAATATTTAAAAAAAAATCTCTTCCTGCTAGGAAGAGAATTATAATTCTTATCTTCGCATTCAATGCCAGGATTTAGCACCTTGTAAATACAGGTTGCTGGATACTCAAAACGGGCCTGTCCCTAATATCTCTCTTGATAAGTTATTTAATTTGATTATTGTATAATTAGTATACAACATTTTTTTTTAAATGTCAATATTTTTTATTTGCTATATTCTTTTGCTTTACTGTTCATAATTTCATCTATATTTACTTCTTTTTTTTCATTATTATGTTTTTCGCTTGTATCTTTCTTTTCCTCTATTTTTTTCTCCTCTTCAGCTTTACCTTTACTTTTAACACTGTTTAAAGTGCTTTCAGTAAGACTTTTTGAATTTTGATTTCCTAAAAAAGTCGTAGAGTTTCTAGATTTTCCTTCTTCACCTTTAGTTGTAGAACTGTTTTCACCTGAAGAATTTGGTCTTTCAAGTCTTTCAAGTGTCGCTTTTGCATTTTTATCTCCGTTTTGTGCAGCAATTTTATACCATTTTACCGCTTCAGCTGTATCTTTTTGGTTATGATACGACATTGCAATAGGCATGGCAAGTGATTTATTTCCCGCTTTATATGCTTTTAGTAAATAGGGTCTAGCTTCTTCTTGTTTTCCACTGTCATAAAGCATTGCTCCCACTTCAAAATTTGCTTCTTTTACACCACGATTAGCTGCTTTTTGAAACCATTTTACAGACTCATCTGTATTTTTTTGTTCTTTATTAATAAGCGCTATACGGACATCCGCTTCTTTTATTCCGGCATTGTAGGCTTTTTCAAAATATTTTTTGGCTTCATCATATTTTTTGGCTCTTACCAAATCTACCGCTCTATTATATTCTTCAGCTCCTAGACGCATTCTAAGCTGTCTAATCATGACAGGTCCTCCACTGCTTACAACTCTTCCCCCTTGTCTTCTCACAACTCTTTCAGTTCTTGGAAGTTGTGCCATAAGTTTATTAGCTTGTTCTGTATTTCCTTCCTGTTTTAAAATTACTGCCAAATTATAAATTGCTTCAGGGTAACCTTTATCAACTCCATACTGCAAAATTTGTTTTACTTTGTTATTATCTTTTAAATTGTAATAAAGTTGTGCCAATGACATAATTGATTCTTTATCTCCATTTTGCGCTTTTGTCAACGCTTCTGAAACTTTTGCTGGATCAATTTGATTGTCAATCAATTTTTGTTGTTCTTCAGGAGTCAGATTTTGGATATTTGGATTTCCTTGTGCTTGTTTCGCTCCTAAATTGAAAATATCTGTATTTATTGGTTTATTTGAAATCTGTGTCTGTGCCGACTTATTGTTTCTTGCTTTCTTTTTACAAGATACTGTCATTGTTCCCAGTGCTAATATAATTAGCAAAAATGTCATTTTTTTTCTCATTTTCATAGTTTTTTCCTCTCTTTTAAAATTATTTATATTTTTTATTATTTTAAAACGAACCTAATTGCGCCGCATCTAATATTTTGTACATAAAGTCTTGACTTGCTTTCGTCGTTGGCTCATCATCAAAATTTATTGTAAACAGTCCATCTCTATTTTCCCACAATCTGTCAAAATAGTTGTAGACATCTTTTGTCAGCTTAGAATCTTTATTTGTCAAAACTCTTAAATTGGCATCCATTATGTAGCCACGAATATTTTTTTTAATATAATTCGCAGAACCTGTATGTATTATAACATTTCCATCTGTTTTTTTCATTAGCATTATCTTTGTATGAAATTGTTCATTGTTTGTAAAATACCATTTTATCTCGATTTTATTCTTTGTTTTTTTCTTTAATTTTTTTGAAACAGGTTTATTTGGAAGTCCATTTGTACTCATTCCAAAAGCATCCCTGCTTCTGTCAAAAATAATTCTCACTTTGACTCCACGGTTAGCCGCTTTAATAAGTTTATCTATAACTGGTCTGTCCGCCAAAAAGTACATTCCCATAAGAACTTCGTCCCCAGCTTTTAAACTGTCAATATCTTTGTCTAAATTTTCACCAATCTTAGCTTCTGACTCAAATTGAACTTTGTAACTATTATTTGGATCATCATTTTGCAAAACATCTTCATTTTTTGTAAGTTCTCCCGTTTCGTAAAATTCTTTCGTTCCTTTATCTACAAAATTTCCTTTATTCTTCTCAATTTGTTCAACTTGTTTTTGCAAATCTGATTTTAAACTTTCATCTTCTTTAAATTTAATTTTTGATGCTTGAAAATTTTTTATATTAACAGGTTTTTTAGCTTCACTTTCACTTGAGACATCTATATTTCCACCTGAAAATTTTGCAACCAGCTGTAAATCTCTTAAAATGTCTTTAGTAATTTCTCCATCAGCAGAAATTGCCACATTTTCATGAAAATAACTAGGATCGTGAATATTTGCACTCGCAATTACAACTTTATCTTCATTCAAAAAAATCTTTCTGTGGTCAGCTTTTACATTTAAAGCACGAAATAAATTTCTAAGCGTAAGTTTTGGCCACATCGGTCCATAAAAATTAGTAATCCATCCTTTTCCCTGTGGGTTCCCAAAAGGTTTTATCACACTTCGCCAAATGGGCGAATACCATGGAAAAGTGTCTTTTAACTTGTAAATATCCACATCTATAACATCAATTCCAGCATTTTTCATTTCTGTGATAAGCGGATGCTCAAATGCTCCATACAAATCATTATTTTCGTCCGATAATATATATACTTTTAAATTTGGATTTTCCATTTTCTTTTTCACAAGCCTTCTCGTGTATTCTTTTGCAAATTCAGGAAATTTATCCACATCTTTGTTATAAATATCGTTAAATAAAAACATTTCGATTACCAAATAATCTTTTGCATTATCGACAACTTCGTAAGTCGCATCCCAAATCTTTCTATCATATTTAATATTTCCATCTTTGTCCAAATATGTTAAATCATAGTGAAAGTCGACATTTTTACTATCTCTAACCGGGCTTTCATAGTCGACTCCCTCAGGTGGCGTCTTTATTGTAGAACAAGACACAAGAAAAAATAAAACTCCTATTGTAAAACTTCTTTTTATTATATTCTTTTTTATATTTTCTTTCATATTTTTTTCTCCCTAACTTACCAGATTATTAATCCATTTTTTACTTTTTAATCTTTTAATACAAGGCCAAATTTTTATGACTTCGTCGCTGCATGAAAGTAAATAAACTATATAAATTGGCCACCCTAGCTGAAGTCCTGTAAAATATGTGATTGGAATTGCAACACACCAAAGCGGAATTAAATCCATAAATATCGTCCAAATCACATCTCCCCCAGCTCTTAAAATTCCAACTAAAAGCTGCAGACTCAAAGATTTTACAACAATTATAAAAACTTCTGATTTTACAATTTGCTTTGTCAATGGGTAAATGCTTTTAGAAATTCCCATCAGCGACAAAATTAACGGACTGAATAAAAGCACAAAAAGTCCGACTAAAAGTCCACAAAAAAATGACACTTTTAATAAAATCATAGAATAGTTGTAGGCATTTTCTTCATTCCCCGCACCAATTTCATTTCCAATAATCGCTGAAGTTGCGCTTGAAAGTCCAAAAAATAATGTTAAAACTAAGCTGCTTATTGCTTTTACCGTCTGAATCGAAGCCGCATAATTTGTTCCCATTCGTCCAAAAATTACGATGTAGACACTTGACCCCAAAACCCAAAGTATTTCATGCAAAAATACTGGAAGCGAAATTTTCATAACTTTTACAAAAAAATGTGGCGATAAATCAAATAATTCGCTTATTTTCCCCGCAATTGGCAACTTCAATTTATAAATTATAAAAATTATATAAAAGGTGCTTATGATTCTTGCAATGACAGTCGCAATTGCAGCCCCTCTAACTCCTAACGCAGGAAAACCAAAATATCCAAATATTAACACAGTATTAAACATTAAGTTTACGACTAGTCCAATGACACTTGAATAAAACGAATATTTTGTCTTTCCAATCGCACGAAGCTGCATATTAAACGCAAGTCCAACTCCCATAAGTGGATAAACCCAAGCGACTATTTTCATATATGCTGCTCCAACTTTTATAACATTTGCATCTTTTGTAAATATCGAAATTATAACTTCTGGAATAAAAATTCCTGCAAAGAAAAAAATTAACGAAAACACAAATCCAACAATTATTGTAATTCCAAGGCATCGCTTCAAATTTTTATAATCTTTGTTCCCAAAATACTGA
Source organism: Leptotrichia sp. oral taxon 498 (assembly GCF_002240055.1). Classification (NCBI taxonomy): domain Bacteria; kingdom Fusobacteriati; phylum Fusobacteriota; class Fusobacteriia; order Fusobacteriales; family Leptotrichiaceae; genus Leptotrichia; species Leptotrichia sp. oral taxon 498. The sequence continues at coordinate 1,757,310 of NZ_CP016753.1, read as the reverse complement.
GCTGCTAAAATTCCGCCACCGCTGTTCATTCCAAAAAGCGAGGTCACGAAAATCATAAATATTTGATTGGCAAATCCTGTTCCAGCAACTGCAATTGTTCCAAGTCCAAGAGCTACATTATTTTTTCCAACCATAAATATGTCAATAAAATTCATAAGGCTGTAAATCATATTTTCTATTGCAACTGGAAGTCCTACAGAAAAGACTTTTTTATAAAGTGTTTTTTTCATTCTTCTCCTTTAATAATTATGTTTAAAATTTTTTTATTTTTATAAAATTATACAAGAATAATATTACCATTATTTGAAAAATTTTTCAATCATAATAAAAAAATTGAGATGAAGCAAAACATTTAAAGGTAAATAAAAACTTCTATTTTAAGTTTCTTATTCAATCCACGAAGTTATTAAATTAGACCTGTTCGATAACCTATAATTCAAAATTATAAATTGCACAAATTAATGAGAATCTCATAAAAAATTTCTTCCTTTTATTTCTGTAACGTCCAGACACTATTTTAAATTTCTTAATACATCTGTTCACATGCTCTATGTAAATTCTCCGCTTTGAAATAATTGAATTGTATTTCTTTTCCTCTTTCGTTAATTTGTGCTTCTTTGTCGACTTTTTCGGTATCAGGCTATTACTGTGTATCTTGTTGATTCCAAGATATCCTTTATCTGCAATTAAAACTACATCCTTTGAAAAATGTAGGCCGCTTTCGCATAAAAGCTTGAAATCATGCACGCTCCCATATGAAAATGAAACATTAAGGATTTTCAAGTCCTTCTCGTTCACAGCTATCTGAGCCTTTACAGTGTGTTTTTTCTTTTTCCCCGAATAGTATTTCTGCTGTTTTTTTTAGGACGCTCAATTTCACATTCCGTAGCATCAGCCAATACCGCCTCAATGTCTACATCATTAGCAAGCTCCCTTTTTTTAGGCAAGGAAAAAGCCTCGCTCTTTATCAGTATGCCTTCAGCCCATTTGATGCTCTCGCAAATGGTGCTTTTGGCAACGCCGTAATCAAAGGCGATATTTTCCATAGTTCTATACTCGCGATAATATGACAGCATGATTACAAGCCTGTCAAGAACTGATAGTTTTGGCGGATGCCCGCCTTTCAAATGTTCAGTTATGTATGTTTCATTCAAAAGTTTCAGCATTTTGTCAAAGGTATCTTTTTTTATGCCAAAAATTTTTTGATAATTCTCTTTTTTAAGTTTTTTTATTCTTTCAATATTATCTATCATCTTCATCACCAGTATTATTATACCCTATTCTAATTTTTTATACAAGGTTATCGAACAGGTCTAATGAAGAAATTAAGAATGAGGATTGGGAATTTTTACTTTGGAATTTGTAATATGGATTTTATAATTAAAATACAACACCTAAACATATTAAAATAATGTGCTTATTTTTTCAAATATAAAAATTTTATATTTATTAGTTCAATTTTTAAAAATATTTTATTTATTTTTAATAATAAAGATTATTTTATATAAAATATTATAAATCTATCTGATAAAAGTGTTATAATTTTTTACAAAAATAATATTTGAGGAGGATTTTATGAAAAAATTAAATACAAATCAGTTGAAATATATTGCTTTATTTTTTATGTTTTTAGACTCAGTATTTTTTGCATTTTCAGGATTTTTACCATCTTGGATTCATTTAATCACAAGATTTGTGGCACCATTATTTGCATTTTTTACAGTGGAAGGCTTTTATCATACAAGAAACCGTAAAAAATATATGGCAAGATTGTGGATAGCCGCTATTTTGATGCAATTTGGAAATGTAATTTCATTTATCATACTAGGAGAAAGATATCAAATAGTAGATAATATTTTTTTAAGTCTTGCGATTGGATTTACAATAATTTATTTCTTGCAAAAAGGGAGAAGTAGTAAAAAAGTAATTTATAATATTTTAGGAATTTTTCTTTTTATTTTGGGATTGGTATTTTCTTTTGTTCCTATTGTGATTGGAAATTATATCATGGGACTTGAAGGTGGAATACAGACTTTGTTTACAATGATTAGTTTTTGGGCATTCTATGGAAATAGAAAAAAGCAGATAATAACATTTTTAATTTTGAATATGTTATATATTCCATTATTTACGCCATCGTTAAATCCTGCAAAATACCCTAATTCAAGAGCATGGTTTGACAGTTTTTGCTATAACAGCGACGGTTTAACATTTTTATTTTTGCCATTCATATTTTTGTATAATGGAAAAAAAGGAAGCAAGGCACCAATTCACAAATGGTTTTTCTATATTTTTTATCCTTTGCAATTTTGGATTTTGAATATTCTTGCATTCTTTTTGAAAATAAGAAGTTAAAGTTAAGTTACAATAATTTTTATTTATTTAGCTTTCTATTTTTCCTATTTTTTTATTGATATAATTTAACATATTTGATATAATAACTTTATGCAATAACTTTATTTTTCAAGGGAACTATTCTTTTAAATGAACACAATGCATATTAAAATTTTATAAGGAAATGACAAGATGAATAAAAAAAATATAGTTTTAGTCGTTATGAGCATTATTTTTATGATGACTTATTCGAGTCTTTTGGGAACGCCAAAATTCACAAGTAAACTTAATAACTTTGTAAACGACAATAATTTGTCGCATAAAGATATTGATGATATTGCGAATGAAATTAGCAAAATAAATAGTGATAAAAATGATGTCTTTGCTAAAGAACTTAAAAAAATTGGAAAAAGAAAAAAAATTGAAAGCAATTCACGAAATGAATTTCACGTTATTACAAAAATTAATGAAAATATAGATTTTTTCGACGATGTAATAAGAAATAAAAACTTATTCCAAAATGACAGATTTTTTGAAAAAAGAAAAGAGAATGACTTGCGAATAAGAGAATAAAAATTTTCGATTTTAATTACAAAAAATTTTAATTAAATTAAATAAATTTAAATCGAAAGGAAAAAGAAGAATAAAATGTTAAAAAAACTTGGAGAAAAAATATTTGGAACTTCAGATGAAAGAGAAATAAAAAAAATGAGAAAAGTAGTGGAGAAAATTAATGAAATTGAACCACTATTTGAAAAAATGACAGATGAACAATTGCAGCACAAAACTGTGGAATTTAAAGAAAGAATTTCAAAATCAGAAACTTTAGATGATATTTTAATAGAAGCGTTTGCTACTGTAAGAGAAGCGTCTAAAAGAATAATAGGAATGCGTCACTACGATGTCCAAATCATAGGTGGTATGATTTTGCATAAGGGAAGTATTGCAGAAATGAAAACTGGAGAAGGTAAAACACTTATGTCGACACTTCCTATTTACTTAAATGCACTAACTGGAAAAGGGGTGCATGTCGTGACCGTAAACGACTATTTAGCCAAAAGGGATAGGGATATCATGGCTGAGTTATTTGAATTTTTGGGATTGAGATCTGATTTTATCGGTGGAAATATTACTCAAGAACGGAGAAAAATCGCTTACCAAGCGGATATAACTTACGGAACAAACAGTGAGTTTGGATTTGACTACTTAAGGGATAACATGGTTGGTTCACTTGAAGAAAAAGTTCAAAGAGGACATAACTTTGTAATTGTCGACGAGGTGGATTCGATTTTAATTGATGAAGCGAGAACTCCGTTAATTATATCTGGAGCGGCTGAAGAGACGACAGAGTGGTACAACACTTTTGCGGAAGTTGCTAAAAGATTGAAAAGAAGTTACAAAACTGAAGAAATAAAAGATAAAAAAAATACTGTAATTCCTGACGAAGATTGGGAAGATTATGAAGTTGATGAAAAATCACATACTGTTACAATTACAGACAAAGGGATTAAAAACGTTGAGAGAATTTTGAAAATTGATAACCTTTATTCACCTGAATATGTTGAACTTACACACTTTTTAACACAGGCATTAAAAGCGAAAGAACTGTTTAAAATTGATAGAGATTACATCATCAACAATGATGGAGAAGTTATAATAGTTGACGAATTTACTGGAAGACTTATGGAAGGTAGAAGATATTCGGACGGGCTTCACCAAGCGATTGAAGCCAAAGAACATTTGGAAGTTGCGGGAGAAAATCAGACTCTAGCTTCTATCACACTGCAAAATTATTTTAGGATGTACGAAAAATTGTCAGGAATGACGGGGACAGCTAAAACAGAAGAAGAAGAATTTAAACAAATTTATAACTTAAAAGTTATAGTTGTTCCTACAAACAAACCTGTTATAAGAAAAGATTTGCCAGATGTTATCTATATGAATAAAAATGCGAAATATCGAGCAATAGCAAGAAAAATTGAAGAATTATATGAAAAAGGACAGCCAGTCTTAGTCGGAACTGCATCTATCCAGCACTCGGAAGAAGTTTCGGCACTACTTAAAAAAGCAAGAATTCCGCATGAAATATTAAATGCAAAACATCATGAAAGAGAAGCGGAAATTGTATCTCAAGCTGGAAGATTTAAAACTGTAACAATTGCGACAAATATGGCAGGGAGGGGAACCGACATAAAACTTGGTGGAGATCCTGAATCTTTTGCTTCTAAAGTTGCTATAAAAGGAACGCCTGAATATGAGGATATCTATCAAACCTATATGAAAGAGTGCGCTGAGAATAGAGAAAAAGTTCTAAAAGCTGGAGGACTTTTCATTTTAGGGACCGAAAGACATGAATCTCGACGTATTGACAATCAGTTGAGAGGTCGTGCTGGCCGTCAGGGAGATCCCGGAGCATCAGAATTTTATTTGTCATTAGACGATGACTTGATGAGACTTTTTGGTGGAGACAAATTAAAATCTATGATGAAAATATTAAAAATTGATGAAGATGAGGACATTCGTCATAAACAAATTACAAAATCGGTTGAAAATGCACAAAGAAGAATTGAAAGCCGAAACTTTTCATCAAGAAAAAGTCTTATTGAATATGACGATGTAAATAACACTCAAAGGGAAGCTGTTTATGAGCAAAGAGATGCCATTTTAAAAAATGAGAATTTAAGAGAATTGATTGAAGGAATGATTTCAGAAACTGTTGACGTTGTTGTAGGCAATGCATTCGCAGGAGAATCTGAAGAAAAAGATTTGAATTTGTTAGAAGACAAATTAAACGAAATATTTGGTTACCAAATTGATCTTAATAGAATCGAAGGAAAATCGGCAGAAGAAGTTTCAAATTTAATTTATGACGATTTGATAAAAATTTATGATGAAAAAGAAAAAGCGGTTGGAGATGAAGTATTTAGAAAAATAGAACGTTACATAATGCTAGAAGTGCTGGATTCAAAATGGAGACAACACTTAAAAGATTTGACTGAATTAAGAGAGGGAATAAGACTTCGTTCTTACGGTCAAAGAAATCCAATTCATGACTACAAAATTGTTGGGTACGATATCTATAATGAAATGATTGATGCGATTAAAAGGGAAACAAGCTCGTTTATCTTGAAATTAAAAGTTCGAGGGGAAGAAGACACAAATAACTTAACTCACGAAGAAGTTTCAAATGTAAAATATGAGCATACTGACGATAAAATCATAATTGGCGATGACTATCAGCAAGAAGTTATTCCAGAAAAACTTGAACAACCTCAAAGACCACTTTCAAGAAGAGAAAGACGAGAAAGAGAAAGAAGAAATATATAATTAAAATAAAAAACTATCTTAAAGACTAGATAATTTTAAGATAGTTTTTTTTATAAAAAAATCCCTTGAATAATCAAATATTACAAGAGATTTCTTTTTTTTATCTTCCTTCCAATCTGTCTAACATACGAGTTAGATTTGATAATTCCAAATCCAATTTTTCATCCAGAGTCAGCTTCTTAGCTTTTTCTTTTTTTGTTTTAACTTGATTTTTCTGAGTTTTATTTGTTCTCTTTGTTTTAGTTTCTGTTATTTTTGTATTTGCATCTGTATTTTCTGAAGTCGTTTCTTTTTCTTCATCTCCAGCTGCAGGAGTTAAAACTGTGGTTTCATCTGTTCCATCATTTATTGTATTTTGAATTTTTTCTGAAGTTGCAGCTGTATTTGAAGTTTCATCATTTGAATTTGGATATGCATTTAAAGGTACATCTTTTGGCACATCAGACTGATTAACATTCTCAACATTACTTACTGCATATGACAATTGACATAAAAAAAGTGCTACTACTATCATTATTGCTTTTTTTCTCATAATCTTCTCCTTAAATTTCTATTTTAGTTATTATAATCCAATTTTATTTGAATTCAATTTATTTTAACTTTTTTATCTCTTTTTTTATAAAATTTATAAAGCTTGGGAAATTTCTTCTAAAATTAATTTAGCACTTTCCACAGGATTTTCAGCTTTGGTAATCGGTCTTCCAACGACTAAAAAATCTACATTATTTTTAATCGCATCAAATGGTGTCATTATTCTGTTTTGGTCATCATCACTTTTTCCTTGCGCATTTAATGTAAACGCTGGTCTTACTCCAGGACAGACAGTTACAAAGTTTTGTCCCAACTTTTCTTTAATTTTCTTCGACTCCAAAGGAGAGCAGACAATCCCGTGCATTCCATTATTTTTTGCAATTGTTGCTAAATTTAGAACCATTTCTTCGACATTTAAGCTACTTTTGAACATTTCAGAAATGTCATCGCCAGATAAATTTGTCAAAACTGTCACACCGATTAAAAGGCTTTTTGAACCACTTTCTTTCACTAAATTTGAAACTTCTCTCATAGTTTTGCTTCCATTTGAGCAATGAATGTTAAACATGAAAACATTTTTTTGAATAGCATTTTTACACGCCATTTTTACTGTATTTGTAATGTCATGAAATTTTAAATCTAAAAATACTTTTTTCCCTTTTTCATGCAAATAATCAACCAATTTCCCATCTGTGCTCAAATAACTCTCAAGCCCAACTTTGTACATTGAAATATTATCTCCAAGTTGTTCCACCAATTTTTTTGCATCTTCTAAATTGTCAAAGTCCAACGCTACAAATATTTTTTCTTTAGCTTTTTCATTTATTTTATTCAAAATTTTTCTCCTTTTTTATTTTATTTAATTATTTTTAAAAGACCATAAAGCTCTATTAATTGAAATAATTTTAATTTTAATTTATTTAATTTCAAGTCTTTTTCTATAAGAAACTCCATCATCAGGATGAGAAAATCCAATAATCTCTGAAATATTCGATAAATTTTTCTTTTCACAATATTCCAAAAGTTCTTTTTTTACTTCAAGAGCTACTAAAGGATTTCCAAAAAAAGCCGTTCCTATTGAAACTGCCGATGCTCCCGCCAAAAAGAACTCAATCGCATCTTTCGCACAACTTATTCCACCCATTCCTAAAATCGGAATTGACACCGCTTGTGAAACTTGATGTATCATTCTTAATGCAATTGGCTTAACCGCAGGACCCGACATTCCGCCGTAAGTGTTTCCCAAAATTGCTTTTCCAGTATTTGTGTCAATTGCCATTCCAAGCAAAGTATTTATCATCGAAATTGCGTCTGCTCCTTCACTTTCTACAATTTTTGCAATTTCCACAATATTTGTCACATTTGGTGACAATTTTACCATTAACGGCTTATTTGCGACTTTTCTCACTTCTCTTGTGACAAGTCTTGCCATCTCAGGATTTGCTCCAAAAGCCATTCCTCCATCTTTTACATTTGGACATGAAATATTCAATTCCAAAATTTTTATTTCTTCAAGTTTATCAAGTCTTTTTGTAAGTTCCACATATTGCTCAACTGTACTTCCGTTGATATTTGCGACCACTGGCACATTTAAATGCTCTTTTATTTCTTTTAGCGTATTTTTCTCAAAATAGTCAATTCCAGGATTTTCAAGACCCACACTATTTAGCATTCCCGCTGGCGTTTCTGCAATTCTTGAGCCAGAATTCCCATCTCTTTTCTCCAAAGTTAAGCCTTTTATTACAATTGCTCCCAATTCATTTGGGTCGAAATAATCCATATATTCTGTTCCAAAAGCAAAACAGCCGCTTCCTGTAAAAATTGGATTATTTAATTTTACTCCCAGAAAATTTGTTGAAAGTTTATTTGTTTTACTTTCCATTTAATTTACCTCCATTTTTTACATTTTCAGATTTTTTTCCAAAAATTTTGCTGTAAAAAACAGGTCCATTTTTACAAACCTTTTTCATCCCTTCTTCGCTTGGAATAGAACATCCCACACAAGCTCCAACTCCACAAGCCATTCTTTCTTCCATCGAAACTTGCGAAGTTAAATTATTTTCATTCGACAATTCAGAAATTAATTCTAACACTTTGTGTGGTCCACAAGAATAAATAATATCAATTTTTTCATCAATTGAAATTTCTTTTTTTAATAACTCAATAACATTCGCTTTTTCTCCAGCGCTTCCATCGTCGCTGCAAACTTTAAGAGAAATTCTTTTATCTGAAAAATCAAAACTGTCAAGCATCTCCAAAGTTTTTTTATCTCGACCTCCAGCGATAAAGACAATTTTTTTATTTTCTTTATTTTTCAATAATTCTTTTAACAGCTGTTTTAACGGCGCAAGTCCAATTCCACCGCCAACAATCACTATTTTTGATGATTTTTTTATTAATTCAAAACCATTTCCAAGTGGACCTTGAATGTTTATGACATCTCCTTTTGCATAACTTGCCAACTCTTTCGTCCCTTTTCCCAAAACTTTGTACAAAAACTCTATTTCTCCAGTTTGAGAATTGACACTGTGCAAACTTATTGGCCGTCTTAAAATCATGATTTCATTTTTTAACTTTAACATATAAAACTGTCCAGCGACAGGAGCGCTTTTTTTATTTGGAACATTTTCAGACTTTACTCTCATCAAAAAATTATCTCCGCCAACAGCTTTATTTTCCAAAATTTCCACATTCTCTAAAAATTCCATTTTTTTATTTTTTTCACAATTATCTTGCATTTTAAAATTTTCTCTCCATTTCAAATTTTTGTTAAAAATTTTTATTTTATTATTTTTTCAAAAAATTTATTTAGTTTTTAAATGAATTTCATCTTCTGAAATTATTTTTTCGCAATAAAAACACTTGTATTTATTTTCTTCTTTTAATCTTACAAATTTTGTCTTAATATTTTCGTGATTTGAAATACATTTTGGATTATCGCATTTCACAAGTTCTTCAACTTCATCCAGTCTTTCTAATTTCGTTTTTTCCACAACTTCATAATCTTCAATAATATTTATTGTAGCATCTGGCGCAATAAGCGAAATATTATTAAGCTCATTTTCCTGCAAAATTTTATCTTCAATTTTTATAATCCCTTTTTTCACAAGCGAACTGCTTGGCATATTTGTAGCAACTGTAATTCTTTGCGAATAATTTTTTAACTTTAAAATTTCCACAATCAAAAAAACTTTTTTCGATGGAATATGGTCAATTACAATTCCGTCTTTTATAGCTCCAATTAATAATTCTTTTCCTTTACTCATTCCATTTACCTTTCGTTTAAAAATCAAATAATAAATTATTATACCATTTTTTCTTTTTCTAAAACTTTTAACATCATTGCTTGTCTAATAGGAATTCCGTTTTTAGCCTGTTTAAAATACAGCGCATGTTTTGTCGAATCTAAATCTGTCGAAATTTCATCAACTCTTGGAAGCGGATGCAGAATAATCATATCTTCTTTACATTTTCCTATAATATTTTTTTTATTTATAATGTAAACTCCCTTTAATTTCTCATATTCATCAACATCGAGAAATCTCTCTTTTTGAATTCGAGTCATATAAAAGACATCGATTTTATCAAGACAATCTCTGAAATCAGATAAAATTTCATATTTTATGTTATTTTTACGCAAATTTTCCAGCAAATAATCCGGCATCTGCAAAATTTGCGGTGCCACAAAATAAACTGTTGGATTAAAGTGAGTTAGCGCTCTCATAAGTGAATGAACTGTTCTTCCATATTTTAAATCGCCAACAAACGCAATTGATAAATTTTCGAGCGTCCCTTTTTCTTCCAAAATTGTGTATAAATCTAATAAAGTTTGGCTTGGATGTTGATTTGAACCATCCCCTGCGTTTATGACAGGTTTTATTGAAGCAACTGAAGCAAGTCTTGCCGCTCCGTCAAATGGGTGTCTTACAACAATCACATCAGAATAGCTTTCCACCATTTTTATTGTATCCAAAAATGATTCGCCTTTTTTTAGCGAAGAATATTCCGCTGGTGGCAACTGCAAAACATTTGCTCCCAATCTATAAGCTGCCGACTCAAAAGACATCTTTGTCCGTGTGCTCGGTTCAAAAAAAAGAGTGGAAACAATTTTGCCACTTAAAATTTTTAATTTTTCTTCTTCTGGAGTATTTTCAATTTTTTTTGCTAACCTTAAAATTTCCATTATCTCTTCTTTTGCCATATCATTCATTGAAATAATATCTTTTTTCATCTTTTTCTCCTATTTTTTATTTTTATCCCAAGAATTTTTACTGATTAAATAATAACATATTTTTTGGGGTAATTCAATAAATCTAAAAAAAATCTATAATTTTTTTCTTTATATCTATTCAGTTTTTTATCGAGAGCTTTAAAATTAAATTTACATTTTTTTCATTATCTTATATCTACTTACTTTTTAGATTTTAATATTAATTTATTTTAATTTCATTATTTCAAAAATTATCTTTTTAAATTATAAAAAATGGTTATTTAATAATAAAGAGTAGAATTTTTTTCTACTCTTCAATTCTAACTACAATTTTAAGTTTCATTAATTTTAAGTTTCATTTTAATTAAATTATTTTAATTTATTAAATTTTTAATTTTCCAAAATTTTATCGGCAAGTATCAACGCAATTTTTTTCTCTCCAACTTTAAATTCCACAGTCATACTTTTTGTATCAACTTTTTTTATTTTTCCCGAACCAAATTTTTTGTGAGTCACAGTTTGCCCCACTTTATATTTTGAATTTTCAGTTTTTTCAACTTTTCTTAGCTTAACTTTTCTACCAAATCCACCTTTTGAAAATGGATTAAAGTTTTCAATTGTTGGAACACTTTTGGCTACAGAAGATCTTCTTAAAGTTCCAAATCTTCCACCAACATATTCTAAGTTATCCTGTTTCATCTCATACAAAAATCTTGAAGGTTTTCTAAAGTTGTCGTCTCTTCCCCAAATTTTTCTTGTCGAAGCGTAAGAAATAAACAGTTCTTTTTTAGCACGAGTAATTGCCACATAGCAAAGTCTTCGCTCTTCTTCAATTTCTTCTTCTGGCGTATCAAATGAAATTGAGGGAAATAGTCCTTCTTCCATTCCCGCTAAAAATACATAGTCAAATTCCAATCCTTTTGAGCTGTGAATTGTCATAAGTTTTACATAATTTTCATCTTCTTCGATGTTGTCCGATGATGAAGTTAATGAAATCATATCAAGATATTCAGCTAATGAAATATCTGGATTTTGTTTTTCTGCTTCAATTATACTATTCAAAAGTTCTTCTATATTTTTTATTCTATCTTCTTTATTATCTTCAAGGCTATCAATATAGCTTGTCTTTGACAAAACTTGTTCAAAGATCTCTTTTATTGATAAATTTTCAAGGTTTGAATGAATACTTTCCATCATATTATAAAAACTTTTTAATGTTGGCTTTACAGTTGCTCTAATTGAAATTTCATCAACATATTTCAGTGCATCCAACATTGATACATTTTTTTCGATCGCAAATTCTGAAATTTTTTGAAGAGTCTTTTCTCCAACTGCTCTTTTTGGAACATTTATAATTCTTGCAAAATTGTGATTGTCATTTCTATTATTTAACAAACTTAAATATGCCAAAATATCTTTTATTTCCTTCCTTTGAAAAAACTGCATTCCACCGTAAATTTTATATGGTACATTAGCTGCCAGCAATTTTTCTTCCAATATTCGAGATTGTGCATTCGTACGATAAAGTATCGTCATATTTTTATAAGAAGCTCCATTTTTAACTTTTTTTCTTATTTCCGACACGATGTAATTTGCTTCATCAAAAATATCTGTGGCGTTGTAAACTTTAATTTTTTCTCCTTCACTAGAATTTGTCCAAAGATTTTTTCCTTTCGAGCTTTTATTGTTTTTAATAAGTTCATTTGCTGTATCAAGTATCTTTTTAGTTGAACGGTAATTCTGCTCCAATTTTACGGTAAACGCATCTTTGTAATCTCGCTCAAAATTCAGTATATTGTTAATATTTGCTCCACGAAAAGCGTAAATACTCTGATCTTCATCTCCCACGACGCAAATATTTTTATATTTTTCTGCAATCAAATTGATTATCTCGTATTGAATATCATTTGTATCTTGATATTCATCCACCATAATGTACTTATATCTCTCTTGTATTCGTTCAAGAATAAATTTATCGTCCAATAATTTTCTTGCATTCACAAGCAAATCCGAAAAGTCCATCGCATTATTTTTTTTCAAAGTTTCATTATAACTTTGATAAATTTGTGCAAAAATTTTATTTGCTGGAATTTTCAAGTCAACTTGCTGCCCTAATTCGTTCACGCCAATTCCCTGTTCCTTCAATTTACTAATTCTATTTGCCAAAACTCCAGGTTTTGAACTGTCATTGTCTCCAATGTTCATTTCTTTTTTTATTTTTGTAATAATGGATTTTTGGTCATCCACATCATAAATATTAAAATTTCTGTCATATCCAATTCTATCAGCATACATTTTTAAAAGTCTTACAGAAAAAGCATGAAATGTCGAAACTACCAAATTTTGTGCTTCACTTCCAATAAGTTCTTCAGCTCTTTCCTTCATCTCTCTTGCAGCCTTATTAGTAAAAGTTAACGCAAGTATGTTAAGTGGTGAAATTCCTTTTTCTTTTATCATATGTGCCATTCTGTAAGTGACTGTTCTCGTTTTCCCGCTTCCAGCTCCAGCTAAAATTAACACAGGCCCTTCAACTTTTTCCGCCGCTTTTCTCTGTTCTTCATTCAATTTATCTAAAATACTCAATTTTCTTCTCCTTTTTTATTTTCTAAATCATTCTATACCCAATTCCAGCTAATTTAGAAATTTTTTCAATTATTTGATTTTCTTCAATTTCATTATTATTGCTAGTCTTTTTATAAACAATTTCTCTTAAATTTAAATCCGATTTTTTTATCAGATCAGCCATGACCAAAATTTGATTCAAAGCTCCCTTTTTATTTTTTGAAACAATTATAACTTCAGAATCTTTTCGTAACTCACACATAAAATCCAAAATTGTATAATTTTTTTCAATTGGAAGCAAAATCCCACCTGTAATTCTCACAAACAAAAAATCATTTTTTGAAATTTTTTCTCCAACTTTTTTCCGCAAATTTTTTAGCGCATTTTTTTCACAATTTAAAATATTTCCACTTAGAATTATCGTTTCACTTTTAATATTTTCATGTTTTGCCAAATTTTTTATATACATTTCTTCAACAAATTTTTTTCCAACATTAATTTCAGTTCCAACAAAAAAATAAATTTTAGCTTTTTTTTCATTTCTGTGATTTATAATAAAATGCCTTTTACATCTAGCTTCGTAATTTTCACTTGTTCCAACCATCACAAGCGGATCTTCATAATACGCAGGTTTCCCATCTAAAAGTCTTTGACTCGCATAAGCAGGTTTTCCGCAAACGGTACAAATAGCATGTAATTTATCAACTTCGTCAGCAATTGCCATAAGTTCTGGAACAGGCTCATACGGCTCTGCTCTAAAACTTAAATCAAGCCCCGCCACAATCACTCTTTTTCCAAAATTTACATATTTCTTACAAAAATCCACAATTTCATCACCAAAAAACTGAACTTCATCAATTCCAATAATTTCAGCATCAATATTTTCATCCATAATTTTTTCCATTTCAGCGACATCTTTTACCGGATATGCAAAAATACTTTCTTTTCTATGAGAAAATACGCCATTTTCTCCATATCTATTATCGACAGAATGTTTAAATGTAACAACTTTTTGTTTTGCAAATTTCGCTCTTCTGAGTCGTCTTATAAGTTCTTCACTTTTCCCAGAAAACATACTTCCAGTTATTACTTCGAGTGTTCCTATTTTAGGATTTTCCATCTTTCCCCTTTCTAATTTTTTATAAAAAAAATAAAAGATATAAACTGTAAAATACAGTAAATATCAATTATTTTTTATTAAATTTATTTATTTTAAAATTTTTATTTAAATTTTTGTTTATTTATTTATTCAAAAAACTTCAGCTCCATATAAATTTATTTTTTTCTTTTCAATAGTCCATTTATCTGGCAATTTTTCAAGTTCTTTTCTCATATTTTCCAAAAATTCATCGTTGTCATAATTAAGCGAGATTAAAGTTGGTCCCGCACCACTTATGTATTCTCCCAATGCTCCATATTTTTTCGACATTTCAAATATTTTTTCAGAATCGTTTATAAGTGCAAATCTATAAGGCTGATGAATTTTATCTCCCAATAAAAATCTTAAATTTTGATATTCTCCTTTGCTAAAAGCATTTACTAATAACCCAAGTTTTGACATATTGTTAATTACATCCGAAACTAAATAAGAATTTGGAAGTACACTTCTAGCTTTCTCAGTTGATAATTTAAAATCTGGTATCATAACATAAAAACATAAGTCATCTGAACTAAGAAGCGAACTATACACCAATTTATCCTTGTCGTGAGCAGTCAAGACCATTCCTCCAAATATTGCAGGTACGACATTGTCTGGATGTCCTTCCATTTCTACAGCTAATTCTGCGATTTTATCCATGTCCAAAACATCTCCAGCAAATTTATTTGCAATTAAAATTCCCGCAACAATTGCTGATGAGCTACTCCCAAGCCCACGAGAAATAGGAATGTCGTTTCTTGTAATATTCACTTTGTAGCTTGGAATATTTTTTACCAAATGTTTTTCAGTATATTTTATCGCTTCAAAAATTAAATTTTCTTCAATCGGTATTGGAAAAGGTTTTCCATTTTCAAAAAACTCAATTTTATCGCTCTCTTCAACTTCCATTTCCAAAAAATAATCTAGTGCAACTCCCAGACAATCATAACCAACACCAATATTTGCAGAAGTTCCCGGTACTCTAACTTTAAATTTTAAACCCATTTCTTGTTATAAATCGAAAAATTTTAATTTGATTAAAACTTTTCGATCGTGCTCCTTTCTTATTCTTTTTTTTCTTTTCTTTGTTTTATATTTTTTATAATTTCAAATCCAAATAATGAGCCCATTTAATTTGACTTAATTTTCTCAAATTTCTAAGCGCATTTCCTTCTACTTCACTATCCACAGTAAGTAGCATTATAGCACTGTTATCTCTTCTTCCAACATTCATTGTTGCAATATTCACACCAGCTTTTCCTAATGTTGCTCCAACAGCTCCAATTACTCCTGGAACATCGTCATTTCCAAGATAAATCATGTTATCTGAAATTGCCATGTCGACATCGTGTTTTTTGATGTTTACTATTCTCTCTTCACCATTTATCCCAATTGTTCCGACAACATGAACTTTATGCCCTTCTTCATTACTTACAACAAATTCAATTGCTGACGCGTAATTTTTGTACTTTTCATCTTTTTTATTTATTGAAATATTAATTCCTCTTTTTTCAGCAAGCGGTCTTGAATTTATGTAATTCACTTCTTCTTTTAATACAGGCTCCAAAATCCCTTTTATTGCAGTTGCATCAACTAATGCTGTTTCTTGCTGGGCTATTTCACCGTAATAATTAATTACGATATTTGAAATTGGATTTTTTTCAATTTGAAAATAAATTTTTCCCAATTTTTCAGCTAAATTTATATAAGGTTTTACGATTAAATATTCTTCTCTTCCAATTGACGGCAAGTTCACCGCTGTTTCCACGATTTCTCCACGAAGTCCGTTTAATACTTGTTTTACAACTTGAGTTCCAACATTTCTTTGCGCTTCGTAAGTTGTCGCTCCGATATGTGGTGTTGCAATCGCATTTTCAAATTCATAAAGTACACATTCACTTCTTGGCTCAACTGAGTGAACATCGTAACCGAAACTTGCTATTTTCCCACTTCTTAGACCTTCTGCAACTGCCTCTTCATTAAATAATCCTCCACGAGCCGCATTGACAAGTCTAACTCCATCTTTTAACTTAGAAATATTTTCAGAATTTATTATATTTATTGTTTCATTTGTCTTCGGTGTATGAATTGTAATTACATCTGATTTTTTTAAAAGTTCATCAAGCGTATTTGCTTTTTCACAATTATTTCTCTTAAATATTTCATCAGAAATATATGGATCATATGCAATTAAATTCATTCCAAACGCTTTCATTCTCTTTGCCATAAGACTTCCAATTCTTCCTAGACCAATGATTCCCAATGTTTTTTCAAATAATTCATTTCCAACAAAAATTTCTCTTTCCCATTTTCCGCTTTTTATAAAATTATTTGCTGAAACTATATTTCTTGCTGACGCTATCATAAGTCCAATTGCAATTTCACAAGCCGAAACTGTGTTGCTGTCAGGCGTATTTGCAACAATTACTCCGTGTGCAGTAGCTTCGGGAATATTGATATTATCAACTCCATTCCCAGCACGACCTACTATTTTTAAATTTTTAGCTCTATCAAGCAATTCTTTGTCAACTTTAATAACACTTCTCACAATTAAAGCGTCATAATCTTGTATAATATCTAAGATTTCTTCTCTTTTAATTCCAATTTTCACATCCACTTTTATATCTTTTGCCTCTTTTAAATGTGAAATTGCTTCATCATCAATATATTCTCCAACTAGTATTTTGAACATAGTCTCTCCTTTTTTGACTTTAAAATTTCTATTTTATATACAAATATTATAATGTATCACTATTTTACACTATATCTCGATATTTTTTAATATTTGCAATACTTAATTATGTATTTATTTTACCAAATCTTTGATTAAAATTCAAGGACTGAAATAAAAAAATAAAAAAAGCAGGAGTTAAAACTCCCGCCAAATTTTATTAATTTATTCTCAAATTCCGCAACAAATAATATTATTGTAAAGCTTAATCTATATTTTTATAGCTTTTTATTAATTTGTTAAACTTCCTTTGTTTAATTTTGGATTTTTAGAGAATACAAATGTCAATACGAATGCCAATCCAAAAGCAACTATTGAAGCTAACCAGAATCCTAATTGATGAGCACCTTCAAATTTAATTGATAGGAATGCTAATGCAATTCCTCCAACTCCGATTCCATTTGCCAATACGTTAAATCCAGTAGAAATAACTGCTGCTAATGCTGAAGCTGTTATTGCTGCATAAAATGGGTACATATATTTCAAGTTTGCCCCAAATAAAGCTGGTTCTGTAATCCCAAAACAAGCTGATACAGTTGAAGATAACGATACTGATTCTTGTTTTTTATCTTTTTTGTAAATAAAGTATGTTGCAAAAACTGCACCTGATTGTGCCATATTTGACAGTGCAATCAATGGCCAAATGAATGTTCCACCCGAAGCTGCCGCCAATTGTAAATCAACTGCTATAAATGTGTGATGTAGTCCTGTTATAACCAATGGTGCATAAGTTGAACCAAATAAAAGTGCTCCAACATATTTTAGCCCCGGTGTCTTAAATAAGAACGCAAATATTGCAACTAACCATTCTCCTAATGTTCTAGCAAATGGTCCAATGAATAAAATTGTTAAGAATCCTGTAACTATCAATGTAATAAATGGAACCCACACTAATTTTAATACTTCTGGTGTTCTCTTATTAAAGAAACCTTCAATATAACATAATGCAATTCCTGCAAACATTGCTGGCAATACTTGTGCCTGATATCCAACTAACATTAATTTTGTAAATCCTAAATTTAACACATGCTTTCCTGCCTCAATGTTAAACGGATCTTTTCCACCAAATAAATGAGCATATTTAGCTGAACCATTAATTAAAATATCTTTTAGGTGAACTCCTGCACCTGCCAATTCCTTACTTGAAGAAATATCACCGTAAACATAGGCATTTAACATAGTTCCTGCTACTAACATCAATCCTAGCACAATACCAAGAGCTTCGTTCCCCTTGAACTTTCTAACTGTAGACCAGCAAACTAATACTGGCAGCATTCCGAATACAGCTCCACCAATCCAGTCTGTAAAGAATAAAATAACTCTTGCTAATTCCGAAATATCTTTAAATGATTTTCCACCTAAAAATGGTAAATTAGCTTGTAAAAAGTTTCCAATACCAAGCATAAGCCCTCCAGCTACCAATGCTGGAATTAACGGCACAAAAATTTCCGCTAAATGTGCAACCATTCTTTGTAATAATGGCTGCTGTTTCATTGCGGCTTTTTTTACATCTTCTTTTGAAGCCGCTTGAATACCTGACACATTTATAAATTCCTTATAAAAGTCTCCAACATCATTTCCGACAATTACTTGAAACTGTCCCGCATTAGTAAACGTTCCCTTAACAGAATCAAGCTGTCCTATCTCTTTTGGATTTGCTTTTTTCTCATCCGCAAGAGAAAATCTCATTCTAGTCGCACAATGAGTTACTGCTACGACATTTTCTTTTCCGCCGACAAGTTTTAATAACTTAACGGCATCATCATGATACTTATTCGTGAACTACTCACGACTAAAAGTCAAGAGCTTCATAAGATAACTGAAAAAGTAAGTTATCTTCTAAGAAGTTTGATTTTAAAATCCTTATTCTTTTTGGCTAGTCCACAATAGCCACTACTAGATAAGACATTATGTCTACACTGCTACTTTTTATCTGTATATTAATTTTAAACCCAAATATATTATACTCTAAAATTAGTAATATTGCAAATTTTAAAGCAATATTTTCAATGTTGGTGTTATTCATCTCATGGCTAAAGCCACGAGTGTTCTAACACACTTAATAAAAACTCCTCTCTAAGATAAAATTATAATTCGATATTTTTCAATAACAATATATTATACCTTATTTTCTATCAAAGTCAAGACCATCAAAAAAAAGAAATTTACAACTTTTATATACCTTGATAATTTAATATTTCCGCAAATTTTAATAAATGAGTTATATATTATATTTTATTCAATTAAAATTTATTTTTCTTTTAAGTTTAATTTCATTCACTCGTCGTCGAATATTCTGAAAAAATTAATAAATGATCTGACACATATTTTTTAATTTCAGCATAATTATCATTTTTTATAAAGTTATAAACTCCAGAATTTCCAGTAAATTCTTTTGTTTTTTTACGATTAATAAAAAAATTGTCGTATGAACTTACAAGTTTAGTGTCCGATAATGTTGTTGGGTTTTCCTTTGGGTCTAAAATATATGAAACATCGTATTTTTCAGACAAATTTTTAAAAGCTAAGCTATCCGCAGACATGTTAAAATCTCCCGCAATAATTATGTCATCTTCGTCTGTGAGTTTTGAAAAATATTCGTAGACATTCGCATAATTTGAAGCTTCAATAAGTCTTTGCTTTTCTTTGTCCCCGAAAACCGAGTGCGCTATGATGTAGACAAAATCGAAGTTTCCACTTTTAAAATATGCGCCAAAAGGTTCCCGCATAAACTCATTTTCATCCTTTTCCACATAAAATCCGACTGGCTTTGCTTCCAAAAATTTATTTTTTCTGTAAATAAAAGCATAAAATTCCCGATAATTTTCACTTCCCACAGAATGATCTGAAATTATATAATTCCAATTTTCTTGCGTCAATTTTTCCAATTGAGCTTTCACTTTTTTTACACCTTTTTCATTCATAACCTCTTCTATCCCAATCAAATCAAAATTTGCCAAAATTTTTGCAAATGCTAAATAATCCTTTTGCTTTTCTCCAAGTCTTAACGCATTAAACGAAGCAATTAAAACTGTATTTTCACTCCGATTAATCCCACTTCCTAAATCTAAATCAGTATTTTTCTTTTTTGAACAGCAAAATAAACCTAAAATGATAATTATAAATATTAACCCTTTTATTATCTTTTTTTTCACTTCAATCAACCCCTTAATTTTTTCATCTAAAATGATTTTTCATAAATTTAAAAGACTCTAATTCCCCTTTAAATAAAAAACTATCTTCTAAGCATCTTCGCCGCAATTTCCACCATTCTAATCGCCAACTCATGGCTGTCCCCAAACAAATCATAAGCCGCATCTTCACTCAAAACTCCGCATTTTAAGTCCTGCGGCAAATTACCATTATTGTAATCGTTTGCATCCGAAAACCAATTTTTACTGCTGTAATACTCGTCTAATTTTCTATAATCTGAAAAATTTTTTTCTAATTTATCTAGCGCCAAATTTACTTCTCTAAATATATCTGCCGATTTATCCAAAATTTTTTCCATTTCTTCAATTCTTTTTATTTTTTCAGCTATTTCAGCTTTTTTTGTTTTTTTATCATCCATAAATTTCTCATCTCCTAAATTTTAATATAATATTAATTATAACTTATTTTTCAAAAAAAAGCCATCGTTTTTTAACGATAGCTCATAATTTTATCCTTTTTTTTATTTTCGTTATTAATTTGCTCTTTCGATGTATTCTCCAGTTCTTGTGTCAATTTTGATTTTATCTCCAATTACGACAAATAAAGGAACCTGTAAGCTGTAACCATTTGCTAGTGTTGCAGGTTTTGTTGCTCTTCCGATTGTATCTCCTTTTAATCCTGGCTCAGTATAAGTGATTTCCCTAATTACCGTATTAGGTAGTTCCACACCAACTGGTCTTCCTTCATACATCAATACTTGAATAATCATTTCTTCTTCTAAAAAGTTTACTGCATCTCCTAAATCTTCTGCTGTTAATGCTATTTGCTCAAAAGTTTCCTGATCCATAAAGTTGTAATCGCCGTCGCTCTCGTACAAAAATTGCATTTGATTTCTATCTAAAATAATGTCGTCCATAAGTTCGGTAGCAAGTACTGTAATTTCTTGAATTTTTCCAGAAATTAATTCTTTTGTCTTAAATTTTACTTCTGCCGCTCTTTGTCTTTTTCCTGATGTCGATTGATGTCTTTCAGCTTTTAGTATTAAATATGGTATGTTGTCCTTTCTGTATGTACTTCCCTGTCTTAATTCTGCTGCTGGTTTCATTAATTTTCCTCCTGATTTATTTTATTTATTATTTTTAAATTAACTAATATCTTATAAAATAAGTGGCTGTTACAACTAGACGCATCCTTTTGTAAATTTGATTTTGCATTTCTTCATCTTTATTTAAGATATCTTCATTATCTTTTAATATCTCAAATTGTCCTTGTGTCATACTTTTTAAACCGTTTATTTCATTGCTGTTTACTTTTAACATTTCAATTGCTCTAAATTCTGCATTTTTTGTTGCATCAACTAACAAATCCTTCTTATATTTATCAATGTTTGTAACAATATATTCTGGCTTTGTAATTTCAATATTGTCACTTTGTAATTTTAACTCCAATAAATTTTCATAGAACTTTTTAGCTTTATCAATATCTCCAGTTACAATTGATATAATTTCCTGTCCGTCGTAATTTAAAATTTTACTTTCTAAAGCCACTGTCTCTTCATTATTTTGAGAAGCTTTCTCTTTTGCTTTATCATAATTTGGCTGAATTTTTAAATTTTCAATGTCGTAACTATTTTCACTGATTTTTAAACTTTTTAACTTGTCAATTACAATTTTTTCCCTCGCATCTATTTCTTTTTTTAAATTATCTAAATTTTCATTTTTATTTGAAATTATTATTTTAATAAGTGCCTTGTCCGATTTAATTCTCTTTTCGGCAACTCCTTTTACTGTAATTCTATTATCCAGCTTATTTGTCTTATCAATTGCATTTGAAATTAACGCCGCCGACACAATCAACCCAAAAGATAATATTGTAGAAATTATTATAAATTGTACTTTTTTCAATTTGTTCACTCCTTAGTTATTGAAGTTTTTACTTTTTAAATTATAATTTATTTTAAAAAAAATGTCAATTAATTTTTGCAATTTACTTATCTTATCAAGTAAAATTAATTTAATTGATTTTTCCCTAAAATTATGATATTTTATAATAAATAATTTTATTTAAGTAGATTTTAAAAGTTTTAAATATATTTTGAGGTGATGCTATGGATTTATCAAAAATTAAATTGGTTATAATAATTCAATGTGAAATTGCAAAAAGACGCTGTAGTGGGTATCATTGCAGCCAGTCATTTTATGAGAGAAGCGGTGGATTTTCAAAATATCCATTGGAGCAAGATATAAGACTTCTTATGTTTCAATGTGGAGGATGTAATGGAAAAGGAATAAATTCCCTTTTGTCGAATGTGAATAAATGTATTAAAAAAGAAGGAAAGATTACACCTGAAGAAGTGGCTATACACTTTGCTTCCTGTGTTACACTTGACAATCATCATTCTTCCAGATGTATGTTTTTAAATCATATGAAACAGCAAGTTTTAAAAACTCCTTTTAGAGATTCGCTTATTTTGGAAGATACTTGGTATTCTAAAACTGCGACTAGGAGACGTGCGGAAGGCATTTATAAAACAAATAAAAGCTAAAAAATTAAAAGAAGAATGTTAAGATATATAAACCTTTTTGTAAATATATCAAAAAATTTCTATATCACTATATTTCTATATACACTTATATAGATTTTGAATGTTATTAAATATTTTTTATACAAAAAAATCAGATGCACAAAACATCTGACTTTTTATTATATTACTTTATTTTCTTTTTTTTCAGAAATCTTTTTTGCCACTTTTTTAGTTACAACTTTTTTCGCTTTTTTTTCATCTTTAAAAACTATTTTTTTAACATCGTCGTAAGTTTTGGCAAAATAAAATTTCATTTGTTTCGATATTTCCTTTGGCAATTCTTCCGTATCGATTTTATTGTCAAAAGGCAGTACAACTTCTCTTATTCCAACTCTGTGCGCTCCTATAACTTTTTCCTTAATTCCACCGACTGCTAAAACTTCTCCTGTAATCGTGATTTCTCCAGTCATTGCTACATCTTGTCTCACTTCTTTATTTGTCAAGACAGAAATTATCGCTGTAGTTATTGTAATTCCCGCAGAAGGTCCATCTTTTGGCACCGCTCCTTCAGGAAAATGTAAGTGAACATCGCATTTTTCATAAAAGTTTTCTTTTATTCCCAATTTATCTTTTATATATCTCACATAAGAATAGGCAACTTGAGCAGATTCCTTCATCACATCTCCCAATTTTCCAGTGAGCTGCAGCCTTCCTTTTCCATCCATTTTAACCGCCTGAACTTCCAATGTAGTTCCTCCGACAACTGTCCATGCAAGTCCATTTACAACTCCAACTTTTCCTTCTTCTTTTCTAATCTTATCAGGTCTATATTTGACATTTCCCAAATATTTTTTAATTTTTGTTTCTGTAACCGACAATTTTTTAGTTTTTGAAAGAACTGCTTCCTTTGCCATCTTTCTAAATAATTTCCCAATTTCTCTTTTTAAGTTTCTAACTCCAGCTTCTCTCGTATATTCGTTAATAATCTTTAAAATCGAAGCATCTGAAAATGGAATTTTATAATCTTTCAATCCATTTTCTTCTTGAGTTTGTGGAATTAAATATCTTTTTGCAATATTTAATTTCTCAAATTCTGTATACGATTCGATAAAAATTATCTCCATTCTATCCCTTAATGGTCCTGGAATTCCACCCAAGTCGTTTGCTGTACAAATGAAAAATACTTTGGACAAGTCAAAAGTGTGATCTATGTAATGGTCCTCAAAATTGTTATTTTGTGCGGGATCTAGCACCTCAAGCATAGCAGATGCTGGATCTCCTCTAAAATCAGATGCCATTTTATCAATTTCGTCAAACAACATAACAGGATTATTTACTCCAACTTGTTTCAGCGAATTTACAATTCTTCCTGGCATAGCTCCCACATAAGTTCTTCTATGTCCACGAATTTCAGCTTCATCTCTGACTCCACCAAGCGAAATTCTTGTAAATTTTCTGTTCATCGCACGAGCAACTGAGTGCGCAAGCGAAGTTTTTCCAACACCTGGAGGTCCAACAAGACAGATAATTGAACCTTTTAACGTATTATTCAATTTTTTAACTGCCAAAAATTCTAAGATTCTCTCTTTAACTTCTTCTAAACCGTAGTGGTCCTCATCCAATATTTCTTTTGCTTTTTCAATATCAATTTCATCTTTCGTCGACTTGCTCCAAGGCAAATCTAAAACCGTTTCAACATAACTTCTAATAACCGATGCTTCTGAAGAGAAATCAGGCATTTTTCTAAGTCTTGACACTTCCTTCAAAAGTTTTTCCTTCAAATCTTTTGGGATTTTAGAATTTTTAATTCTTCCATCCAATTCTTGCGCATCTTCTTCATTGTCAATTTCTTCGCCCAGCTCATCTTTTATAACTTTAATTTTTTCTCGCAAGTAGTAATTCTTCTGTAACTCTGCCATCTGCTCCTTTACACGGCTCTCAATATTCATATCCAGTACAAATACTTCCATTTCAATACTCAATACTTCCAAAATTTTTAGAGCACATTTTTCAATATCCGTAATTTCTAAAATTTCCTGCTTTGTAACTGATTTTATTGGCAGATGTGTACAAATTAAATTAAAAACTTTTTCTACATCTTCAATCCCATTTATATTTTGAACAATGTCTGGCAAAATTTTTTGCGTCTTTTTCGCATATTCTGAAAATTTTTCCAAAACTTTTTTTCTCAATGCCTGAGATTTGCTCTCAGAAATAGGTCTTAAAAATATTTTTTCATATTCACAAAAAATTACACCATTTTGTTTTTCAAATTTATTTATTACAACTTTAGATTTTGATTCAACCAAAATTTTTATATTCCCATTCGGCATTTCAACAGATTGGATTATTTTTACTAAAACACCTGTTGTATAAACATCTTTCGGTAATTTTGGCTCTTCCATCTCCGTATCCTTTTGCATTGAAAGAACTAATTTCCCGTCAAAATTATTTATCGCTTCGTCCAGACTTTTTAAACTAGCTTCTCTTCCAATAAAAATCGGCGTTACAGTTTCTGGAAATATAACTAATTCTCTCGTCGCTATATATGGTTTATTTGACATTCTTTCCCCTTTCATAATTTAAATTTTTCTGTTTTATTTTTCTTCTTTTTCAATCTTTACTTTAGTTTTGTCCGTAACAGATTCTTTTGTTATGATAACTTTTTTTACACCTTTTTCAGATGGTATTTCATACATCAAATCTGTCATAACATTTTCAATTATCGAACGAAGCCCTCTGGCTCCAATTTTTCTCTTAAGAGCAAGTTTTGCAATTTCAACAATCGCATCCTTCTCAAATATAAGCTCCACATTTTCCATCTCAAAATATTTTTTATATTGTTTAGTAAGCGAATTTTTAGGCTCAGTAAGTATTTTAATCATAGCTTCTTCATCAAGTCCGTGAAGCGCCGTAATAACTGGAAGTCTTCCAATTATTTCAGGAATAAGTCCAAATTTAATCAAATCTTCAGGAAGCACATTTTCAAATAAAGTCAAATCGTCCAACTTAATATTTTCAGTTTCCAAACCAAATCCAACTTTCTTTTCATTAATTCTATTTTTAACTTTGCTTTCAAGCCCTTCAAATGCTCCACCAACGATAAATAAAATATCTTTTGTGTTAATTTCTATCATCTCTTGATTTGGATGTTTTCTTCCACCTTGAGGCGGCACACTTGCAACTGTCCCCTCAATAATTTTAAGCAGTGCCTGTTGTACTCCTTCTCCAGAAACATCTCTTGTAATTGACATATTTTCTGATTTTCTAGCAATCTTATCAATTTCATCAATGTAAATAATCCCGTGTTCAGCAGCTTCAATGTCATAGTCTGCAGCTTTGATTAATTTAAGCAGCACATTTTCCACATCGTCTCCAACATATCCAGCTTCTGTAAGAGTTGTCGCATCGGCAATTGCCAAAGGTACATTCAACGTTTTAGCAAGCGTCTGTGCAAGTAATGTTTTCCCACTTCCTGTAGGTCCAACTAACAAAACGTTAGATTTTTGCAATTCCACATCGTCATCAACCGATTTATTCTGTTTATGTGTAATTCTTTTAAAATGGTTGTAAACTGCGACAGATAAAACCTTTTTTGCTTTTTCCTGACCAATGATATACTCATCCAGTTTTGCTTTTATTTGAACTGGTTTTAAAAGTGTTATCTCTTTATGTCTATTTTCAAATTCGTCATATTCTCTGAAACTTTCAAGTAACTGTTCACTTTCTTCTATGCATTCGTTACAAATAAAGACATCTTCTTCTTCCTGACTTTGAATAAGTCTTTCAACTTGGGACTCTTCTTTACCGCAAAAAGAACAGTAATATTTTTTCTTATCTTTTGGCATTTTTTCACCTCTTTAAATTTTTAAAATTTTTTATAATATCTTATCTATCAATCCATATTCCACAGCTTCTTCGGCTGACATAAAATTATCTCTTTCTGTATCTCTATAAATTTCTTCAACCGATTTATTCGTTGCTTCAGACAAAATTTTACTTGTGATTTCTTTCATTCGTTCAATTTCTCTTGCCTGAATCTGAATATCTGTCGCTTGTCCTCTTGCTCCTCCAAGTGGCTGATGAATCATTATCCGAGAATTCGGCAACGAATATCTCTTCCCTCTTGTCCCAGCGGCTAAAAGAACTGCTCCCATACTGGCAGCCTGTCCCACGCAAACTGTCGAAACATCACATTTTATATGACGCATTGTGTCATAAATTGCAAGTCCCGCTGTAATTACACCTCCTGGACTGTTAATATACATAACTATATCTTTTTCCTTATCTTGCGCATCTAAAAATAAAAGTTGAGCAACAATCGCATTTGCCATATTATCTTCAACTTCTCCACTCACAAAAATTATTCTATCTTTTAGCAGTCTTGAATAAATGTCGTAACTTCTTTCTCCACGACCGTCATTTTCAATAACTACTGGACTATATACTGACATAACCGTCTCCTTTTCTTACTTTTTATTTATAAATTTATTTTTTTATTTTCTAATTTTTTTAAACTATTTTTACTATATCATAATATTCCCATAAAATCAACACTTTTAATTTATAAAATTATATAAAAAAGAATCTTGCAATAAAGTATATCACAAAATTCTTTTAAAATCAAAATATATAATAATTAAGATTTACTAAATTATTATCTTACTTTACTTTAGTTTCTTTTACCAATAAATCAATAGTTTTTTTGTTTACCAATCTATATTTTGCTTCATCGGCAAATCTTTGGTAATTCCCTGATTTTTTAACTTCATTTAACATTGATTCTTTATCCATTCCATACATTGTAGCCATTACTTCAAATTCGTTATCAACTTCTTCGTCAGTAACTGTGATATTTTCAACTTTTGAAATTTCAGAAAGAACTAATTCGGTTTTAACAGATTTTTCTGCCATTTCTCTTGAATCTTCTCTCATTTTGTCAATAGTTTGACCAGTCATTTGGAAATATTGACTCAAGTTAATTCCTTGCATTTGCAATTGTTGTGCAAATCTATTAATTTGGAATTCAATTTCTCTGTCAACTAGTGCTCTTGGAGCTTCAACATTTGTTCCGTCAACAACTTTTTCGATTATTTTATTTTTAAATTCGTTTTCTACTCTAGCTTCTTCTCTTTTTGTAATATTTTCTCTAGTTTTAGCTCTCATGTCGTCAACTGATTCAAATCCTAATTCTTTTGCCAAATCATCGTTTAATTCAGCTTCTTCTTTTCTTTTAATAGAATTTACCTTTACTTTAAATAAAGCAGGTTTTCCTTTTAAGTTTTCCGCATGATATGCTTCAGGGAACTTAACATTTACATCAAATTCGTCATTTTTCTTGTGTCCTACGATTTGGTCTTCAAAAGTGTCAATAAAGCTATGAGATCCCAAAGTCAAGTCATATCCTTCGGCTTTTCCACCGTCAAATGCAACTCCGTCAACAAATCCTTCAAAATTAATATTTACAACATCATCGTTTTTAGCTTCTTCATTTTCAGGAACTTCTTTTAATTTAGAAGCATTTTTTCTCATTCCTTCAATTTCTTCGTTCACTTTTTCATCAGTTACTTCAAAGTTTTCTTTTTCAACTTCTAGTCCTTTATATTGTCCCAATTCAAACGCAGGTAATACAGGAATTGTAAATACAACTTCAGCTTTGTCTGCTTGAATTTCATATTTTTCTAATTTTATATCTGCAATTGGCTTTAATTCATTTTCTGCAACTGCTTTTTGATATTCATCAGATATTATGTGATTTAAAATTTCTCCGTCAATTTCTTTTTTAAATTTTTTTTCAATAACATTTGCAGGTACATGTCCAGGTCTGAATCCATCCACTTTAGCATCTTTAAAATGCACTAAAACATGTTCTTTTAAGTGTTTAAATTCTTCTCCTTCTCTAACTGCTGATACTTCGTAAGTTGTTTCATCTAATTTTTTTACTGCCATTTAATTTTTCCTCCTAATTTTTTTATTTTATATATTAATTAAATTTAATTAATTTATTACTTAAAATAATTTTTTTATATATTTTTTAAATGAAATCTTTTATTCTGAGTTCGATATACAAATCAGAATGAACCGATTTAAATATTGGAGTATAAATAACTCGGTACTTTCTTTCATTTTCGCTTTTTGCTTTTAATTTATGCCCCAAATTATATCCAATCACAGAAATAACCCTGTCATTTTTTTTGGCAAATCCTTTAAAGTGCCGATTATTTATTCCAAATTTTGAAATTCCTATAAATTCGACTTCTGTGTCAATAAAATTTGGCTCTGGATTGTCTAGGCCAAATGGAGCAAGTCTATTTATATCACATAATTTTTTCTTATTAATACTTTTAATATTTAACCAAGAATCCACATTTAAAATCTTTTCCACATCTTCCCGATTTTTTCTGACCAATCTTTGCCGCAAATATCTCTCCACTTCAAAAAGATATTTTTCCGAAACCAAAAAACCAGCCGCCAAATCATGTCCTCCAAACCGCTCCAATTTTGTAGAAATTTCTTTTAACATATCAAAAATATTAATTCCTTCAATACTTCGGCAAGATGCCTTTCCGTACCCATTTTTTATTGAAACTAAAATGACAGGTATATTATATTTTATGGAAATTCTTGAGCAAACGACACCAACAACGCCAGAATGCCAACTTCTGCTTTTCATAAAAATATATTTGGGTCTATTTAACCTTTGTATTTTTTCTTCAATTTCATTGTAAATTTCATTTTCCAAGTAACGCCGTATTTTATTAGCTTTTTTCATTTCTTCAATAATGGAAATCAATTTAAAATCATCTTCCTGAATAAAAAAGTTTACTACAATTTTTGAGTTGTCAATTCTTCCAAGAGCATTAAAAATTGGTGCAATCAAAAATCCAATATCACTCGTCGTAATATTTTTCGGATTTATTTTCAAATAATTAATAATATACTTTAAACCTTTTATTTTCGTTTTTTTTATATTATTTAATCCTTTTTTTATAATAAATCTATTTTCATTGACCATCGGAACTACATCTGCAACCGTCCCAATCATAACAATATCCAAGTAATCATAAAGTATCTTTTTACTCATTCCAGATCTCTCATAAATGGCACAAGCCACTTTAAAGGCGACTCCAGCTCCAGATAAATATTTATTTGGATAACTTTTACTTATTTTGGGATTAATTGTCAAAATTTCCATTTCATCACAAATGGTTGTTTGTCTGTGGTGGTCTGTCACGATTATGTCAATTCCATTTTTTTTTAACAGCATTATTTCTTCACGACTATTTATAGAAATGTCAACTGTAATAAATAATTTTGTATCTCTTCGCTTCAAAAAATTCAGCGTGGATCTATTTATTCCAAAACCCTCATGCACACGATTTGGAATATAGTAGTCAATATTTAAACCCAATTTTCTTAGCATAATAACTAAATACGCGACTCCTGAAATTCCATCTACATCATAATCTCCGTAAATTACAATCTTTTCTTTTTTTAATTTTGCTACTTTTATTCTTTCAACGACTTTTTCCATATTTTCAAACAAAAATGGATCTAGTAAGTCATTTTCACTCGTATTTAAAAATTTTTCAACTTTTTTTCGTGTATCAATGCCCCTATTCAGCAAAAGTCTCGTAATCAATTTACTTTTACTAAATTCTGAACTTTTTTTCGCTAAATATTTTATATCATATTTTTTTAATTCCCATTTCATCACAAATTAAATCGCTTTCTAAATTAATATATTATTAATTTTTTTTAATATCATTTAATATTGATGATATCTTCACTCCATACTCAACACTGCTATCCATATGAATTCTCACTTCTGGAACAAATCTTATCGAAAGATGTGAACCAATTTTTTTTCTGAAAAATCCTTTTAACTTATTCAAATCTTCTTCAATTTTTTCTTTATTTACATTGTTTTTTAAATCCAATATAGAAAAAGTCAAATCGAGATAACGACCATCCTTTGTCAACTCAACTTTATGAATCGACACAAGATTTTTTATTTTTTCATTCTCAATATCTGTCAAAAGCGTCATTCCAATAATTCTTGAAATTTCTTTTTCAAGTCCTTGTCTTCTTCTCTCGTTCATTTTTCCCCTCCTTCCCCAAAAATTTTTCTGCTAAATATTTGATAAAATTTTATTTAAATTTTTTAAAATGACTATCTAGGAATTTCTTCCATGATGTATGATTCGATAATATCTCCCGCTTTTATGTCGTTAAAGTCCTGTATTCCAATTCCACATTCCTGTCCAGTTGCAACTTCTTTCACATCATCTTTAAATCTCTTAAGTGAACCTAATTCTCCGTCAAAAATGATTATTCCGTCACGAATCACACGAATTTTAGAATCTTTTGTAACTTTTCCGTCAACAACAATTGCTCCAGCAATATTTCCAACATTTGACACTTTAAACACCTGTTTAACTTCAATTCTTCCAAAATATACTTCTTTGTATTCAGGATCAAGCATTCCGTTCATCGCTTTTTCGATTTCTTCTGTTGCATGATAAATTACATTGTAGTTTCTAATTTCCACTCCAACTTTTTCTGCAATAATTCTAGCTGGTGTAGTTGGTCTTACTCCAAATGCAATAATTATCGCATTTGACGCTTCAGCAAGTTTCACATCTCCTTCTGTTACCGCTCCAGCACTTCCTTGAATTATATTTACAACAACTTTTTCATTATTCAATTTTTCAAGCGACTCTCTCAACGCTTCAACAGACCCTTTGGAATCCGCTCTTATAATACATTTCAACTCTTTTAATTCCTGCTCTTCCAATTCCTGAGACAAACTTTCAAGTGAAATGTGTTTTTTCTTGTTCTGATCATTGACTTTTTTCTCACGAATGAAATCTTCGACTATTTTCTTAGCATGTTTGTCACTTTCCACACCATACAAAATATCCCCAGCGTTTGGAACGACATTGAATCCAGTAATTTCAACTGGTTGAGAAATTAGAGCTTTATTAATCTTTTTACCTCTGTCATCAACCATCGAACGAACTCTTCCGTGCGCTTCTCCCGCAACAAAAATATCTCCTATTTTAAGCGTTCCTTCTTGTACTAAAACATCGGCAACTGCTCCCATTTTCGGATCTAATCTCGACTCTACGACAACTGCCTTTGGTCTTTTCTTAGGATTTGCTTTTAACTCTTCTAATTCAGCCGTAATCAAAATTGTTTCCAAAAGTTCTTCCAAGTTAATTTTTTTCTTAGCTGAAATTTCTACAAATTCAGTAGTTCCACCCCATTCAGGCGACATAAGTCCATATTCTGTCAACTCAGTCCTAACTTTTATCGGATCCGCACCTGGCTTATCAATTTTATTAATTGCAACAATTATAGGTACTCCAGCTTCTTTGGCGTGGGAAATTGCTTCCACAGTTTGAGGTTTAACCCCATCGTCTGCCGCTACAATCAAAATCGAAATATCTGTAATATTTGCTCCACGAGCTCTCATTTCAGTAAACGCTTCGTGTCCAGGAGTATCAATAAATGTTATTTTCTGACCTTTCCAGTTCACCTGATAAGCACCAATTTTTTGAGTGATTCCTCCAGCTTCTCCTTCAATTACATTTGTATGTCTAAGTGCGTCAAGCAGTGAAGTTTTCCCATGGTCAACATGCCCCATTATAGTAATTACAGGCGCTCTTGTAACCAAGTCTTTTTCACTGTCCTCAGTTTCCAAGTGATATTTTTCACCGTAACTAATTTCTTCAATTTCTTCTTTTTCCACAATTACATCATAGTCAAGCGCCACTTCTTCAGCTTCTTCAAAAGTTAAAATTGCATTTGCAGTAAGCATTTTACCTTCCATAAAGAATTTTTTAATTATGTCTGAAATATTAATTCCTAATTTTTCAGCCAAATCTTTAATAACTATTTCTTCTCCAATAGTTATCATTCCGATAGATTCTCCTTCAATTCTCACAATTTCGTCTTTTACAGCTTTTTCCTGTTTTTTATTTTTCTTTTTCTTTCTGTCATCCCTTCTAAAATCTGAACGAAGTTCTTTTTCTTCTCTGTCTCTTCTATTTTTTTCATATTTTTTCTTTTCAAATTTTCCTTTACCTTTTCCGCTATTTTTTCCTTTTTCAGCGACAGGCGTAGCTATGATGTCAGTCTGAATCTCTTTTTTTGCACCAAAGTTTCTATTTTCCCTGTTGTCTCTATTATCTTTATTAAACGGTCTATCTTTTTTAAAGTTTTTATTTTCAGAATTTCTGTCATTGTCTCTAAAATTTCTGTTATCTTTATTTCCAAAGTTTCTATTTTCCCTGTTGTCTCTATTATCTTTATTAAACGGTCTATCTTTTCTAAAGTTTTTATTTTCAGAATTTCTGTCATTGTCTCTAAAATTTCTGTTATCTTTATTTCCAAAATTTCTATTGTTGTCTCTATTGTCTCTATTAAACGGTCTATCTTTTCTAAAGTTTTTATTTTCAGAATTTCTGTCATTGTCTCTAAAATTTCTGTTATCTTTATTTCCAAAATTTCTATTGTTGTCTCTATTGTCTCTATTAAACGGTCTATCTTTTCTAAAATTTTTACTGTCAGAATTTTTGTCGTTATCTTTAAAGTTTCTATTTTCTCTATTATCTCTATTTCCAGAATTTCTACTATCTTTATTATTTTCTCTACTTTGTTTATTCAAATTTTTATTTATATTTTGATTGCTCAAATTAACTTTCATCTCCATTTTCTTTTGATTTTCTTTAAGATTTTGCTCGTTTTTCTGCGCAGTTTCCTTCTTTTTCAAATTTTTTTCTTTTATAGATTCAACTTCTTTTTTTTCTTTTGAAAAATTTTTCTTTATGAGTTCTTCTTCTTCAGACGTCAAAACATTCATATGATGTTTTTTATTTACTCCCAATCTAGCAATATCTTCAATAAATTTTGCAGTTCCTATGTAGCCCATCTCTTTTGCCAATTCATGTACTTTTTTCATCCAAGATCACCTCCACTTTCTTCAGTGTATTTTTATATTTTTTTTAATATTCCCTTTATTACTTTTTTATCAAAAATTCCAATGACATTCACATCTCGCATAAAAAGTTTAATAAATTTTTCTTTTTTTTCGATAAAAATAATATTTATAGAATATTTTTTTTGTAAATGTAAAAACTCTTCGATATATTTTTTATTTATATCACGAGGAATTACAACTAATTTTACTTTTTCCTTTTTTATATAATAAATATTTTCTTCAATTCCAAAGACAAAAAAATCTGAATTTTTCATCGGTTTTAAAATATCAATTATATCATTTTTCTTTATATTTTCCAACATTTTTATCAAACATTGAATCTCAATATCATATTTTTTATTTTTTGACAATCTCTCAATACATTCTTTCATTTTGCAGACATAAAATCCGCGAGCTTGAATTTTCATTTCTTTGTCAAAAACATATTTTTTATCTCTTTGTGCCATTCTGAAAAAAGAAGACTTTTCACCTTTTCTTCGACAGCAGACACACATTCTAGTTGGCATAATTCATTTTTCCCTTTAAATTTTTAAATTTATTCTTATATTTCACTATCTTCCACAGTATTAATGTCAATTTTTATTCCACAAAGTCTAGCAGCAAGTCTTGAATTTTGACCTTTTTTCCCAATTGCAAGAGAAAGCTGGCCATCTTTAACAAATACTCTTGCAATTTTTGTTTTTTCAAGCTCTTTATCAGTTTTTTCGCCTTCGCTTTCACTAATTTTTTCATTTTCTCCATCCTCTTCAATAATTTCCACTGATAAAACTTGCGCTGGATTTAGCGAATTTTTTACAAATTCTTTAATATCTTCGTCCCAAAGTACAACATCTATCTTTTCTCCGCCCAGTTCATCAATGACACTTTGAATTCTAAGACCATTTTTCCCGATACAAGCTCCCTTTACATCAAGATTTTCATCATTTGAATAAACTGCGACCTTAGCACGGCTTCCAGCTTCTCTGGCGATATTTTTTATTTCAATAATCCCTTCTTCAATTTCAGGAATTTCAAGTTTTAACAGTCCTCTTAAAAGCTCTTCTGATTTTCTTGAAATAAATGTCTTTGTAAATTTCGTATTTTCTTCAACTTCCCCGATAAAAACTTTTATTCTATCCCCTTGCTTAAAAGAATCCACACTTGAGAGCTCCTTTGCGGGAATAATCGCTTCAAGTCCATTAATATCGACATATAAGTTGCCTTTCTCATCGGTTTTTCTGACATTTGCTGAAACAATTGTGTTTTCGATTTCTTTAAATTTGTTAAAAATATTTCTTTTTTCGCATTCTCTAACTTTTTGCACAACAATTTGCTTTGCATTTTGAATAGCATTTCTTTTAAAATTTTCCGCATTGATTTCCAAATCCAAAATATCGCCCAATTTTGATCTCTTTTTCAACGAAACTGCATCTTCTAAACTTATTTCATCATCTGGATTTTCCACAACTTCTACAACTTTTTTTTGTGAAAATACCTTCACATCTCCACTATTTCTATTTATTATAACTTTAACGTTATCCCTTTCCCCATAATTTTTTTTATATGCTGCAAGAAGTGCTGTTTCTATCGTTTCAAGCAGCTCCTCCTTCAAAATCCCTTTTTCTTTCTCTAATTCATCAAGCGCTTCCAAAAATATTTTTTGGTCTTTCCCTTTCACTCTCTAATCCTCCTCGCTATCTAATATTCCGTTGGGTATTTCATACACCAAATTCGCCTTTTTCAATTTTTCCAGCGGAATTTGAACTACTTTTTTCAACTTCACATCAGAAATAAAAATTGTACTATTTTCAAATTTTTCTAATTTTCCAATAAATTTCTTAGTTCCTTCAATATTGCTTTTTGTGTGAACATTAATCTTTTCTCCAGTAAATCGCACAAAATCTTTTTCTTTTTTCAGTTTACGTTCAATCCCCGGAGTTGAAACTTCCAGAAAAAACTTCTCATCTATAAGCTCGTCGGCAATTCCATCAATTTTTCTGCTAAAGTCAATACAGTCATCTAATGTCGTCACCCCTTCTTCCTTTTCCACATAAACTCTCAAATAATTATAACCGCCATCTCGTACATATTCAACATCAGCCAGTTCTAAATTCATTTCTTTCAAATGTAATTCGATTTTCTTTTCAAATTCATTCAAAATTTTTTCCATAAGCCACCTCTGTATCTAAAACTAAAGAGTGGGAATAACCCACTCTCTTAAAAATCTATTTTCTTATGTTTATTATATCATACTTTTTGTATTTTTTCAACAAAAAATTTTTTATAAAAAGTTGTTTTAAAAATGATGATTTTTTTGAATTAATTTTCTAATAAATTGCTCTAAATCCTATTCCACTTCTTAT
This sequence comes from Leptotrichia sp. oral taxon 498, assembly GCF_002240055.1. Taxonomy (NCBI): domain Bacteria; kingdom Fusobacteriati; phylum Fusobacteriota; class Fusobacteriia; order Fusobacteriales; family Leptotrichiaceae; genus Leptotrichia; species Leptotrichia sp. oral taxon 498. The sequence goes on along the minus strand of NZ_CP016753.1, from coordinate 1,721,453 downwards.
ATTTTTTCCATTGGTATCATATCCAGCATTTAACGTCATTCCAAATCTTGTATTGTCTAATCCGATATTCAAGTCAAATTTTCCATTACCATGTTTATTTTCTTTTTCATTTCTTAAATTATACCAATCTGCTGCTGTATATCTTACTTTTGCCTTATTATTTACATCATCTAATCTTCCTAGCTCATTTTCGAAAGCGGCTGATAATCCCACAGAGAGTTGTGTCCTTAATGCTAATGGTTGAATATATTTAAATTCTGCTCCAATTTCTGGTTTTACTGAAAAATAATCATTTGAATCTATTTTTAATCTAATTTCTCCATCATCTTCTTTTATATTCGTAAATTTCCCATATTCCATTTTCAAGGCTCCATAAGGTCTCAAATGAGCTCTCTCACTAAGTCTTATATCATATTCTAATTCTGTTTTTAAAGAAGTTCCATAAGAATAATAATCAGATCTAGCATTGAATATATCATCAACTATCCAATATCGACGTTTCATTTCGTCAATTCCACCAAACATATCTGCTGCAACGGTCCATCTAAGTGAGCCATTGTGGTCATTTGCAGGCGACATTGTTTTAAATAATCCCGCTTTTATCATAGTTTGATTTTCTCTTGAACCACCCAAATCTTCAAACTTAAAATGATTTTTAACAGCTCCTGCATACCATCCTTGCGAATCTCCCATTTTAACCGTTTCATCTTCGTGAACATAGGCTACTCCATAAGCATTGCTTGTATAATCAATTATTCCAGCAGTATCTGTCTCATATTCATTTTTTTGACCGAATACTTTGATTTTATTATTTTGTTTAGATGGATTTCTCCAATCTTTTCTTAAATATTCAAATTCTTTTGACAATATATCTGTTGTTTCTTTTATTCTATGTTGGGTATTTGAATACTCATGACCTTTCATTTCATCAACAGCTTGTGTGAATATTTTAGTTTCAGATTTTCCTAAATCATTTAATTTATTAAATAATATTTTTTCTCTTGAACCTCTATCTCCATACCAATCAACTCCATATCTCTGTTCTAAACCATCTAAAAAATTATAATTATCAGTATCACCGTCCAAAGCATAAGAAGTATATGGTATTTTTGATAAATAAACTGCACTCAATGTACTGTCAGATTTTTGTGTAGCCGTAGCTATCCAGTTTAAATTTCCAGAATTTAATATCCATTCTGCATCTACTCCCAGATTTACTGCTTCCAATATTGCTTTATTATATGGTTCCAAAATGTTATTTGCCACTTTTATATCTTTTGCGTTTGTATAGCTGGCTGCTTCACTCCCAAAAATCAGATCAATTTTTTCCAAGCCTTTTAAATATTGTATTCCCTTTATTGGATTTGTATAATTCACTCCTGAAGTATCAACATACATTCCAATAGATGTGATTGTTCCCAAATTTTTATTCCCATTTCCACTTCTTGCAGTATTTGGAATTTCTCCTAAATTTACTAATTTAGAGTTCACAGTTACATAATTTGGCTGTGGCGTTGCAGCCACTGTATCTACAGTATCTGGCGTTACAACAATATTATTTCTTTTTATAACTACTGGACTAAGTCCCCTTGCTTGAATCTCCAAGCCTTTTATTCTTTTACTTGTATCCGTGTTAGGCGTTCCAGTTTTTTTAGCTCCATTTGTCGCAGTTATTGTTCCTCTTGCTCCAGTCACTGGATCAGTTTCACCTTCCATGACACTTGACGGATTTGCATTTTGTTTGTAAATCCCAACATTTCCATTCCCTGAAATAATAATTTGTCCGTAGTTTTTTATTATTCCACCATTTGCAACAACTACTCCTATTATTCCAGTTCCACTTGAATTTGCAACAGTTTGAATAGTTCCATAATTTATACCAACTGCATTTTTATCTATGTACATTCCAGTTGTGTTATTTCCATCTAGGTTAATTACACCTGTTGCACTGTTTATGGCAATTGAACCGCTTCCAACTGCATACATTCCAATACTTCCATCTTTTGTAACATTTATTGTTCCATTATTTATAATTGTACCTTGATTTGTAACACTTCTTGTATTTTCGTTATAATATCCTGTAGCCATACCAATTCCATATTTTTTATTGTCTGGATCGGTAATCGTGTCAGAAGCGCTTACATCAATTATTGCATTATTTGTAATTGTTCCATTGGTACTGTAAATTGCCACATTTCCAACTCCACTGGAATAATTAATATTTGCGTTATTTATAACATCTTGTGCCGAATAAATACCGTAGTTATTACTTCCAGTAGAAGAGAGTGCAGTATTATTTGTAATTGTTCCAAATTTATCGGCAGAATAAATAAATACTGTATCATTTCCTACTGTTACATTTGGTGTATTACTCAATAGTGTTGTTCCGCCACTTCCCATTAAGACATACCCATAAGAACCGTCTCCAATATTAAAATTTTGAATATTTCCATTAATTGTTACAGGATTAGTTCCTGTTGTAAATAATCCCACCGCCTCATTTTGTCCAACTGTTACGGTTCCATTTAAATTTAATAGTGAACTTGTCGAAAATATTGCCACTCCATTATTTCCTACTTTGGTTAATGAATTTGAGCCCGTTGTAATATCTCCAACTCCGTAAATTCCGTAAGAGTTATCTCCTGTGATTATACTTCCGTTATTTTCTATACTGGTTCCCGCATCTTTTGTAAAAATTCCTGTATTAAAATTCGATGAAGTTGAAGTTGCCACATTTGTTGCTTCTTTTTCAACATTGATTGTAGAACCGTTATCAACTTGAACTTGTCCATAGTTCACATAAAGTCCAACTGCACCACTGCCACCATCAGTTCTGTCAGCTTTAATGTATGAACCTGATTGCATTGTGATTCCAGTTTCTCCACTACTTGCTGCACTTCTGCTGGAACTAATATCTAGACCTACAACAGCACCTTTCTTAATATTTGCTAATTCTGCACTATTCAGTAATGAACTTACATTGTAACCTGAATTTAATATAATATTAGTTCTTTGAAATGTTGTATTTCTGACATAAGTACTTGCATTAATATCACCTGTTCCGTTTGCTACAGCATTTTTATCAATATTACTATTAATATTCAGAGTTGCTCCGTCAATATTAGCAAGTTTATAATTATTAATTCCAGGCGCACCACTAACACTAAGTCCTAATCCCAAAGCACCATTAATTTCATTATTCAAATTATTTTGATTAAGAGCTGGTGTAATATTTTTTAAATTACTAACAGTAACATCATCTGAAAGTGCAATAAATTTTGTGTTGCTAAATATCAAATCACTTGCATTTTCCCTAGAAAATCCAGTAGCCTTTCCATCTAAATTAATAGTCGCATTAGTTAAGTTAATTTTCCCATTATTGGAATAAACAGCATATCCTTCCCCATTATAAGTAAGAGTAGCTCCTGTTAAATTTAAATTTGAAGGAGTTGCAGCTCCTTTAGTGTCTTCTGAAGTAACTCCCGCAGAACCACTTTGTACGTTAATCGCAGCATTTGTCAGATTAACTTGAGCTCCGTTTTTAATATAAACACCACTGGCAGTTTTTGTAGTATCATTTATATTAATAGTTGCAACTTTACTCAAACTATTATTTATAGTCCCACCATCACTATATATACCAGTAGTCCCTCCAATTCCAGTAATTTTATTGTTATCATTTATATTAACAGTTCCCTGATTGTAAATACCTGTAGAATTAGTCCCAGATACAGTAATTTCACTATTTACACCTATATTTGCAGTTGCAGGAGTTGCGCCGCCGCCCACATAAATTCCGGCATTGTTACTTCCAGTACTAGAAATTATTATTTTACCTTTATTTTCAGCAATAGCACTGTCTACTGCCGCAAGTCCAATATCACTCACATTATTTCCAGATAAATTAATAGTTCCTTCATTTGTTACTTCAGAAGGATTGTTAGCGGAATCTTTACCAGTAGCAAGCATCCCTGTAAATTCGTCTAATGTACTAGTCAAAGTTTTTCCAGAATTAAGCTTGACGTATCCACCTTTAGAAGCCTGCGCAAAACTATTTTTAACTCCTCCAGAAGTTACACTCAAATCTCTATTAATCGAAATTCCATATTTATCACTTCTGACCAAAGTACTTTTCGTAGCTTTACTTCCACCATTAGCGGTATTATCTCCGAATGTTAAACTTTGAACAGTGTTGTCATTTAATTCAATATCATTTATATTATTACTACTGGAATTTTCATTTCTTAGAAATCCTACATTTTCACTTCCAGTTACAAGTATATTTAAATTTTTCACATTTGCAATTGAGTTTGTAGTTCCATATTTTTGTGAAGAGCCATTTGCTACAACTGCAGACGTATTCCCATTCTTATTGGCATTATTCCCATGATTATTAATACTGCTTCCAGTAGCTGACATTCCTTTACTAATTGACACTCCGACATTATTGTTTCCTGCTACAGTAATAGTTTTTCCTTTACCGTCAACAGTTGCTTCGTTATAGTAATCATCACCTTTAAAAGTCATATGAACAACACCGTTTGTTGGAGATGAACCATCTTCATCTTTATAATAATCCGTAGTCCCATCAAAAATATTGCTCATTCTAAATCCATAGTTATTACTTCCATTGACATTGATAGTTCCAAGTTCAACATCAACTTTAAGTAGTCCGTTCATATATTTACCAAAATCTATTCCTACACTTTTTTGGGAATTTATATTAATAACCCCGTCATTTATAACTTTATCTTGCACTTTATCAGTATCATTGGAACGCTCTATATCTATCATCATTCCAACTAAGTTATAACCATCGACTAAATTTAAATTTCCTTTATTTAGTAATGTAGAATTAGAACTTGCAATTTTCCATTCACTTGTATCAGCATTTATAGTTGATTCTTTATCAATATTATAAAGTTGCAGTTCCAATCCGGCTAATGTACTGATACCGTCACTGCTTGCTCCATGTAAATTTACATCAGCATTGATAGTAGCCGTTCTATGCTGTTCAACTCCAGTTCCATCGCTCCATCCCCATAACGGCTTTCCACCAACTCCAGCTGGATTTAAGCTATAAAATAGTTTTGTACCATTGCTATGGTACCTCCACCACTAATAGAATCACTAGGACTTGTTATGTTATTGTGAAGCTCATATTTTCCAGTAATACTAGTATCGTGATCTCTTGTATCACTAATAAAAGCTACTACATAATCATCTCCACTTTCTCCTGAACTTCTAGTAATATGTTGATTTGCAACGGTACCGCTATTTAAATTATAAGTACCTGTTTAGCAAAAGATTTTAATTCCTTCTTTAAATTCTCTAAATTATTACTCAAATCTATGTTCCTGTATGATAAAATTTAAAAATTTTAATATTATCATACTCTCCTTTCTTAAAATTTATTTGAATTATAATAAATATTACTTTTTATTTTTATTTCATTTATTTCAATTCTTTCTAACTCTTTCTATTTAATTGAGCAGTCTTAATTTTTTTACCAAATCTTAATTCTATCAGCAGGAGCTTTATACATCTTATCTCCTTCTTTTACTTCAAATGTTTTCTCAAAGGCATCGACATTTTTCAAAATTGCGTTTACTCTTAAAAAGTTTGGCGAATGAGAATCTGATTTTGTCATATTTTTCAAATATTCAGGCGTTGATTTTTGACGCCACATTCTCGCATAACTTAAGAAGAATAATTTACTTATTGTGTCATCATAAGCTTTTGTCGCATCTGGATGATCTTTTAAATAAAGCTGCAATGCATCATAAGCGATATTTACCCCGCCTAAATCGGCAATATTTTCAGTCAATGTAAATTCACCGTTTACCTTTGTATCATCTATTACTGTGTAACTTGAAAATTCGTTTGCCAATTTTTTTGAAACAGCATCAAATTTTGCTTTATCTTCAGCAGTCCACCAATTTCTCACGTTTCCGTCCCCGTCATATGAAGCTCCCGACACATCAAATCCGTGCGTTATTTCATGTGCAATCACAGTTCCAATTGCTCCAAAATTTGCAGCGGCTTCAGAGTTTTTGACATCATAAAATGGAGGCTGAAGTATTCCTGCCGGAAATACTATTTCATTTCCAGTTGGCGAATAATAGGCATTTACTGTATTCGCAGACATTCCCCACTCAGTTTTATCTACAGGTTTTCCAACTTTTTTTAGAGCTTCTTTATAGCTCCAGTCGTTCATTTTTTCAACTAAGTCATAAAGTGTATCGTCATTTGTGAAAACCAATGTGCTGTAGTCTTTCCATTTATCTGGATAACCTATTTTAACATTTATTTTTGCCAATTTTTCCAGTGCTTTTTTCTTAGTCGTTTCACTCATCCAAGTAAGTTTTGTAATTCTATTTTTTAGCGCTTTTCTTATATATTCAACCATTTCTTTTGTATCTCTTTTAGCTTCAGGCGAAAAATTTCTTTTGACATAAATTTGTCCCACCATCTCTCCAAGTGAGCCGTTTGTAAAATACAATGCCCTTTTTTCAAGAGTTTCTCTTTCTTTCTGACCATTTAAATACTTTCCATAAAACTCAAAACTTCTTTTTCCAAGTTCATCTGTAAGGTATGAAGATGAGCCGTCAACTAATTGAAATTTCATATAGTCCTTGATTAAATCTATATTTTCATCCCGCAAGAATCTATCCAGATTTTTAAAGTAATTTAGCTCAGTAATGATGACTTTATCTGTATTTACTCCAACTTTTTGCAAGTAGTCAGCTAAATTTATATTTTTTGTAATATTTGCCAAGTCTTTTACACTTTTTGGATTGTTGTACTTTTTCACATCGTGGTAATCTTCCACCTTTAACATCGTATTTGCCATATCTTTTTCAAATTGTACAATCTTTTGCGCTTTTTGCAATGTATCTTTTTCTCCGGCAAATTTCAATATATCGCTGACATAGTTTGTATATTCTGCCAAAATTTTTCTATTTTCAGCGGTATCCTTTTGATAATAATCTACAGATAGCCCTAAACTTGCACTTCCTAAAAATACGGCATAATTTTTAGCATTATTAAAATCCGTTCCAATTCCCCAGCCATAAAATTCGTTTTCCCCCTGTCTTGTATTTTCAATATTATATTTTTGCAAATCTTTTATATCTTTAATCGCATTAATTTTATCCAAACTGTTTTTAATCGGCGAAATTCCAAGTTCATTTCTTTTTTTCATATCGGAAAAACTTTTGTATAAAGTTAAAATTTTCTGTTCATTTGTATTTCCGCTTACATTTTTTTCTTCCAGTTCCTTTATCAAATTTTTCAAAAAATCATGATTTTTTTCCGTAACTTCGACAAATGATCCCCAAGACGATTTTGCTCTTGGAATCACTGTACTTTTATCCCATTTATTGTTTACATATTTGTAAAAATCATCTTGCGGTCTCACACTTTTATCTAAATCATTAAACAGTTTCTGATCATTAGGCTTTAAAAATTTTGTCTGCTGCTGCTCATAAAAATCCCAAAATTCTATTTTTTTTGTATTTGTTTTTTTTGTTACTTCATTTACTTTTTTTTCATTTTCTACATTCGTATTTTCTTCCGCAAAAACACTATTTGCGGCTATTAAAATTGCCCAAATTATAAATATTTTTTTCATTTTTTATTCCTTTCACTCGATTATCTTTTTTTTGATTTATATATTTTCATTTTTTATAAATTACTTTTTAAATTATATCATTTTTTTTCAATAAAATCAAAAAAAATAACTCCCATAAATTTTTAAATTTAAAGGAGTTATTCTTTTGTTTCATATTATGACAAATAATTTAAACCATTTTCAGCAAATCCTCTTCAGCTTAGTAAATCGCTCTGAATCCGATACCTCCTCTTACATTTTCTCCCTTTGTATCGTATCCGGCGTTTACTGTCACTCCAAATCTTGTGTTCTCAAATCCTAAATTCAAGTCAAACTTTCCGCTTCCTTTCCGATTTTCCTTATCTCCGCGAAGTTCATAGTGCGGCGCATCCGCCCCTCTCAATTTGGCTTTGTTCTTGACATCATTCACTTCCCCAAGCTCATTTGTATAGGCGGCTGCCAAGCTTGCTTTCAGGCTGCTCTTTAATCCCACAGGCTGTCTGTAGTTGAATGAAACTCCCGCTTCCGGCTGCACTGAAATGTAGTCGTTTCCTCTCACTTCAAGCGCCATCGGCCCATCTTCCTTTATTCCTGTGTATCTTCCATATTCCAAGTTTAGCGCCCCGTATGGTCTTATGCTTGTTCTCTCGCTCGTTCTGATGTCCTTTCCAAGTTCATTTCTTAGCGCCACTCCATATGTCGCGTAATCTGATTTCGCTTCAAATGTGTCGTCTACAACCCAGTATCTTCGCTTCATATGGTTCGCTCCTGCAAACGCTTCCCCTGATATTGTCCATTGCAGTGAGCCATTGTGGTCTTTTGCTGGCGACACTGTCTTAAAGATTCCAGCTTTCATCATTGTCTGGTCTTCCCTTGATCTTCCCAAATCTTTGAATTTAAAGTGGTTTGTTACCGCTCCTGCATACCATCCTGTCTTGTTTCCAAGCGTCACGCCTTCCTTCTCGTGAACATAGGCCACCCCGTAGGCGTTGCTTGCGTAGTCTACCACTCCAGCTGTGTCTGTCTTGTATTCCCCTCTCTGACCAAATGCTTTTATCTTGCTGCTGTCTTTCGTAGGGTTTTCCCATTCATTCTGCAGGTAGCTGAACTCGTTGTTCAAAATATCCCCTGTTTCCTTTGTTCTCTGCTGGATATTTGAATACTGGTGACCCTTCATCTCGTCAATCGCTTGTGCCAGTATGTGACCTTCTCCGCCAGTTAGGCTGCTTATCTTGTCGAATATCAGTTTCTCCTGTGTCCCCAGTCCTTCGACTCCGTATCTCTTTTCAAGCCCTGCCAGGAAGTTGTATGTCTGGTCATCCCCGTCTTTTGCAAACGCTGTATAAGGAACTTTTACCAGGTACACCTTGTCCAGAAGTCCTGTCGACGGATCTTTCGTAGGCTGCGCCATCCAAGTAAGGCTCGGCGAAGTTACATACAATGTCGTTCCTGCTGTGACAAGCCCTCTTAGCGCATCATTGTAGGGCTTCAAAATGTTGTCCCCTATTTCTATGGCTTTAGACGTTGTGTATCTCGAAGCTTCCGGTCCAAAGTACAGGCTTATATCCTCAAGCCCGACTAAGTTGTTAAGCCCCTGTATCGGATTTGTGTAGTTTACCCCTGACGTGTCCACATACATTCCGATGCTTGTCGCTTCCGAAGCTGACGGGAAGTTCTGCATATTGTTTACCGCCAGATTCAATGTTGTTATCCCTGATGGCGATGTCACCGTTACTGACACCGGATTCGGTGCTGGAGTGTCTGTGTCAACTTTTACTATCGGTATCACATTCCCTTGCGCATCTGTCACTGTCACAGGCGTCATTCTTGGCGGAACTTTTATTGTCACTCCTCCCATTTCCTTCATGTCATCCGCTGTCACCACTTTTATTAGCGGTGTCGAAGTTCCTGTCTGGCTTGCCCCTGTTATCGGGTTTCTTCCGCTTGAATTTTCTTCAGCGTTCGGGAACGACTGAGTATCTGCCCAGATCCCTGCACTCTTAATATCTGAAGCCGCTATGTTTATTGTCCCGTAGTTCTTTATGTAGCTTCCGTTTGAAAGATAAATTCCTTTTACTCCTCTAAGTCCTGATACAGTTGTCTGGATTGTCCCCCAGTTTTCACCATGTGCACCCCTGTCAAGATACATTCCTATCGTATCTCTTCCCGATAGGTTTATAGTTCCGTAGTTTATCGCTTTTGAGCCAGGCCCCACTGCATACATTCCCATTGTGTTCGCCTTGCTTACTTCTATTGTCCCTCTGTTTATGATTGTTCCTTCATTTGAAGTTTTATTTGTTGCCTCATCATAGTATCCTGTTGCCATGCCTACACCATATTCTTTTGCACTTGTGTTTGAAGGTCCCACTTTTATTGTTCCAAAGTTTGTCGCTACTCCGCCGTTTGTTGAATAAATTCCTACGTTACCGTTTCCATTTGAGAAGTCTATTGTTCCGTAGTTTTCAGTAGTCCCGTTTCCATAAAGTCCGTAGTTTCTGTCCCCTGATGATGCCAATGGAGTGTAGTTTACTATCTTTCCTGTATTGTCATTCTGGTAAGCATAGATTGCATCGCTTCCAAGAGTTACTGGATTTGCGTATGATGTTATCGTGTTCCCTTTTCCTGCGTCCACAAATCCAAATGAGTCATCTCCTATGCTAAGTGTGGAACCTGCATTTGTATTGATGTTTTGATTAGAACCAACCGTATAGATACCAATTGCTTTATTATTCCCAACTGAAATAGTTCCATCATTTGTTATATCTCCATCGTTGGAATAAATACCTACATTGGCATCTCCAACAGTAATTTTACCGCTTGATGTATTATTTACAGTTTTACCGTAAATACCAACTGCATCAGTTACACCTGTTGCTGTTGTTACTATACCATTATTTGTTATTGCATTTAAACTAGATGAATACATACCAGTACCTTTATTTGCTGTTATGTTAATTTTTCCATCATTTGTTAAAAATCCACCTGTTGTTACCATACCAAAATTGGAAGCACCTACCTCAATTGATCCAGCTGCTTGGTTTGTAGCCACTCCATTTACAGTATATACTGCGGTATTTTTAGTTCCTGTATTAAATTCAAGTTTTCCAGTATTTGTAATTGTTCCGCCAGTTTGGTATAGACCAATTACTCCATTACCTACAGAAGTTAAATCCTGTGCATTATGTACATTTCCATTTGTTGCATCAGAATAAATGAAAATAGAACCGTCATCTAATGTAATTGGATTGCTTCCATTTGAATTTGTATAATTTAAAGTATTCACATCTTTAAAGAAATATCCATAAGAGTTTTTACCAAGATTACTTTGAACTAAATCATGCACATCTATATTTACAGTTGAAGCTGTACCACGAGAATTATCTACAAATACTCCTGTTGCATTGTCAGCTGGTGTTGACCCGCTTCCACCTTTTATCAATTCAATCTTAGCGCCAGGATTAACTTTAACATCTCCTGTACTTGAATATAAGGCAACTCCTGAATCTCCAACTGTTATACTTGAGCTGCTTCCCAATTCAATTTTATCTTTTCCATAAATTCCTATTGTTTTATCTATTCCTTTAATAGTTCCATTATTTGTAATTGTTCCTTTAGCACTTGTATACATTCCAACATTGTTATTAGAATTATTTAAATTAATTTTTCCAGTTGTGTCATTTAATATATCGGAATTATCTCCAACCATTGCAATGTTATTGTCTCCAGTTGTCGTTATATTTCCACTATTTTTTGCTTTTTTATCTAAAACTGCCAAAGGATCTTCAACAGAATACATTCCTATTGACGATACTCCATTAATTGTAATGTCACCTTTATTTTCTGTATTAGCTTCTGAACCGACTATGCCAAACGCTTTTATTCCGTCCATTGTTATAGATTTACCACTATTATTAGTACCTTCTGCACCGTCTCCAACATAAATTCCAATTCCATCATTGATTTTACTTGTGATAGTTCCATCATTTACAGCTTTTGAAGCTACTGTATGTGTCTTGTCATCAGTTCCTATTGCAACCAATGTTTTTAATGCCGGCGTTGTAGAATTCATTGTAATTGTTCCTTTGTTAGTCAAGGTTCTTCCGTTATTTACTCCAAGAATATACCCTTGACTGACTAAATTAGTTGATGCCGCTACATTAGGAGAAGCCCCATCATGAACAGTTGTTCCATTATTTACAGTTATATTTGAGTCATATATTGAAACTTTATTTAACTTATTATTTACGTCTGACAAATCATAATTTGTTTCGTCTATTTTTACATCTGCCCCTTTTACTGTTAAATATTGATAATCTCCAGTAAGTGTCGCTACTATTTTACTACTTTTATTTTGTAAAGTTGGTCCTGTTATAGGTGTTATATTACTGAATAATACATTTTTATTTCCAGCATCACTTACATCATCTAACAATAAACTTGAACCAGGCTTCATTGTTAATTTCACTCCTGGTCCTGATGCACCAATCCAATCATTTAAAAATTGAGCAAATGTAGTTCCACCTGAAAATAAATTATCGTTAGTATAAAAAGCAAATGAATATTTACCTATTGTTGCATTACCAGCATTTGCATTTGCTACATCAAATTTTCCACCACTTGTTGCTGATTGTGACTTAATGTTATAAAATAAAATTGATCCAGCCTTATCAGTTCCTGAAACATCGGCATTCAATCCTTTTAAAGTTTGTGTGGAACCATCGTCTGCATAAAGTCCTACTCCACCATCAGAAACATTTAATGTTGCTGAATTTGGAGTACCAGTACCTATAGTGGTAGTTGAGTTTGTACCATTTTTAGAATAGACTCCCACTGAATTTACTCCAGTTGCTTTTATTGTTCCACCTTTGAAATCAAAGGTTCCGTTATTTACAACTCCTACATTGTTTGAAGAGGCAGCAATAGTTCCGCCATTTTGTTCAGCAAAAGAAGCTTTGTCATTTGTATACATACCTATTGAACCTTTACCACCAACATTTATAGTTCCACTATTTCTAATAATAGTTTTGAAATTAGCTGCTCCAGACTTATCTTGTGCCATCATACCAACGTTTTTTCCACCATTAATATTAATAGTACCAGTATTATTACCTAAAATATTTTTTCCACTAGCTGAAGGAATAGTACCACCATTACTATCGACGTCCAGAACATATATACCAACATTTCCTTCTCCATTATTAACATTTATTGTCCCATTATTTATCCCTTCAGGACTCCCTTCTGCATTACCCATTGGTGGTGTTGTATCATAATAACTCTGAACTCTTATTCCAGCATTACTTTCAGCAACGGCATTAGAAAAATTAACTGAATTATCAGGATTATTGAACAAATTATATGCTTTATCAATAGTAATATTTCCATTATTTGTTACAGTATCATCATAAATTGATTCCAATAAAATTCCTGAATTATTATAACCTCCTACATAAATTTTACCATTATTGAATATTGTTTTTAACGAAGACCATTTTGCTTCTTTTAATTTTGCAATACCGGCAGACGAACCCTCTTTATTTATTGCTGTGTCATACGAACCTGAAATTAAAATTAAACCTTCATTTACCATATGAGAAGATATCTTCTTTATATCAGTTTCTGCTAACTTTTGAATATAATCTTTATCATCAACAAACAGAGCCGTCCCTGATAATTTCATCCCGTAAGAATGTGAACCATCCATTTGAATATAGCCATTTGATTTATTGGTAGCTCTAACTAATGAACGTGAATTAGTATCACTCCAAGTACTAGGAGTCCCCGAAGGCCACGCCCCACTAATAACCGGTCTATTTTCAGAAGCAACTTGTATTCCTGTCGAATAATCTCCATTAAAATGTATTACCCCATCTTGTGAAAATTTATTGCTTGTTCCATCAATTTTTGTCTTCGTTCCTGTTGTACCAAGTGAAGTAAGAGTCGGATTATTTCTAATAGCAGTTTCCAATGTTGAGTCAAAAGTAGCAAAGCCCTTAAAAGAAGCACTTGCTATACCATCACCATTATAAAATTCATAGTTAGTACCACTTGTATGATCAATAGTTTCTTCAACAGTCTGTGTCATACCCACTTTATAACCAATCTTATTTTTAGAGTTTGCTGTAATCGTCTTAGTATAAGTTCCTCCAGATGCCTTTTCTAATAATGTTCCACTATATGAACCAGTTATATTTTCATTTTCATCATTAATACTTCCCATATTTGTAATATTAGTAGTTGTTTTACCGTCTGTCCAATCTGTTTCTTCATTTAATATGGCAGCTATTGCAGGTCCTCTTAACTCAATATTAGCTTCATTTCGCAAAGTGAATTTTACTTGAGAATTAGGTGTTATACTAGGGCCACCACCAGTATAATTTCTCACATCATCAACAAATGCATATCGACTTCCACCACCATAATAAGTAGTAGCATCTCTAATATTATTTGCTACTCCATGTCCCCTCATAGTTGCTGTTACAGGAGTTGCTGTGGTTATACCACCACCAGCAGCAAAATAATGATATCCTATATAATCATTTTGACCACCAGCAGGAATCATACCTGAAAAACCTGGCAAATCACTAGGTGTTATATCATATGTGCCATCAACATTTGTAGGTTTGTTAGGTAAAAAATATCCTGAACTAGGAAAAAATAATGTAAATCCACTAACAGAATTCATATTAACACCAGGAATATTAACCTTCGGCGGTGTTATAGATGGAACCGATGCAGTCGATGGTGTCACACTTGACACATTAACATTCAAAGTTGGTGTTTTTATAACTGGAGCTGAAGCACCAGCTATAGCATCTATAGTTACAGTTTTTGGTCTAACCGCTGCATCCACAGGCACAGCTGAAATCGGTTCAATAACCCTTTTCAACTCAGTAGTCCCCTGCTTTGCTCCCGCATAAGTCCCAAACTTGTCATTTTCTCTTGCATATTTTACAGCTTCTTTTTTATCTCCACGACCTTTGTAAGTCCCTTTCCAGTCGTTATACACATAGTTTGAACCAAACTGAAAACTGCCCCAAGGTGATTTTACTACATGATCCCCCTGTTCCATTAACTGAATCAATTCTAAATTCGTATTTCTCAAAAGTTTATTGTTTTCCTGCCTTGCACGCTTAAAGTCCTTTTGCAGCTGGAATATTGATGTGTTTATTGCTTCCTGCTGTGTCTTGATTTCATCTGAGTAAAGATTAAGTGAAATACCGCTAAGCATTATTAGCCCAGTAAGTAAGAAAGTAATAAGTGCCGAATCGGTGTATTTAAAATCTTTAACTCTTTTTGCAAAAGATTTCAATTCTTTTTTTAGAATTCTCAAATCATTTGTCATACTTTTACCTCTTCTTTCCTAAAATTAAAAAATCCAAAAAAACTATCAAGAATAGTTTTAAATGAGTGAGTGAGTGGTTAATAGATTTTTCAGTTTCTTCAATTTTATTTGTTTTTATTTCTTGAACCATTAACATTATAACAAAAAAAAAAAAAAAAAACAAGTATTTTTTTAAGAAATAGCAAAAAAATTTAAATAAATAATAATTTTTTTATTTATTTAAAAAGGAAAAACAAACGCAATTTCAATATTTATAGGTATAGCGTAAAAAAGTTTTTTATTTATTTTAGGAAAAAATTTTTTTTATTTTTAGTTACAAAAAAAAGACACTACTTCAATAGCAGAGTCTTAATTTTTGTAATTTACCTATTTCCATATCAAATGACTTTTTTCAAAATCACTACATCTCTCATCTTTTAATTTTAAACTACAATGTGAACTACTCCCGCTTTTAGAAGCGGGAGCTTCTTGGGAAGTATCTGCTTTTGCTAGCCAAATATATTTACCAAGCTCTTCGGGCAGTCCCTACCCTGTCTTTTTTTATTTTTCTAATATTCCAACATCAATTTCCCAATGTTTTTTATATTCAGTGCCGCATTGTAATCTCTATCAATTTCAATCCCACAGCATTCACATTTATAACTTCTTTCTGATAATTTCAGTTCCTCTTTAATATTTCCACATTTACTGCAAGTTTTCGACGATGGAAACCACTTATCTATCTTCAAAAATTGCTTTCCCAAAAACATCAACTTGTACTCAAGCATTTTCAAAAACATTCCCAACCCATTATCTCCTATACTTTTCCCAAAATTTAATGCCTGGCTCATCCCTTTCATATTCAAATCCTCAACAACTACAGCATTATACGCTTCAGACAATTTTTTCGATAATTTATGTAGAAAATCTCTTCGACAATTTTTGATATACTCATGTAATTTCGATATTTTCGCTTTTTGCTTATACCAATTTTTAGAAAATTTCACTTTTCTTGACAATGATTTCTGTAATTTCTTCAATTTTTTCTCCAGCATCCTAAAATATCTTGGATAATCAGCCCTTTGGTTTTCAGAACTGACAAATAATTCAGGCATTGAAAAATCAAGCCCAATTACTTTATCGCTACTTGGTATTTTTTGAATTTCTTTTTCAAATTCCGTCAAAACAGAAACATAGTAATTTCCATTACTGTTTGTCAATGTTACCGACTTTATCTTGTAATCCTTTGGTATTTCTCTATGATATTTCAATTTTACTTTTTTCAATTTTGGCAAAATCAAATATTTATTTTCTTCAATTCGTATCGAATTATTCACACAATTTGTCGTATAACTTTTAACACTATTCTTTTTAGATTTGAACCTTAGAAACTTTGCCCTCTTCTGAAAAAAATTCGTAAACGATCGTTTTACATTCAATTGAGCATTTGAAAGTGCCAGACTGTCCACTTCTTTTAAAAATTGATTTTCACTTTTCAAACTGGCAGGTGTAATTATTTTATTTTTTCCGGTTTCTTCATAAATTTTATTAGCAGTATACAAGAGCGTATTGTAGACAAAACGAACACATCCAAAAGTCTTGTTTATCAATAATTCCTGCTCTTTATTTGGATAAATTCTGTATTTGAATGCTAAATTATATTTCATAAAATTACACCTCCTTTTAATTTTGAATATTATTTTTAATGACTTCTCTTCAATATTTTATACAAAAATTGTATCATAGGTGTGTCCTTTTTTCAATTTTTTTACAAAAAAAGCAATTCATCTCCCACTTATAGAAAGCCTACGACTTCTTGCTATCTTTTTGTTAAAATATCAGTCTTTATTTCTGTTCCAAAAAATCTATCTAAAAACATATTTCCAAAATACTTTCGTATTTCCTTGTTTGGTATTTTTAAATTGTAAATATTCGTATATTCTGAAGTTACATCTATCTCTCTTTGCTTTTCATCCTTTGTCAAATATCCGCTGTATAAAAGTAGCTGCCATATTTCATCATCACTGTTTAAAAGGCTTTTTATCGTAGTCCCATCTGAAATATATTTTTCAATACTCTCCCCTTCAGTAAACCTTTTTAAATCATTGTAAACACTTTCTCCAGCGTGATAAAGCATATTTTCTAAAAGTGTATTTCCCGAAACATTTGCCCAGTACGCTTTTATTTCTTTTTCTCCCGCATAATTCACAATAGACCAAGGATTGTAAATTTTTTTGTTTCCAAAAATGTATCCGTCATACCATTCTCTGACTTCTTCTATTCTGTATTTCATATCAAAATACTCAAGCATTTCAATTACTTCACTTTCAAGAAGTCCAAAATACTCTGAGTAATTTTTACTTAGAATTGTATTCACATAAAGATTATTTAATCCTGAAAATATTCCTTCTTTTATAATCCTTGTTATTCCAGTTAAAATACCATATTTTAAGGAATCATTTGTTTTTAATGCTGAGCTGTAAAATACTTGGAAAAAGTTTATTGCTTCATTGTAGTATCCTTTATCAAAAGCATTTATTATTGCAGCATCATATTCATCTATTAGGATTATTACTTTTTCTCCGTAATATTTACACAAATAATTCGATAAATCCAAAAGCGAGGTTTTAAAACTTTCTTCACTATCTATCATTTCCCAAATTTTATCAAATTCTCTTTTTTCAACAATATTTAATTTTTCTCGCACAAATTCGTATTCATTAAAAATTTTATACATTGTTTTTTTTAAATTTTCAAAGCACTTTTCCCAAGTATTTCCCTTCAAATCTTTTAGTGAAATAAATATAACAGAATATTTCCCCTGTTCACTCATATATTTACTGCTAGATATTTTTAAATTTTCAAAAAGTTTTCTATTTTCTTCTTTATTTTTTACATCGAAAAAGTATTTTATCATTGACATATTCAGTGTTTTTCCAAATCGCCGTGGCCTTGTAAAAAGTGTAACTTTTGCTTTGGTTATTAATATTTCATCTATTAACAAAGTTTTGTCAATATAATAATATCCGTCTTGTATCAATTCTTTAAAATTTTCAATTCCTACGGGAGCCGCTTTTTTCTCCATAAAATCACTTCCTCACTTTTTTATTTTCTTGAATTTAATATTATTATTTACTAAATGACTTATGTCTTCAAATTAGCAATCTCTTCTATATGAATACTATCATATGGAAACAGTAAAGTCAATTTTAAATCACGACACTTTTCATACGGAGTATTTTTATGTGTTGACAAAATTAGCTTATTGAAAATAAATGGTGGTACACAAAAATATCTGTCCAATTTTTTGAAGATGATTCACAAATTAATTAATAAATAAAGACCCTTATTCAATAAGAACAGAGTCTTTATTTTTGCTGCTTTTTTTACCCTCTTAACTGGTTTTTCCTCAAAACTATTATACCGCTCATTTTTTTAATTTAATAAAAAACTTTCTGAAATTTTAAAATAAATTCTAAAATGCTGGAATAATTCTTCCTTCATATTTTTCTTCAATATATTTTTTTACTTTTTCACTTTGCAACGCTTTCATCAATTTTTGTATTCTAGGGTCATTTTCATTACCTTTTAGAACAGTTACAACATTTGCATAAGGCGAATTTTTATCTTCCTGCAAAATAATTTCGTTTTTAGTAACTCCCGCATTAATTGCAAAGTTTGAATTAATGATTGCTCCTGCTACTTCAACTAATCTTGGTGCAATTTGTTCATTTGACAAAGTTACAATTTTAATTTTTTTAGGATTGCTTGCTATATCTTTAGTTGTAGAATCCAATTTTTTGTTATCTTTTAATTTTATAATTCCCGCTTTGTCAAGCAAAATTAAAGCTCTTCCACCGTTTGTCGGATCGTTTGGAATAATTAATGTGTCATTCGGTTTCAAATCTTTTATATTTTTAATTTTTTTAGAATAAAGCGCCATTGGTTCCAAGTGCACATTTCCAACTGAAACTAAAGGAATGTTATTTCTTTTTGCAAAATCTTCCATATATGGAACATGTTGGAAAAAGTTTGCGTCTATACTTTTATCCGCAAGAGCCTTATTCGGCAAAATATAGTCGTTAAATTCAACAATTTCCAAATCAACTCCTTGTTTTTTCAAATCATCTTTTACTAATTTTAGGAACTCTCCATGTGGAACTGGAGTCGCTCCAACTTTCAATTTTTCCCCTTTTCCGCAAGACACTACAAATAGTGCAAGTGCAACTAACAATGCTAATATTTTTTTCATTTTGCATCATCCTTTCTTTTTAAATTAAATTAAATTTTTTATTTATACTTTTTTTCTTTTTTCAATAATTTTATTTACAATTGTATCTCCAATAAATTGTATAATTTGAACTAAAACAATAATAACTATTGTAGCTTGCCATATAATTGCATAATTTTGATTTTGATAACCATCCATTACAGCCGAATTTCCTAATCCTCCACCGCCAATAGTTCCAGCAAGTGCGGAATACCCAATAAGCGTGATAATTGTCAAAGTAATTCCATGTACTAACGAAGGCAATGCTTCTGGTATCATCACTTTTAAAATTATTTCTTTAGAAGTTGCTCCCATTGATTTTGAAGCTTCTATTAATCCTTCATCCACTTCTTTTAATGCTCCTTCAATTATTCTTGCAACAAATGGAGCAGCACCTAACGCAAGTGGTATAATAAACGGAACACTTCCAATGGAAGTTCCCACAATAAATCTCATTAATGGAAGCAACAAAACCATTAATATAATAAATGGAATTGATCTTGTTATATTTACCAAAATAACATCTAAGATTTTATGCAGTGATTTATTCGGCTTAATTCCTTTCTCTTCAGAAGTAACCAACAAAATTCCTATTGGAAAACCAATAATTAATGAAATTAAAGTCGCAATTCCAACCATATAAATTGTTTCCCAAAGTGGTACAATCATATTTTGAAATTGAAAAAATTCTATCCAATCAAATCTCATAAATTATAACACCTCCGAATCTATTTTATGTTTTGTAAGCCAATCTATAATTTCGTGAACTTTTTTTTCATTCGCTGTAATTTCAATAAGCAAATTTCCAATTATGATGTTGCTTACTTTGTCAATAAAGCCACCTAAAATATTTACTTCCACATCGAAAGTTCTTATAAGTTCTGCAATATAAGAACGGCTAACTTGCTCTTCGTTATATTTTAATTTTAATCTTAGTTTACCGCCACTGCTATTTTCTTTTCTTCTCTTAATTTCTTCTTCCGTTCTAAAAGTATCGTGTGACAAGTGAGCGACAAATTCTTTAGTTAGTTCATTTTTGGGACTTAAAAATATTTGTTTTGTAGTTCCACTTTCAACAATTTCCCCATTCGACATAATCGCAACTTTGTTACATATTTTTCTAATCACTTCCATTTGGTGAGTAATTAGAATAATAGTTATCCCAAAATCTTTATTTATCTGTTTTAATAAATCTAAAATTGAATTTGTAGTTCTAGGGTCAAGCGCTGAAGTCGCTTCATCAGACAGAAGTATTTTAGGATTATTCGCTAAAGCCCTAGCAATTGCCACTCTTTGCTTTTGCCCTCCTGAAAGTTGTTCAGGATAATTTTCTTTTCTGTCTGAAAGCCCAACAATTTCAAGCAATTCATCCACTCTTTTATCAATATCAGCTTTTTGCCACCCAGAAATTTCTAGCGGAAACGCAACATTTTGTGCAACATTTCTCGAATTTAACAAATTGAAGTGTTGAAATATCATTCCAGTTTTTTTCCTGTATTCTCTAAGTTCCGCTTCATTAAATTCCAAAATATTCTTTTTTGAAAAATCAGAGTCTGTACCATTTGAATCAGCATTTTCTTCAACCAGAATCTGTCCTGAAGTCGGTTCCTCAAGCCTATTTAATAGCCTTATAAGTGTTGATTTTCCAGCGCCGCTAAGCCCCATAATTCCATAAATATCGCCCTTTTCAATCTCAAGATTTATGTTATTTACTGCAAAAATCTCTTTTCCATCGGCTAATTTATACTTTTTTACCAAATCTTTTATTTCTATAAAACTTTCCAACCATTTTCACCTCTTTCATATTTATTTTACTTCTAATATTTTTGAATAATTTTAAAATTAGAATTATTATGGTTCATTATATCATTTTTTATGTGTATATGCAAACGTTTTTTTTGATTTTTCAAAAATATTAATAAATTGTATTTAAAAATTCTTTTACACGGTGAGATTCTGGATTTTCAAAAATTTGTTTAGAAGTTCCTTTTTCCAATATTTTCCCATTTTCCAAAACGACAACTTTATCTGAAATTTCTTTCACAAAATTCATCTCGTGACTTACAATTAACATTGTTATTCTTTCATTCTTCAATTTTCTTATAATATCTAAGACTTCTTTTACAAGCTCTGGATCAAGTGCCGAAGTCGGCTCATCAAAAAGCAAAATATCAGGTCTAAGTGCCAGCGCTCTAGCAATTGCCACTCTCTGTCTTTGCCCTCCCGAAAGCTCACTCGGAAAATTATCAATTTTATCGGCAAGTCCAACGACTTCCAAAACTTCTTTTGCAATTTTTGCAGCTTCACCCACAGAAGATTTTTTTACCAATTTTAGTGTTCTCACAATATTATTTCTCACCGTCATATGCGGAAATAAATTGAATGATTGAAAAACCATCCCTGTTTTTAATAAAATCTCTTTTTTTAATTTTCTATCCTTCAAATTTTTCCCTTCGATAAGAATATCGCCGCTGGTAATTGTCTCCAAATCAATGATACATCTCAAAATTGTAGATTTTCCACTTCCTGAAGGTCCTATAAGCGAAACGACTTCCCCTCTATTAACAGTCAAATTTATATCGTGCAAGACTTCATTTTTACCAAAATTTTTTCTCAAATTTTTTACTTCAATTATTTTTTCCATTATTTAACTCCCAATTTCTCTTTTTTCTGCCCAATTTTATATTATATTCTAACTTTATTTCGTTTTTCAATAACTTTAAACAATCTGTCAATACAAAAACTCAAAATCAAATAAATGATAATTGCACAAATATAAGGAGTTATTGTGTAAGAAATATTCGCCAAATCTTTTGTTCTCTTCATAACTTCTGTAACAGCCAAAATATACATAAGCGATGTGTCTTTTATAAGGGTAATCGCTTCATTTCCCAGAGTGGGAAGAACTCTTCTTAGCGCCTGTGGCAAAATAATATAAATTATTTTTTGCCAATATGTATAACCCAAGACTTTTGCAGCTTCGTGCTGCCCTTTATCAATGCTCTCAAGTCCACTTCTTATAATTTCAATAAGATACGCTGCATAATTTATCACAAATGTTATTGCAACAGCCATATAAGCAGTCAAAGTTATACTATATCCTTTTATTTTTATAAGCGGCAATCCATAGTACACCATCAAAAGTTGCAGCATAAGCGGCGTTCCACGAAAAATCCAAGTGTAAGTTGAAATCAAAAATTTTATAATTTTATTTTTCCCAGTATATGACAGCGCACCTAAAATTCCTAACGGGACGGAAAATACTATCGTTGTTATATACAATAGAAACATACTTGGCAATGTCTTTACAAGTTCAAAAAATATTTGAAAAAAGGTCATTTTTTCCATATTTAATCTTTAAACCATTTTGAATAAATTTGCTGATAAGTCCCGTCTTTTTTCAATTCTTCAATTGCTTTATTAATTGCATCAATCAGTTTTGTATTTCCTTTTTTAGCAGCAACCGCATATTCTTCCTGTCCAAAATCTTCTTTTAAAATTTTATATAACTCTTTTTTAGCTTGTGTTTCTTTTACTTTTTTTGTATATTTTGCCAAAACTTCATCTGCTACAATTGCATCCACTCTTCTAGCATCTAAATCCATAAACGCCTGGTCATATTGAGCGTATGTTTTAAATTCTTTAAATTTCTTGTCAAATCCAGATTTTTTCACAGCTTCTTCCCCACTGCTCTGAGTCTGGCTTCCAACATTTTTTCCAATTAAATCATTTTTATTTTCAATTTTTTCACCAGCTCTTGCAACAATAAGTTGATGCACTGTCAAATAAGGATTAGACATTTCTGTCTCCTTTTTTCTTTCATCTGTAATAGTAAGTCCATTCCAAATCAAATCTATATTTCCTGCATTCAAGTCCAAAATTTTAGAATCCCAGTTTATCGGTTTAAACTCAACTTCACTTCCAATTTTTTTAGCAACTGCACGAGCTAAGTCAATGTCAAATCCCACAATTTCACCTTTTTCATTTTTGAATCCCATCGGAACAAATGAGTCATCAAGTCCCACAATAATTTTTTTTGGGATTCCATCTTTACTAACTTCTTTTTTTTCATCTTTTTTAACACTGCACATTACAAACAACAGCGCCGCGATCATTAGTAATAATACTTTTTTCATTTTTTACCTCCATAATTTTAATATTTTTCCTTCAAAAAACATCATTTTTCAAATAAACAAGGCTTTCCTTTGATATACATTATTTTACCATAGATAATTTGAAAAAGCAATGGAGCCAAAATGAAAAAAAGATCTTTAAATAAATAATAATAAAAATTATTATAAAATAAATTTAAAAAAAATCACAATCAATTAAATTAAATTTAAGACTGTGATTTTTCTTAATATTTTAAATATTTTAGAATGTCCTATAATATTTTTTATTTTTTATAAAATTATTTTACAGATGCTTCATAAATTTCTTTAATAGCTTTTGCCAAATCTTTATTAAATTCATCATCACTTTGTTGTGCTGACAATCCTTCAGTTAATGCTCTTGAGAAACTTGCGATAACTCCTTTATTTTTAGCAAGAATTTCGTTTGCTTCTTTTCTTGGATAACCTCCTGATAATGCAACAACTCTTACAACTCTTGGATGTTTTGTCAAATCTTCATAAAAGTTTTCAACTGTTGGAAGTGTAACTTTTAACATAACATTTGAAGTTTCAGGTAATTTATCAAGATGTTTTTTGATTTCATTTTTCAAAATAGTTTCACATTCTGCTTTGTCAACATTATGAATATCTACTTCTGGCTCAATAATTGGAACAAGACCAGCTGCAATAATTTTATCTGCAACTTCAAATTGCTGGTCTACAACTTTTGCAATTCCTGTTTGAGACGCTTTTTTAATAACAGAACGCATTTTTGTTCCGAAAATATGTCTTTCATTTGCTCGGCTCAAAAGATCGTCCAATCCTGGGATAGGTTTCATAATTTGAACTCCATCTTCCAATTCTTCTAGTCCCTTGTCAACTTTCAAGAAAGGTAAAACTCCTTTTTCTTCCCACAAAAAGTCAGCTGTATATTTATCATCAATTTTTCTATCCATAGTTTGCTCAAATAAAATAGCTCCTACAATTTCCTTATCACTAAAAGCAGGACTTTTTATGATTCTTGTTCTCATTTTATGAATTAAGTCAAACATTTCTGTATCATTAGAATACTCGCTTTCATCAATTCCATATAATTTTAATGCTTTCGGAGTACTTCCACCACTTTGATCCAATGCTGCAATAAATCCTTTACCATTTCTCATTCTTTCTAATCTTTTTTTCATTGTAATAATCCTCCTAATTTAAAATAGTTTGATTCACAAACTTCTCTTTCTATTTTTATGATAACACTTTTTTTTAAAATGTCAAGAGTAAAAAGTAAAATTATTTTTATTATTAATTTTTCAAAAATTACATAAAGTTCCAACTTTAAATTTTATTTCTCCATTTCCCACCACTTTCAATTTTTTAATCTCAACTGCCGTTTTTGGAAATGATTCTGATTCTTTTTCAGAATCTATAATTTGAAGCACAACCGTTGCAATTTTAACATTTGTTCTTTTTGCAAAAAATTTTGCATTGAACAGAAGATTTCCATCAAAATTAAATTCTCCCGTCAAAAGTAAATTACTGTAAGAAGTTTTGGGATTTGAAATAATTTCAAACTCCGTTTCGTAATCAATATTTACTAAAAGATATTCCATCAAATTGAACTCATTTTTTTCAAACATCTTTTTTCTCCTCTTAAAATTTTATATATTAAGTATTTTAGTTATGTCACATTTTTTGTTAACATATCAAAAAAACAGGAGAAAGTTTATCTCCTGTAAAAAATTATTATTTCATTATTAATGTTCCATAGATATTTTTTAAGTCTGTTTCACTTCCTAAAATATTACTTGCATTTTTGACTGTTGCTTCAATATTTTTGGCTCTTATGGATTTTATCATATTTTCTATGCTTTCAGTCAATATCTTGGCATTTTTCTTAAGTTTCTCATAGCTTTCCTTGCTTATATTTTCTTTTCTAGCATCTTCAAAAGTTAGAATTTCAATATTTTTATACGATTTTTTTACTTCTTCTTTTAATTTTTCCAAATTTGCAATCTCATTTTCATCGTAGCTTAAATTATTTTTTGAAAATGCCTCTTCTGAAAATTTATTTATGTCATTTACAAATTGAACTACACTTGATTTAACTTTTTTATTATTTTTCTCAAATTTTTCAGCTAATTTTTTATTTAACAAAATCGACATTTCCTGCAATGAAGTTGTCAAAATTTTGTCATTTTCTTTTCTTGTCTGTGAGACTAATTTATATTTATCATTCAATTCTTTTACTTTTCCCAAATTATCTGCTTTATACTCACCTTTTTCAAAATAATCGTCTATCTCGTTTAGCACCTTTTGTTCTTCAACAAGCGATTTCAAAAGATTTTCCGCATTTTTGTCAATAGTTTCAAATTTTGGATTTCTTTGCATCACATCTTCCAAATCTCGAATTTGGTTTCCCAGCAATTTTACTGAACTTTTTATATTTTCAACGGCATCATTCCCTTTTAAATTAGTTAAAACCTCTCCATTTGCATTTTTAAATTTTCCCTCATCAATTCCATCAAATAGCATAAGCCATTCATCTGAATTAGGTACTTCGCTTATTCTCACATACTCCGTATATTTAGATAGACGGTCGGAACTTAAATCATCTTTGACATAAGTAATTTGCGCTTTATCTTTTGCACCACTTTTACTGCCATCCTTTTTTCCGCATGAAACTGTGACGAGTAATGCTAAAACTCCAATAAAAATATTTTTTTTCATAGTTTTGCCTCCATTATTTATAAAATTTCAACTTTTGCATTCAAACTATAGATAACATCTTTTCTTTCAACTATAATTTTAACTTTTTCACTCAGATCTATATCTTTTTTTATTTTTTCTAGCAACTTTTTTGCAGGATTAATTGCAATGGCGTTTCCCACATTCTTAAACATTGTCAAATCACCCGTCGTATCTCCATAGGCGTAAGATTTCTTTAAATCAATATTATATTTTTTTACGAAATCAGAAATTGCTTTTTGCTTACTTTCGGCATCCCACATCGGCACCACTTCCCCCGTAAAAATCCCATTTTTATTAACTTTATAAATAGAAGCACGATAATCCTTGACTCCATATTTTATAGCAAGTTTACTTACCAGAAAATCTGGGCTCCCAGAAATTATGATGACCTTATGATTTTCATTTTTGTGAAATAAAAGTCTTTCCCTTGTATAGCGATAGACTTTGTCGCCTTTTAATTCCATTACCCTTTTTGCTATAAAATCCATATCACTTTTACTAAAATTTTTTAACGCTTCTGTATACGTTCTAACAAGCTCATCTAAATAATCATCATAGTCTCCAGTTCTATTTTCCCACTTAGAAAATTTTTCTTTTACTTTCAGCTCCCAGCTCGTCATATCTATATATTGATATTTCAGTAACATTTTAAAATGTTCAATTAATAGCGAATCTCTGTAAATCGTCCCATCTATATCAAAAAAAGCCGCTATATTCTTCGTCATAACTATTCTCCTTAAAATTCATTTTTTTATGAGAAATATTGCCATAAATACTACTATAAAAATACCACATATATTTAGAAAAGTCAACTTTTATTAATAAGATTTTAACATAAAAGCAAAAAGGCGTTGATTTATTTTTCTAATCTGTTCTAAGTGCTTCCATAGGTTCCAATTTTGCCGCTTTTTTAGCTGGATAAACTCCAAATGCAAGTCCTAACATTGTAGAAACAAATATACATACAAACACTACACCTGGACTTAATATTGGAGATGTCTTAATAAAGATACCAATTAAAAGTGCCAAAGAATACCCAATTATAACTCCAATTATACCTCCAAAAAATGTTAAGATTACCGCTTCAATCAAAAATTGCACAAGAATGTCCTTCGTTCTGGCTCCCAGTGCTTTTCTTAGGCCAACTTCCCTTATTCTTTCGGTAACGCTGACAAGCATAATGTTCATTACTCCAATTCCACCGACAAATAGTGAAATTCCAGCAACTCCGCTTATAAATAAAGTTACCATATTTAAGATATTATTAAATTGATCTAATCCAGAACTTTCTGATCTCACATTATATATATCAGGAGAACTTCCCCTTCTTGACATCAAATCTTTAACTTCCGCCATTGCGATATTTAATGAATTTGCAGAAGCCACCTTTACTTGCAGTTCTTCAAACTTATTTTGCTCTCCTCCATTGACAAACACTAAAAACTGGTTTGGTATAAGTCCACTCGATGGCGCACCTCCTCCACCTCCAAAATTTAGACTTGAATAGGGATCTTTATACACTCCGACAATGACTAATTCATATCTGTTCTTT
Organism: Leptotrichia sp. oral taxon 498; assembly: GCF_002240055.1. Taxonomy (NCBI): domain Bacteria; kingdom Fusobacteriati; phylum Fusobacteriota; class Fusobacteriia; order Fusobacteriales; family Leptotrichiaceae; genus Leptotrichia; species Leptotrichia sp. oral taxon 498. Next base: position 1,693,841 of record NZ_CP016753.1, on the reverse strand, counting down.
TTAAAGTTTAGAGTTACCTTCTTTCCTATCGGGTTTTCATCTGGATACAGCTGCTCTGCTGTAGAACTGTCAATTATTATGAATCTTCCATCTTTTTTATACTCGCTTGGTAAAAATTTTCTTCCTTTTACTATAGTAAAATTTGATATCTTAAAATAATCTTGTGTAACTCCCGTTCCCATAAACATTTTTGTATTTCCATCAACTTCAATTCTGGCAAAGGCACTGGAAGTTGGACTAACCGCTTCAACTTCTTCTATTTTTTTTATATTTTCAATATCTTTTTCTGTCATCAGATCTTCGCTTTTATAAGTTTGTCCAGGAGAGGTATCAATCGAAACGTTAAAATTTCCCACTCCCAGCTTATTTAAGTCTCCCGTTATATTTTGCTTCATTCCAGCTCCCAATGATGACATCATAATAACTGCTCCAATTCCAATTATTATACCTAACATCGTCAAAAATGACCTCACTTTATAACTAAATAAATTGGATAAAGACAACTTTAGCGATTCCAAAAAATCCATTTACACTCCTCTCCGATTTACGACAATTTCATCTTTTTCAATTACGCCATCCTTTAATCTAATAATTCTTTTACAGTGCTCGGCGACATCTTCTTCGTGAGTTACCATAACAATCGTTGTCCCCTTATCGTTTAATTTTTTAAAGATTTCCAAAATTTCTTCAGTCGATTTGGAATCCAGATTTCCAGTTGGCTCATCTGCCAAAAGTATATTTGGACTATTAATGATGGCTCTTGCAATTGCAACCCTTTGTCTTTGTCCTCCAGACATCTCATTTGGCTTATGGTGAATTCTATCTCCAAGTCCTACACTTTCAAGTGCTTCTATCGCCCTTCTCATTCTTTCTGACTTTTTTACCCCTGCATAAAGTGCTGGAAGTGCAACATTTTCAACAGCATTCATTTTGGGAAGCAAATTAAAAGTCTGAAACACAAATCCAATTTTTTCATTTCTTACTTTTGCCAGTGCATCGCCTTTTATTCTAGAAACATCTTGACCGTCTAAAATATATGTTCCTGAAGTCAGACTGTCAAGGCAGCCCAAAATGTTCATAAGAGTAGATTTTCCACTTCCACTTGGTCCCATAAATGCGACATACTCTCCTTTTTTGACTGATAGATTAAGTCCTTTTAATACAGTCAATTCCAAATTTCCATTTTTATACGTCTTTACAACATCTTTTACATCTATCATAAATTTATAATTCCTTTATCAGATTTTAAATTTTTTTACATAATTTTACATAGGTCCTGGACCTCCTGGCGCTGCATCACCTGCTGGTACACTTTCTACATCTTGTTGTTTTATTATTTTTTTGTTATCTTTTCTAGGTTTTTTAGGATCCGCAATTTTTATTTTCTGACCATCTTTTAATGTTTCGTCAACAATAGAAATTATATTATCTCCTAAGCTCAATCCAGAAGTTACTTCATAATAAGTTTCATCACTGATTCCTACTTTTACTTCTCTTTTTGTAATTTTTTTATCCTTTCCAACTATAAACACAAAATACTTTCCGTTTTCATTTATTACTGCGCTATACGGAATTTTTATAATATTTTTTCTCTCTTTATAAAAAATTGTGGCACTTATTGTAGTTCCTGGTCTTAAATTTTTTGTATCGTTCATTTTTATAGTAACAGTCGTGTTACTTTCATCCAAATTCTCACTTTTTTTAGCCACTCCTGAAATTTGCGATACATATCCTTCGACTTTTTCTCCTTTAGGCAATGCATCTGATGTAATTTCTACTCTTTGTCCCACTTCTATATCTTTTACTTGCGTGTCTGATAAACTCACTTCCACTTTCATATTTTTGGAATCTGATACCTTGAATAAAGTTGTTTCAGTGTTTACTTTATAATTTTCATCGGCAGTCATCTCTGTAATAACTCCATCTACTGGACTTGTTATTTCATTTTTTATAAGCGTCATATCTTCCTGCAATGTCGCTAGTTCCAATTTTGCAGTCTTTAACGCTGTCCTTGCGTCTTCTATGTTAGTTCTTTCTTCGCTATCAACGGTATCTGATTCTAGCCTAGAAGTTCTTAATGCTTTTCTTGCATCATCCACATTAACCCTAGTTTCCCCTCCAACTTTGTAAAGCTCTTCAGCGTTATGCAAATCTCGTGACTTTTGCTGAATTTCCAAACTTTTAGTTTCTTTTTTTCTTCTAAGGGAACTTTGAGCACTAGCTAAATTTCTTTCATATTTTTTAATTTCTAAATTTTTCATCTGAATTTTTCTCAAAGTTTCATTTTTATCAGCTGGATAAAATGTTACGACTACATCTCCTTTTTTTACATTATCACCTGTTTTAAAAAATACATCTTTTACTCTTTGACTGGAACTCGTATATACTGACACTTCATTTTCAGACACCACTTGTCCCGTTTTTGACACGGAAAGTTCTATATCTCCAACACCGACTTTTGTTACTTCATATTCCAAAACAGCTTCCTTTTTACCACAACTAATTAAAAGAAATGATAAAATAATAAAAATTGATAATATTTTCATAATATTTTTTTTATTCAAAATATAACTTCCTTTCACAAAATCACCTCTTTTTTTGTATTATTTATAATATTTTATCTTTTTCGTAAATGCCGCAAGTTCATTTTTAGCTTTTTCATAATCTTTTACAGCTTTTCTGTACTCATTTCTTTTTTCCACATAGTTTTCAAAAGTATCAACTCCCAATTCGTATTTTTTCGCATAAATTTCAGAGTTTCTCTTTGTGATGTTCATAGTGTTTTCAGCAGTTATCTCATTGGTTTCATAAGTCGTATAAGTTATCATTTGCTGTCCCACATTTGATAATAGCTCATTTTTTTTCTGCGCATACTGTAGTTCCAATTTTTCTTTTTCATTTTTCAAATCTTCAATCGTATCGTTGTACCTTTTAAATGTTTTAGTAACGCCAAGACCAAATACAACTGAATGATTTTTTAATGAATATCCGACATCCGCCGTCAATTTTGGATACTTATAATCTATTGATTCCTTTCTCAATTTTTCATCATTGAGTTTGCCATTTAACTCAATCGACTCCGCTTCTGACAATCTCAAATTATAAAAATCCTCTTTTTTTAATTCAACTTTTTTTAAATCTTCAAGTTCGCTTTTTTCAGGCAATTTCACATTATAAATCATAAATTTTTCTCCCAAAATCTTTAACTCTCTTTCAAGATTTTCACATTTTAACTGGGAATTTTCATATTCTGTTTTTGCCAGCTCAAAATCATAAAGCGTTGTCGTTCCCAAATTCCATTTTTCCGACTGAATGGCATAATCTCTTTTACTGTCTTCCAGTGTCAATTTTTCCTGCTCGATTTCTTTTTCTTTATTTTTATAATCTTTATACAAATCAATTAAATCCCTAATTTCAGAATTTTTAGTAGTCTCATTATTTATTTTTTGAATATTTCTTGAAATATCATTAGTACTTTTATTATATTTATTGTCGCTATACCCAAAATAATCATTTAATTCTTTAGAAATTCCTATTTTATTTTCTGTAACCTTTTTATTTCTAAAATTATACCCATTTTTGTAATAAAGCATTCCGTATTTCACATTATTTTCCATAGTTAAGCCATCAAAATCCCCGTGTAATGTATAATTACTATCAGAAGTTACTTTAATTTCATTCCAGTCACCATTTTTTAAAGCTTTGTCTTTTATGTCATAAGTTTTCATATTAACTTCGTTTATTTTCGTCGTGTAAGAATTTTTTTCATACTGTGAAATCACGTCATCAACGTTAATCCCATAGCTCAAAGTTTCCATAAAACAAAACAGTATACTTACATTAATAATCTTAATATCAAAAAACGTTTTAAACATCACTTTCCTTTCTCAAATAAAACTATTATAAACAAAAGTTTCATTTTAAAAAATTTTTTTTTATTATATCATATTTTTTTGACAAAAGTATGACAAATTTTTAATATTTTTTTCAATTTAGAGTATAAAAGCCTAGGTAGGCTTATTTCCAATATTAAACGTAATAAATAAAAAATAACCGCTGTTTTTTACAACAACGGTTATCTAAAAATTCTAATTTTCTTCTTTCAAATTATATTTCTTTACATAATCTTCCATCATTTTCACTGCTATTGGCCTATTAGATCTTCTGGCAAATTCAATCACTGTTAATCCCCATTTATCCTTTACTAAAAGAGGAAGTCCTGGTTGAGAAAATATCAGTTGGTATAACGGTAACATTTCCATTTCAGGAGCACCAATATTAAATAATTCCTTGAAAGAAACCGTTTTCTCTTTCTTATATATTGTTGTTATATCCGCGCCTTTTTCCAATAATGTTTTACATAATATTGTTGTTTTTACTATATCTGTCCAACCATATGAGAATAACGGGAAAAATAAACTTATCCCATCTTCTGTTACTGCTTTAACATCAGCTCCTTTATTTATTAAAAAATTAGTAATTTCATAACGTGCAATGCTATTAGTATTTGCTAATGCATCAAATAAGATACTATCTCCTGATGCATCTCCAATTTTTTCATCTCCTTTTTTGAATATTTCTATAACATCTTTTAATGTTCCAAATCTTACTGCTGCCCATATTGTTTTATATTTTGACATTTTGATATCCCTTTCCTATTATTTTATAGGTATTTTCATTTGTTGTTTTTGAATTATATTTTGTATATTATTTATATAATCTGGCTTATATTCTAATAATGGTACTGTTTTGTATTTTTTTCCACACCTTGCTTTAAACCTCTATTTATAAGAAACTTTCATTTTTTCTATTCAGATTATTAAATATTTCTATAACTATATTTTAACAGACAGATTGCTTTTTAGCCATAACAAAAACCTTTAAATATTATACAGTTATTTTACCATATGTTATTTAGAGGTTTACATAAAATTTTTTACACACTCACACAAAAATTTTGGACATTTTCAATTTCTTTTAGATTAATCCTAATAACGGTTTAAATATATTATTCATTTCCACAAATTCTTTATAAGTAATATCTGCCTTGTCATTAAAGATAATGTATATACCCTTTTCAAGTAACAGAACTTCATTCGCTTTCCCTTTGAGTCTTTCTAGAAGCTCTTCCTTAGGTATTTTTATTAGCTTAGTATAACTCTCTTCATTGAAATACATCACTGGGGATAGTGTAAATAATACATCTTCCAGCATTCCTATGTTACAATTTTTCTCCTTCAGTTTTAAAAATTCAGGATTTATACTTTCTCCATATGTTCTTGTTTCCGGTGTTCTTCCTTCTTCGTAGGAACCATTATAAGCTACATATAAATCAGCAACATAAGGATCAAAAATATTTATTACCTTTGGAAGATCTTCATATATTATTTTCTTATAGTCTATCAGATTGTATGTTATCTTAAATTCATATAGTAACTCATCCCAAGTTACATATTTAAGTCCTCTCCATCTATATACACCTTCTATTGAAACTCCTTTAGTTTTAGAATTTTTTGTACGGTAATAGGCTCTTATTTCTATACCAAAATCTGGTACTTCCGGGATCTCACTGTCTTTTAAGCCTAAAGGAGCTTCCAGTTTCGACAGCCCTTCCATAACTTTCTTATGTCTTTCTTCCATTGACTCATTTACATCTACTTTTCTGTATATTCTGATGGTTCTTTCTTTATTTTTCATAAATTTAAATATCCTTTCAACATTATTTTTCTGGTCTAATCCTAATTTCATCAATTGTTTTCTGATACAATGGATTCTTATCTAACCAGTCAGTAAATTTAGTCTTTGCTTTTTTATCTGGAAATTCATATATTATTTTAATTTCTGGATTTTGTTTCTTAGCTTCATTTATTCTATCAAATGTGTTTTTGTAACCTTCCATTGCTTCTGGAATCCAATAAGGAATATTTCTCTTTGCGTCAATCAAATAAGTTGTACCATTCTCTACTCTGATTCCATCAAATTTTATGAAGTTCATTCCTCTGGGGTTACTATTGTCATATCTTAAAGCCGGAATTATATTTTTCGGTCCATCTGGGGTCTGCTGCATCATACTTCCCGCTGTTCCCCACTGAAATTCTTGTGCTTTAGGCTTTCCTGCAGGGGTTTCAAATATATACTCAACTCCTCTGTTAGGAGTAGCATCACTTCCTCTTCCTAACTGATTCAGTTCACTTGCAGTATAAACTTTCCGCCCTTCATAGTAAAGATCTCCATTATCAGATTTGTTTTCTCCTGTTTTTCTTTTCTGATTAAAACTTTCTTTATTACTGTTATGATTATTACTTCCCTGAGAACGACTTTTCTCTACTGTTTTAGGTTTCTCAGAAGTAACAGCTGGTTGCTTTACTGTTTCTATATTCTGTTCAACTTTAGTAACTGGTTTAACTACAGGATTCTTTGGTGCTTCCAGTGTTGTCACACTCTTTCCTGATGTAATCAGATTTGGAACAACTGACCCTGTTACCGTTCTTATAGTATGCATCCCCTAGAAGCTTTGTCCTGTTCCAGTCCTCCTTAAATCCTGCCCTGTCAAGGAAGTATTCACTTCCATAAAATCCGCTTATGTCTGTAAATTCAGCCCTGCTCTCAACTATATACTTCGAGTCAGGTCTTGCTGACGGTATGTAGAAACCACTTAGCGTAAGCAGATTATTCCATCCTTCCACACGTCCTGTGTTTCCTATATTTACACCTATTCCGTATTTTTTTATTAATCATTGAATTTTATGATATATCTCATCCACAGTCCATCAATTATATATACTTCATTATCTTTATAATTTCTATTTATCATATTCGAAAACTCATTTATTTCTAATTTCTTTAACAGACTATCATAACAATAAAGTTCAGAAAATACTGACTTAAAACTTTTTACATTAGAAAAAACCAGACATTTACTATTATTTTTATGCCTATAATAAATATATAATTTTGTATCTTTATATCTACATTTTTTTATAAAAATATTTTTAAATTTCTGTTTTAACATTATTTATATCCCTTTCTATAATAATTTCAACTCTTACTTTATCTTTTGATATTATCAAATTTTCATATTTTTCATTTTTATTAAAAATCATATTTGCTTCTTTAAAAAATTTTTCATATTCTTTTGTTTTTTTGATATATATTCCTTTTTCCTCCCCATCTTTTTCAACTATATAGTTTATAAAATTCAATAGCTGAATTTTTATAGTTTTATTCCTATATATTTTATAATTTATGTTAAGATTTTTTAAAATTTGTTCTTCTTCTTTTGAAATATTTAAAAATTTCAGTTCTATTAATTCCATAATTCCTTCTTCTGCATATTTCTTATATTTTTCAAATTCAGAAGTAATATAATAATTAACTTCCATATTATGATTCCTTTCTTAAAAAACTTGAAATTAAATTAATTCCTTTTTCATATTTATTTTTACTTGCTACTACACTCATTTTAAATCCTTGCTCATTAATTATTTATTTTGTAATCCTTACAGGTACAAAAATTAATTCCCCTGTTTTTTTATCTACTCCAACTAATCCTGTATTCAATTTTCCGCTATTCTTAGCATTTTTAATTGTATATTTAACAGGATTATTGTTTTCTAATTTGTTTAATACATTTCTTACCCAGTCAGGAGACATCTGTCTAGCTCCACCTACCCCTTTATTTGAAACTCTCATAATTCTAATTTTCCTCTGCCGAATACTCTTTAGATGTCAAAATATTATATTTTTTTATTATACTACTAACTTCTTTACTTTTCAATAAAACTGGATTTATTTCTTTTATTTCTTTAATAAATTTTTTAGTAGTTATTTGTATTTCTGATATAAATTCTTCAAAATTAATTTTTTCCTCTTTGAAAAAAATATTCTTATTCTTATCTTCATCATAAAATTTATTATATACTTTTACAATATGTGAATTTGTTATTTTTAATTTTACTTTTTCTTCTTCAATTTGACTTATGTATAATTCGTTATTTATTCTCTTAAATTCGATCCAATTTTTTGATTCAATATCCATTACAGCAACATAATCCTTTTTTTTCAATTCAATACAAATTTCTAAAAAAATTATTATCCATAAACTTATAATATCTTGAAGTTCAAATAAATCATCAAATTCCTCTTTTTCTTTTTCATTACAAAATTTTTGATCTTTATACCTTACAATATAATTATACATTTTATCATTAATTAAAAGTTCAAAAGCTCCATAAATCATACTATATTCTTCTTCAAATTCTTTTATCGAAATATTTTTTAATTTTTTTTTCATACTATCGTATATTAAGTAATTAAATTTAAACATAATTTTATTTTCCTGCTTTCTTCACTAATTTTAGAAATTCTTCATAAGATATTTTATATGAACCATACGAAGTACGCAAATTAGCATTACTTTCCATATAAATTATAATCTTTTCACCTTGATAAACTGTTGTATACTTACCTTTTATTTTTTTTCTTCTTTTCCACTTTTTGTTTCTTTGTAATCCTTTTTTATCGTATTGCTTGTATGAATCATATTAGTTTTCTCCTTTGATTTTTGGCTTAAATCAATTATACTACAGAAAATTTTTATGATTCTTATTTTTTATTTCTAATAGCAACACTTTATTTTACAATTTTTATTTTATTCTGTCTAATAATATAATCATTTACAATTATATCATTTTAGTATATAATATACAAAAACAATAAAAATAAAGGAGTATTTATGGCTAGTTATAAAGATTTTGACTTTAAAAAATTATATTTTATTGTATACATAGCTCTAATTTTATTAGTAGTTTTTTTACTGTTTAAACTGGGAATTTTTTTATTTCCATTTACTCTTGCACTATTTATTTCAATAATAATTCGACCACTTACAAGGTTTTTAATGAATAAATTGAAGTTTTCCAGAAAAACGGCTTCCATAATTTCAATTGTAACATTTTTAATAGTATTTTTCGGAATAATTGGAATTCTCTCTTTAAAATTTTTTGTTGAAATTTATAAATTATCTCAAAATTTAAATAGTTATAGCACTGATATTCAAAAGTTATGGACAGAAAATGTTAAAAAAATTTATATTTATCTAGGTAATTTTCCCGCTGGATTTAATGATCAGCTAAACAATACAATAAATAGCTTTGTTTCAAAGGGCTCTGTAAAAATTGGCTCTTTTATAAATGCTGTTATCAGTTTTGTTACATCTATTCCAACTTTAATTTTATATATTGTGATTACAATTTTATCTACTTTTTTTATGATTTTAGATAGAGATGAGATACTTAATTATTTGGAGCATCAATTGCCAAAAAGTTGGCTTGATAAAGTGTTCAGCATAAAAACGGAAATGTTTACAGTGCTTGTTTCATATTTAAAAGCACAGGCAATTTTAGGAACTATTTGTCTTATTGAATCATTAATATTATTAAATTTACTGGCGTTTTTAAAATTTGATGTACCGTATCCCCTTTTAATGTCCATCATCATTTGTATTGCTGATATTTTACCAATTTTAGGTGCTGGGACAATTTTAATTCCTTGGTCTATTCTATCTTTTGCTACAAGAAATATAAAATTGGGAATTGCACTACTTATTTGTTATTTAATAATTATGTCAGTAAGACAGATGTTGGAACCAAAATTAATAAGTCAAAATTTGGGAGTTCATCCTTTGATTACTCTTATTTCAATGTATTCAGGCTTTAAAGTCTTTGGAGTCAGCGGATTTTTAATCGGACCTGTTGTCATGATTATTTTAAAAAATGTCTTTTCAAAAGAACTGGAAGTCGGATTCTTCAGAGATATTTTTGGAGATGCTGGAGACAACAGCAATAAAAAGATACAAAAAAAAGACAAATAGTTATATTTTAAAACTGTTTCTAAATCTAGATATTGTGAAACAGTTTTTTTTTAACAATTTGTCTTGAAAATTTATATTTGACCTTTTTTTATAAATTTAAATTCCACTCTTCTATTTTTGATTCTTCCTTCTTCAGTATCATTTGAACTTATGGGATTTTTTTCGCCCCGTCCCATTACACTTACAATTCTATCTTCTGCAAGACCAATATTTAAAAGATTGGAACTAACATTTTCTGCCCTTTTTTGTGATAATCTTTTATTATATGATTTCATACCAGTTGTATCAGTATATCCAACTACCGAAACTAAAAAATCATTTTTTTCAACATAAGCTTTTACATCTTCCAATATAGGATAAGCTGCTTTTTTTAGCTCAGCACTATTTTTATCAAAAACTAATTCATGAGAACGAAGTGAAATAAAATCAGACTTTGTCAACTCAAACTTGTCATTTTCATCTAATGGTGTTTCGTCAACTGCTTTAGAAATTTTTTTCTGTGTCAAACTCAAATCGGAATTTTTCTTTTGAACATCATTTTCATCTTTATCTATCTTTGTACCTGTTCCGTCCCGAGTGAGTGAAACTGTTATCAAATCAGGATCATCTACGGGCTTTTCAGGATTAGGCGGATCCAATGTTGGCACATCTTCTTCTTCATCTTCTTCTGTCACATCAGCTACATTTGCACGAATGATTTCTTTTCTCATTTCCGAAGTTGTCACTTTGCCTGAAACAGTCGGTACTGACATTGCTACAATCGAGGACATCGCTAACACTACCGGTTTTTTCATCAATTTTACCTCCTTTATCTTTTATTTTTTAAGAATAAAATTTCAAATAATCAATTATTTTCTTAAATCATATTTTTTAAGTAACTCATCATATTTTCCATTTTCTTTTAATTTCTTAAGTTCTGCATTTATCTTCTGAATTAACTCAGCATTTTTTCCTTTGTCAAATGCCATTGCCATTCCATCATTATCCACTTTTTCATCAAAAATTTCCATTTCAGGATTTTTTTTCATATATTCAATTGCAACTACGTTATCCATTATAAGAGCGTCAACTTTTCCCATTTTTAAATCTAAGATTGTATTTACAATACTCTTATTTGGCACAACAACAGCACCATTAATTTTTCTAGCTGCAATTTCCTGTATTGACCCAAGTAAGACTCCAATTTTCTTTCCTTTTAAAGTTGAAGGCGTAACTGAGCTGTTACCTTTTTTTCTGATGTAAAGTTGTTTTGACACAAAGTAGTCATCTGTGAAATCCACTGATTTTCTTCTGTCATCTGTCGCTGTCATTCCTGAAACTATAACGTCAATTTTTCCAGCTTTTAATGAAGGAATAAGTCCATCAAACGACTGGTCAATAATTTCGGTTTCATAGTTTAAATCTTTTGCAATCTCATTTATTAAATCCACATCAAATCCTACAACTTGCCCATTCTCTTTATATTCAAACGGTGCAAATACTGCATTCAATCCCACTCTCAATTTTTTTGAGTCCTTTGCCGCTTTATTTCCGCCACATGAAGTCAGTCCAAAAACTAACAATGTTAACATTAAAAATACTTTTTTCATATTTTTTCTCCTTTGCATTTAATTTTTTTATTTTATAAATTTTATTTTTTATATTTCTTTCCCAAAACTAATCAATTGGATTCAAAACTTTTTTCAAAAACTCTTTTGTTCTTTCATTTTTTGGATTGTCAAAAATCTCTTTTGGTAAATCATCTTCCAAAATATATCCATCATCCATAAAGAACACTCTATTTGCAACATTTCTTGCAAATCCCATTTCATGAGTAACCACAATCATTGTCATTCCTGCTTGAGCCAGTTCTTTCATAACTTTTAGAACTTCTCCTATCATCTCAGGATCAAGCGCACTCGTAGGTTCATCAAATAGCATAATTTTAGGATCCATTGCTAACGCCCTTGCAATTGCCACCCTTTGTTTTTGTCCTCCTGACAATTTATTTGGATAAACATCTCTTTTATCTTCCAAGCCAACTTTTTTTAAAAGTTCAACTGCCTTTTTTCCCGCTTCCGTTTTTGAGATTTTTTTTAATTTTATTGGTCCCAAAGTAATATTTTCAAGTACAGTTTTGTGAGGATACAAATTAAAATGCTGAAAGACCATTCCGACATTTTCACGAATTTTATTTATGTTTACTTTTTTTCCTAAAACATCCGTCCCATGTATAAAAATTTGCCCTGAAGTTGGCTCTTCAAGTCTGTTAATACATCTTAAAAAAGTTGATTTTCCTGAACCAGACGGTCCTATTATTGAAATTACTTCACCTTCTCTTATTTTTGTATCAATTCCTTTTAAAACTTCCAATTTACCGTATGACTTTTTAAGATTTTTTATTTTAATCATTTCATTTGTGTTAATTTCTTTTTTTATTTGAGTTAAATCTTTCGAATTAGTCATTTCTTCTCAACCTCATTTCCAGCATTCTTCCTAAAAATGAAAATATTTTTACGCTCACATAATAAATAATACCTGTAAATAATATTGGTCCAACACTGTAATAAGTTGCTTGAAGTCCGTTACTATTCATTGTTATATCAACGACACTTATATATCCCACAACCGATGTTTCTTTAAATAATGTAATAAACTCATTTACAAGTGCGGGTAATATATTTTTTATCGCTTGTGGCATAATTATTTCATTCATTGCCATTTTGTAAGGCATACCTGTTGCCCTTGCCGCTTCCATTTGTCCTTTATCAATACTTTCAATTCCCGAACGAACTACTTCTGCAACATAGGCAGCACTATTTAATCCTAGTGCAATCATCGCTATCCAATAGTTAGCAAATAATTTTATAAGTACTGAAAGTATAAGTAATTGTAATATCATAGGCGTTCCACGCATTATATCTATGTATTCATCAATTATTATTTCTTTTATCATATCAAAAACTGGAAAGTTTGTTCTCAAAAATTTTAAAAATGCTAAAAACATCCCCAAAAATATTCCAATCAAAGCTCCTCCAATTGTCAAACCAACTGTTGTTATCAAATAACTGTCAACGATGTAAAGTTTCCACTCATTTGGTTTCAATTCTTTTGGAAATGTCAATATCAAACCAACTGCCACAATTATTAGAAAATATGATATTTTTAATACTTTTCTTAACTTTTCTATATTTTTCATAATTTTATGAACTTTTTTGTCCACATCCTCCTTCCAAAACTTTTTCATATATTACATTATACCTAATATTTTTTAGTTTTTCAATAAAAAATTAAAAAAACTTATTTTTATAAAAATTTTAGGAAAAATAACATTTTTATTGCTTTTTTTTCCTTTTTATGTTAAAATTACATTAATAGAAATAATCAGAAAGGGTGTGAAATCAATGATAACCGTTTCTATAAACGCTAATCCTGACATAGAAAATAAAATAAACAATTATGTTAAGGAAAATAATATCAATTTAAACCAAGTAATGTTAGATTTAATTCTTGAAAAAATCGAAGATGAAGAGGACTATAAGTTGGCTGTTGAGGCTTATGAAGAAGAAAAAGACAACAGAGAAAACTGGATTAGCCACGAAGATTTAATAAAAAAATTAGGGTTGGAAAATGAAATATAGTCTAATGTACTCTGAAAAAGCGCAGAAACAACTAAATAAACTAGATAATTCTATGAAATCAAAAATTTTAAAATATATTGATCAAAATCTTTTTGATACAGATAATCCAAAAAAATTTGGAAAAGCTTTGAGATATAATCTAAAAGGATTCTGGAGATATCGAGTTGAAAATTATAGAATTATTGTAAAAATTGAAGAAAACGAATTACTTATTTTGGTTGTTCAAATAGATAAAAGGGATAAAATTTATATTTAAAATCTTTGAATTGAATTTTAAATTATTGGGTTAAATTGAGGATTTAAAAAAAACTGTCTGATATTCCTATTTTTAAGAATAAAAGTCAGTTTTTTCTTTTTTTATTTTTAAATTACAGATTATCTACTGATATTTCCGTAAAATCTTTTATAACATACGAAATCCCGTCAATTGATAATAATTTATTGTTCTCAAGAGTCGAGGAAACAGCTATAATTTTTGCAGCATTTGCCCTTTTTGCCGCCTCTATTCCAAGTATCGCATCTTCAAATACTGCACAGTTTTCAATATCCACATTTATATTTTTGGCTGCTTTCAAAAAAATATCTGGTTCTGGCTTTCCTTTAAAACTTCCGTCAGTATAAACAACTTTATTTATATCAAACCATTTGCCCAAATTTAGATGTTCAAAATAAAATTTTACATTGCTTATCGGAGCACCTGTTGCTATAGTAATTGGAATACCAGCCTCTTTTAACTTATTAAGAAATTCTGGCAATCCTTTTACTAATTTGAACATTTTCTCATCTTTTAGGCACATATCCCGATACATGCTTTCCTTTTCTTCTCCTAGTTTTTGAACTTCTTCATTTGAAAAATTTTTGTTAAAAAAGTATGAAAGTGCAGTTTTATTATTTCCACCATGAATATACTTATGAATTTCTTCATTTGTTATTTCCCTACCAATTTTGCTTCTTAAAAATTTTTTCCATACATCTTCCTGTAAAGCACTATCAAAAAGCATTGTTCCATTAAAATCAAATAATATCCCTTTTATTTTCATTTTTCCTCCGAGTAATCAATTATCTTTAGTTCTATTTTTATTTTTATTCAATTCTTGAAAAAATCTTACCTTAAATTTTATTGTTAAATTGCAACTAATAAACTTTGATATCTTTCAAGAACTAACACTTTTCCGTCATTTTCAATATTCCCATAATTATTAATCAAAATATCTCTTAATTTGATTTCTTTTTTACCAATATTTTTGGCAATTTCACTTAATTCCACTTGCTGATTTTTGTCAGAAAAATTATTGATACAAAGAACTTTCTGATTTTCATATTTTCTTATATATGCGATTATTTCATCATTTTCCAATTCTACTGGAATAAATTCTCCAAAAGTTAGACAATCTGAATATTTTCCATTTTGCCGTAACTCAATCATATTTTTATAATGGGCAAAAATTGAATTTTCATTATTTATTTGAGATTCTGCATTTACTTTATCTTGACTTCTAGTTAATTCTATCCATGCTTTTACATCTTCATTTTTTGAAAATCCAGCATTTTTACTGCTATTCCATTGGAAAGGTGTTCTTGAATTGTCACGGCTTCTTTTGTTTACAAAATATAGTGCTTCTTTAGGAGAAAATCCTTCTCCCAATGCACGCTGATACTGATCTTTGCTGGCAATATCATCAAACTGTGCTATATCAGTTCTCTCAAAATTGTCCATTCCTATTTCCTGTCCCTGATAGATAAACGGTGTCCCACGTAAAAAGAAAAATAATGTTGCAAGTAGTTTTGCATTTATTTCATTTGCTTTTTCCCCTAAAAATTTATTTAAACTTCTAGGTAAGTCATGATTTTCAAGGAATGGTGCTCCCCAGCCATATTTCTGCTGTGTCAATTGACTTTCAAAAATTTTATTTCTTAATTCGCTAATTTTCACATCCTGCACTGAATAATAAAAACCTTCTTTCGCCATATCCAAATCTGAATAACTGAAATCAAAAATCATTGAAAAAAATCCGTCTGCACCAATAAAATCATTGTATCTTTCATACTCCAACAACGGCGTTTCAGCCACAGTCATACAATTATGCTTTTTAAAAGTTTTTTTCGCTAATTCACCCAAAAATTCCTCGATTCCAGGTTGATTTAATGTATATTTAATACTGTAGGCGAATCCATCCGCTCCATCAACAGGCAAATCCAAATATCTTGCATTTTTTTTTATCGAATTAATTGCATCAACTCTAAATCCAGCAATTCCCTTTTCAAGCCAATAATTTACCATTTTGTAAAGCTCTTCCCTAACTTCAGGATTTTCCCAGTTTAAGTCAGGCTGTTTTTTTGAGAATAAATGCAGATAATACATTTCATTCCCGTTTTCATCTGTTTCCCCTTCAACTTTTTCCCAAGCAGAACCACCAAAATGGCTTCTCCAGTTTGTCGGTGGCAATCCGTTTTCTCCTCTTTTAAAAATATAGTAATCTCTATACTTACTTTCAGGATTTCTCAATGCTTCCAAAAACCACTCGTGCTCATCAGAAGTATGATTAATTACTAAATCTAGAATTATTTTTATTCCTCTTTTTTCAGCCTCCGCAATCAATCTCTCCAAATCTTCCTTTGTCCCAAATTCAGGATTCACATCATAATAATCTGAAATATCATACCCATTGTCATCCATTGGCGACTTAAATATCGGACAAACCCAAATAAGCGTTATTCCTAAATCCTTCAAATAATCCAACTTTTCTGTAATTCCATTCAAATCCCCAATTCCATCGTTATTACTGTCATAAAAACTTCTTGGATAAATTTGATATCCAACTTCTTTTTTCCACCATTTTTTATTTAATTTTTTTATATCCATATTTTTCTCCTTCATATTCAATAAAGTTATTTTTTTAAACCTGCCAATCTAAATATACAGATTGACAGGCATTAAGGTGATACCGATGATGAATTTTAACCATTTTTTACTAATAATCAAAAATAATACGATTATAGCTATAAAAATAGTAAAATCCCAATTCATTTTTACCACCTCCCAACTGTTCCATTTGTTTGTTAGTTTTGCAGAACTAACTTGGTAATTATATCATAAAAAAAGACCCCATTCAATAAAGAATAGAGCCTTTTCTTCTGCAAATTTTTTATTTCCAAACGAAACAGTTGGTTTTTCTTTTCTTATTGTAATTATATCATAAACTAATTAACATTTCAAGCACTAAAAATTTATTTTCATTTTAAAATTATTCAGATGTAATCTATTTCAATACTGGCCAGAAGTCTTTATTTGCTTCAATTAAATCATCTAATATTGCTTTTGCAACAGAGGCACTCGGTACAGTTCTTGACAATGTGATTGCTTGCCATAATTTTTGATACGAACCTTCTATCCATGCTTCTACTGTCAATTTTTCAACTGATACTTGTTGTTCCATAAGCCCTTTTTGGAATTGAGGAATTTTACCTTGAACGATTTTTTCAGGCCCGTTTGAACCTACTATACAAGGAATTTCAACCATTGCAGTTGGATCAAAGTTTGAGATTGCCCCGTCATTTTCTACGATTAACAGCATTCTTTCTTTTGTGTTATAAGCTATTGCTCTCGCCAAGTCAACTATGTATGAAGCGTGATCATCCACGTGAAGTTTACTGTCTTTTGCAGTTCCTTTTTCAGCGATTGCTCTACATTCACCGAATACAAATTTTTCTCTTCCTTCCATTACTTCATTTGCTCTTGTGTGATTAGGATTTGAATGTTTCACTACATAATCAGGGAATAAATAATATTTTAAATAAGTATTTGGCATTGTTGTCGGATCAACTGCAAACACATCTTTTGCTTTTGTAAATGTGTCATTCCAGCTTGCTTCTGTATTTTCACCTTCAATTTCCACATTATATCCAACTTTCGCAACTTTTTCTCTTAATGCAGGCATTAAATCATTTCCTTGTTTATCTCTAATATCTGTCCACCAACCAAAGTGATTCAATCCAAAGTATCTGACTACCATATCTTTTCTTGATTTCAATCCAAGCGTTTCAGCCATTCTTATTTCAATTCCAATTGGCATATCACAGATATTTAATATCTTAGAGTTTGGACGTAATCTTCTAGTTGCTTCTGCCACAATTGCCGCAGGATTTGAGTAGTTCAGCATCCAAGCATTTGGTGAATATTTTTCCATAAAGTCGACTAATTCAATAACTCCACCAATTGAACGCATTCCATAAGCAATTCCTCCAGGTCCACAAGTTTCTTGTCCTAATACTCCGTGTCTTAAAGGTATTTTTTCATCTTTTTCACGCATTGCATATTTTCCAACTCTTATATGTGCCATAACAAAGTCAACATCTGTAAATGCTGTTTCAGGATCAGTTGTATAAACAAAGTTAATATCAGGTGCTTTTTCTTTTATTATAATATCACATGCTTTTGCAATAACTTCTTGTCTTTCAGCGTCATTATCATAAAATTTTATTTGTCTAATTGGAAATTTATCCAAGTTTTCTAACAACATCAAAACAATCCCTGGAGTAAATGTACTCCCTCCACCAGCTACTACAATTGAAAATTTTTTCATAAATAATCATCTCCTATAATTTATTAGTTATATATTTTTTGTTTTCTCATTTCAGTAACTATTATATCATAAATTTTTAAAAAGTCAATAGGTTTATATAAATCCTTTTAAAAATTTTATTATTATTATATAAATCTTTTTATTTTAGTTGTTATTTAAAGCAATTTAGTGTATAATGTATAAAAATAACATGAAAGGTTTATACAAATGACTAAATATGAAAAAGTATATTATGATATAAAAGACAAAATTAAAAATGGTATTATTAAACCAGGAGATTTTTTAAAAAAAGAAGATGACTTGGCAAAAGATTATAATTTTTCCAAACTTACTGTAAGAAAAGCTCTTTCTATGCTGGAAACTGAGGGTTTTATTCAAAAAGTGAAGGGAAAAAAATCAATTGTACTGGAAAAAAAAAATTTGGAAAATATTTCTCTGACTTCAATTCAAACTGTGCAGGAACTCAATAAACTTCAAAATATTAATCTTGAAACTGACTTAATTAGCTTATATATTGTTCAGGGAGATAAAAAGTTAATGAAAGAATTTCAAGTTTCTGAAAGTGCCGATTTCTACAAAGTTGTCCGTACAAATTCCTTAAATGGGGAAGTCTTAAATTATTCCACAAGTTTTTTTGACAGAAAAATTGTACCTTTTTTGAATGAAGAGATTGCCAAAAAGTCGATATATGAATATTTGGAAAAGGATTTAAAATTAAAGATTGGTTATTCTCGAAGAGATATTAATTTCAGAAAGATTACGCCAGAAGAACAGAAATATCTCAAATTAAAAGATATAAATATGGTTGTTGTCATCGAAACTCACGCCTATTTGTCAAACGGCACATTATTCCAATATGAAACAATAATCCATCATCCTGAGAAATTTACTTTTACTGCTATTGCAAAAAGGTAATTTTTATACAAAAAATAGAGGTTATATCACTTTTGAAACAACCTCTTTTTCTTTTATTTTTAAATTTTTTCAAACGCTTTAACAAATCCAATCATATAAATATCAAAAAATAAATTTATGTAAAAGAAAGAACTTTCGCAAGTTTTATAATTTTATACTTAAAATTTTTGACTTTTGAAAATTCTTTCTTAATTTTTTTATAAAATTTAATTTCAATTATTTATTATTTATCAAATTTTATTTTTACCCTTTTTTCATCATGTCTTCAATTCTTTCTCTTACTTGAGGTACTGACAATCCGATGATTACTTGAATAGCTGTTCCTTTTCTAACTACACCATGAGCTCCTGCTGCTTTAAATGCTGCATCTGGTAATAATTTACTTGCATCTTTTACACTTACTCTAAGTCTAGTTGCACAGTTGTTAAGTTCTTCAATGTTTTCTCTTCCACCTAATGCTTCAAGAATGATTGCACCTTTTTGAGCATATTCATCTCCACCAGCTGCGGCAGCTGCACCTTGTGCTCCACCTTCACCGTGTTTAGCTCTATAATCAGCTTTTGTATAAAGTTTCATTTCTTCATCTTCATCTTCTCTACCTGGAGTTTTTAAATCCATTTTTAAAATTAAGAATCTGAATAATATGAAGTAAATACATGTGAAGATTAATCCAATTACAATTTGAGTAATTACTGTTCCGCTGTGGTTTTTAAACATTGGAATCCAGTTTAAGAACATAAAGTCTAAGAATCCTCCACCAAAGTTTCCTACAACTCCGAACATATACATCAATGTTGACATTGTTGCAGCTAGTACTGCATGTAATCCAAATAATACTGGAGCTATAAATAAGAATGTAAATTCAAGTGGTTCTGTTATTCCTGAAACTATTGCAGTTAATAAAACTGGTAATAACAATCCTGCTACTTTTTTCTTGTTTTCAGGTTTAGAAGTTGAGTACATTGCAAGTGCGATACCTACTGAACCAAAGATTTTTGAGTTACCGTGCAATGCAAATCCACCTTGTGGGAACATTTCTTTTAAAGGTTTTGTAGATTGAGCAAATTGACTTATATGTTGAACCCAATAAGTTTGAATTCCACCTGGAACTGCTGCTGGTCCGAATATAAATGGTGTATATACAAAGTGATGCAATCCTGTTGGAATCAATGCTCTTTCAAGGAATGTGTAAATCCATACTCCAATTGGTCCTGAAACTTTTAATAATTGTTGCAAGTTGTTAATTCCAATTTGAACTTTTGGCCAGCAAAGTGCAGTTATGAAAGCACATGGAATCATTACTAAGAAACCAATAATATAAACAAATACTGTTCCTTGAAATACTCCTAAAAAGTCTGGTAACTTTTTATCAAAATATTTATTATGTAAATAAACTACTATTGCAGAAATTATAATTGCACCAAATAAGTTTGTATCTAGTGTTTTTACTCCAGCAATTACTGCAAGTCCACTTGTTCCTCCAGCTTCTTGACTCATGTCAACACCAAAGAAGCTCCATTGTGCAAGCATTGCTGCTACAAGATAATTATAAGTTGTATATAAAGCAAAAGCTTCAAGACATGCTCTTGCATTTGTTTTATTCGCAAGGCTGATTGGCAATCCGATTGCGAACAATAACGGCATTTGTCTAAATACTGTCCAACCACCTTCACTTATCACAAACCAGAATTTATACCAGTTTGTCCCTTCATTTGCAATTGAACCCATTACTTGTGGATTCGTAAATAGTGATGCTATTCCTACGACTAACCCTGTGAATGCAAATAATAGAACTGGCGCCATCATTGCTCCACCAAATCGCTGAATTTTTTTCATCATGATTGAGTACCTCCTAAAAATATTTATAAATTAAAATTTGTTTTACATATTAGTTATACCTCATAATTTTCATTTGTCAAGACATTTACGGAAAACTTTTTAAATTTTTTTTATCTTTTACCAGAATGAAGATTTTATAACTCAATTTTCACTTCTAAACCAAAATGATCTGAAACAACTTCCTTATTTTCTCCATTAAAAATGACTTTACTTTCCAAAACTTTTACTTTTTTATTTGAAAAAATGTAATCCAGTCTTTTCTCAGAACCGCTAGTTGCCCAACCATCAATTTTTTTATTGACTGTTATTCCACTATCTTTTTTTTCAGCTAATTCATAAGTGTCAAACAATCCTTGATTTATTATATTTTGATAAGCTTCTTGATTATGTATAGCATCCGTGTTGAAATCACCCATCAAAAATTTTAAATTATCATTTTTCGTTCTTTTTAAAATTGTCTGAATATTTTCTCCCATATCTTCTGTTTCACAATTTGGCAAATTCATATGGCAACTGTAAAACTCTACTTTTTGCCCTTCATAATCCAAAGTTATACTCACAATTCTTCTTGCGTTAATAACTCTGACAGATTGTGAAAAGGTGCAATAAAACTCATCCTCATCTTTTATTGGATGCTTTGTAATAATTGCCACTCCTTCGTCATATTTCCCAAAACCGATGTGAGAATTGCTCCAATGATAATAATAATCAGTATCTGTGTACTTTTCCAGCTTTTCCAGCAATTTCCATCCGTAATTATCGTTTCTAATTCCATCGTAAATAACTGGACTATTCATAAGCTGATTCACTTCTTGCATAGCAATTACATCATACTGCTTTTCAGCAATCGTCTTTGCCAAAATTTCCATCTTTTCATCTTGATTTTCTTCCAACCACGCATGTGTGTTGATTGTCAATAATTTCATTCCACTGCCTCCTATTTTTTATTTTTCTTAATATTATATTACACTTTAATATTACAACATTTTTTTTATATAGTCAAGATATTCGAATAAGTAAAAATTTTTTTAATAACTTTTACGGATAAGTTGACTTTTTAAAAAAAATATAGTATATTTAAAGTAGTATAGTTTTTATAAAAATATATTTTTTAATAAAAAAATTTTAGGAGGGCTACTATGTTTAAAAGAAGTTCTGGGATTTTATTACATCCAACTTCACTTCCAGGAAAATATGGAATTGGAACACTTGGAAGAGAAGCTTTTAATTTTATAGATTTTTTGAAAAAATCTAATCAAAAACTTTGGCAAATTTTTCCACTTGGACCCACAGGTTATGGAGATTCGCCTTATCAATGTTTTTCTTCATTTGCAGGAAATCCTTATTTGATTGACTTTGATTTATTAATTGAGCAAAACTTGCTTTCAGGAAACGATCTTGAAAATGTAAATTTTGGAGAAAACGAAGAATTCGTTGATTATGGTGCAATTTACAACAGTAAATATCCGCTACTTAGAAAAGCTTACGAAAACTATAAAGCTAATCAGAATGACGAATTAAGAGGAAAATTTGAAGAATTTAAATTTAAGAATGCTGAATGGTTAGACGACTACAGCCTTTACATTTCGCTAAAAAACCATTTTGGTGGACTTTCTTGGAACGAATGGCAAGAAGATATTAAAAACAGAGAACCACAAGCTATGGAGAGATATAGAAACGAACTTTCTGACGACATTGAATATCATAATTTCATTCAATTTTTATTCTTCTCACAATGGGAAGCTGTAAAAAGATACGCAAACGAAAACGGAATTAAAATCATCGGAGATATTCCAATATTTGTTGCTGCCGACAGTGCTGACACTTGGGCAAATACTGATATTTTCCTATTTGACAAAGATAAAAAACCAGTTAAAGTGGCAGGAGTTCCGCCTGACTATTTCAGTGCCACAGGACAACTTTGGGGAAATCCTTTATACGACTGGCAAAAATTGAAAGAAACTAACTACAGATGGTGGATCGATAGAGTAAAATCTAATCTTACAACTTGTGATATAATAAGAATCGACCACTTCAGAGGATTTGACGAATACTGGGCTGTTCCTTATGGAGATAAAACTGCCGAAAATGGTACTTGGTGTCCAGGTCCTAGAATGGACTTATTTAATGCCATAAAAAATGAACTTGGAGATTTACCTATAATTGCTGAAGATTTAGGAACAATGACACAAGGAGTTATTGATTTGAGAAATGCTTCTGGTTTCCCAGGAATGAAAATTTTAGGATTTGCATTTGACTCAGCTGAAGAAAATGACTACTTGCCACACACATATGACAAAAACTGCGTTGTCTACACAGGTACTCACGACAACGACACAATCGTTGGATGGTTTGAAAAAGCAAAAGAAGAAGACAAACAATTTGCAAGAGATTATTTAAATTCAACAAATGATGCAAATATACACTGGGACGCTATAAGAGGAGCTTGGAGTTCAGTCGCAAACATTGCAATTGCACCAATTCAAGACTTTTTAGGACTTGGAAGCTACGCTCGTATAAATACACCAGGACTTGCATCTGGAAATTGGCAATGGAGATTAAAACCAAATCAATTGACAGACGAACTAGCACAAAATATTGCAAAATTGACAAAAACTTATTCAAGATAATTATTAATTCTTAATTACTATGTAAAGAAAATATTTCTAATTTTAATTCTAATTTTAGAAATATTTCTTTTTTTAAATATAAAATTTAATATTGAAAAAAATTAATATCTATTATATACTTTATACAAGAAAAAATATTAAACGAAGGATGTAATTTTTATGGATTATAAAACGATTATTGTCGGAATTGCAGGGGGAACAGGCTCAGGAAAAACTAGTGTCACTCATGCAATTATTAAAAATTTGGAAAAAAAGGAAATTCACTCAATACTTCTTGAACAAGATTCCTATTACAAAAGAAATGACCATTTGACTTACGAACAAAGGGTTACATTAAATTATGACCATCCGGACGCGATAGATTTTGATTTGCTTGAAACTCACATTCTCGCATTAAAAAACAATAAATCTATCGAAAAACCTATTTATGATTTTCAAGTTCACAACAGAGTAAACAGAACTGAACATATAGAGCCAGCAAATTTGATTATTGTAGAGGGAATTTTAGTTCTGGCAATTGAAAAGATCCGTAACTTATTTGATGCAAAAATATTTGTAGATACAGATGATGACGAAAGACTTTTGCGAAGAATAGAAAGAGATCTAAATGAAAGAGCCAGAAGTTTTGAAAGTATAAAAAATCAATATATCAAAACCGTTAAACCTATGCACTTGGAATTTGTAGAACCGTCTAAAAGATATGCTGATGTCATAATTCCAAGAGGAAAAGACAATAAAGTCGGTATAAATATGGTTGTCAGCCGACTTCGCTACTTATTTAACAAATTAAAAAACAAATAGAAAAGAGGTAATCTTATGAAAATAGTTGTAATTGGCGGTGGAGCTGCAGGAATGATGTTTTCCACTCAATATAAAAAAGCAAATCCTAATGATGAAATTTTTTTGTTTGAAAAATCAAGCTATGTGGCTTGGGCTGGATGTCCAACTCCTTATTTTATCGCTGATGAATTAAAAAAAAGCGATGTTTTGCACGGAACTCCTGAAGATTTTATAAAAAGAGGAGTTAATGTAAAAATTCATCACGAAGTTAAAAGCATTGATTTTGAAAATAAAACACTTGAAATAAAGGGAAATGAAATTAATGGAATTTTTTCTTACGACAAGCTTGTAATTGCTGTCGGTGGAAAATCATTTGTTCCAAATATTGAAGGATATTCTCCAAATTTAGAAAATGTCTTTACGTTATCTCACGCTGAAAGTGCTTTTAAAATTAAAGAATATTTAACTCAAAACAAAAATAAACTAAAAAATGCAGTTGTAATTGGAGCTGGATTTGTTGGAATTGAAATGGCAGAATCTTTCAAAAAAAATGGACTTAATGTAACTGTCATTGAAAAAGCAAAAGAAATTTTCCCGACAGTTTCAGAAAATCTAAAGGAAAAAATTTACAAAAAATTTAAAGAAAAAGATATAAATCTAAAATTAAATTCTGGTGTCACTGCTGTAAATTCTGAAAATAATGTTGCAAAATCAGTAAAATTAGACTCATCTGAAAATATTGACTTTGATATCGCATTATTTAGTATCGGAGTTACTCCAAACATAGATTTTTTACCTAAAACATTAAAAACTGATAGCGGAAAAATCGTCATAAATGATAAATTCGAAACAAATATAGACGATGTCTACGCAATTGGAGATTGTATATTTAACAAGTATTACAAAACTGACAGAAATTTATTTGAGCCGCTTGGAGATGTTGCAAATAAACACGGAATGATGCTGGCTAAATATTTATCTGGACAAAATATAAGCTGGAAAGGATTAATTCGCTCATTTGCCACTTCATTTTATGATATAAAATTAGCACAAACTGGACTTTCTCTAAAAGAAGCAACTGAACTTGGCTACAATGCCGATGTTGTCAAAATGAAAGCGATGTATAAAAACTCTGGATTCGCAGATTCATTTCCTGCAAGTGCTGAAATTGTTTATGATAAAGATAGAAAAATTGTTCTTGGTGGAGCAATGGTGGGTTTTGAAGCTGTCGCACAATTTATCGACCAAATTGCGATTGTTATCACTTTTGAAATACCGATTGAAAAATTTATCGAAATTGATTTCGCTTATTCTCCAACAAATGCGAGTGTTTGGAATCCACTTCTTGTAGTTTATAGAAAAGTTATTAAATAAGGGAGTTTTTTTTGAAGAATAAGATACATAAAATCAAAAGTGATATTAATAAAAATAAAAAATTTAAAATAAATTATCAAATATTCTTTATTTTTCTTGCAATTTACAGCTTTGCTACGACGCTACTTGATTTACACGGCGATATTCATATTTCTGAAAATTCTCTCTTGAATTTTATTGATTTTTCGATTTATTTGATTTTTGCTATTGACTACATAATAAGATTTATATTTGCTAAACACAAAGCTGATTTTATTGAAAACAATATCCCCGATTTAATTTCAATAATTCCATATTATTCAATTTTTAGATTATTTAGAATTTTTAAAATCAGAAAATTTGCAAAAATTTTTAGACATTTAAAATTATCTCGATTTTATCTTTTTGCAAAAAAGACATACAAAAAAGTAAAAAAATTTTTAAAATTAAATGGGTTAATTTATTTATTAATTATGGCGGGACTTGGAATTATAATCTCAGCTCTTGTCATTTCCTATGTGGAAAAAATGAATTATGGCGACAGCCTTTGGTGGGCATTTGTTACAGCGACTACAGTTGGCTATGGAGATATTTCTCCTAAGACTTATATTGGAAGATTTGTCGCCATTTTTCTGATGCTCATTGGAATTGGAACTTTCGGAATGATTACAGGAACAATCGCAACTTATTTTTTAAATAAACAAAATGACATTGCGCCAACTGACGACTTAGACAAATATATTTTAAATTCTGAAAACTTTAGCGACTCTGAAAAAAAAGAAATTATCACTTTTATACATTTTGTGAAATCAAAGCGGGAAAAATAAAAAGATTTAAAATTTTGAATTGAATAAAAATATTCTTTTCTCATTTTAAATCTTTTTTTACTTCTTTTTTCTCCATCTTTTGTGCTGCCACATATATTGCTCTGGATATTCCCTAATTATTTCTTCAAATTCATTATAAATTTTTTGCATATTAAATTTCATAGTTTCTTTTAACTTGCTCTGCTTTTCTATCTCAATAATCTTTTTATTTTTTACAATTATTTTATTGTTTTTATCAAATACCGCATAAGCCATTACCAATGGAACTTTATGCTTAATCGACAAAAGCACAGGTCCAGCAACCGCCGTTGTTTTTCTGCCAAAAAAATCAATCTCCACATCTTTTCCATAATGATCCGAAGCCAAAGCAATTATCGATTTTTCGTTTATAGCTTTGCTTAAAAGCTGACTTTCATGCAGCGGAATTGAATTTAGTCCGCCTTTTTCACGCCACTCAGTCATTAAATCATTAATTTTCTCATTTTTTTGCTTTCTAAAAACAGCATAAAATTTTCTCAAATTTTCCATTTTACTTCCCGCTTCAAATCCGCCTAAATGCAATGAAACAATCAAAACTGCCTTATCCTTTGCCACTTCTATCGCCTTTTTCATCAGCTCTTCATTTTCAACAGAGGTATTTTCCCCTTTTGTAATTTCTTCCAAAAAAATCGAAGTCATTATCATTTTTCCCATCGTTTTATATGACTCTTTGGCTATTCTTCTGACTTCTTTTTCATTTTTTTGGGGAAAAGCATTTTTTATATTGTCTAATGTCAATTTTCGTCTTTTTTTTACTAAGAAATATGCTAAAAGTCCCATTTTTTCAAAAAATTTGTATCGCCACTTCAACGAAAAAATTGATAAAATATTTTTTAATGCCACAAGAAAAAATTTTAACATATTTTCTCCTTTTTTTATCTTTTTTATTCTTTTTTAAAAAAAGAGCATATTTAATACGCTCTTATTTATTACTATTTTCTGATTCCTAATTTTTCGATTAAGTTTCTGTAATCGTCTACATTTCTATTTTTAACATAGTTTAATAATCTTCTTCTTTTTCCAATTAATTTTAATAATCCCGCTCTTGAATGAACATCTTTAGGATGTACTTTTAAGTGTCCTGTCAAATGACTGATTCTATCTGTTAATAAAGCTATTTGAACCTCAGCAGAACCTGTATCTTGAGCATTTTTTCCAAATTTTTCAATAATCTCTTTTTTCGCTGTTAATGCCATTTATAATTTCCTCCTAATTTTATTATCTAAACCAAGAATATAGTGGCAAACTGATATTCATAGTTTAAATTCTTTAATATTATATCATACATTTTTTTTTATGTAAAGAAATTAATTCATAAAAGTTTTTGTAAGTGAATCTTCATCCACTGGCAACTCCAATTCTTCTTCGACTTTGTCACCATTAATTTTTAAATTAAACGGAAATCCTTGTACATCAAATCCTCTTAAAATTTCTCCATCTTCATCATAATATGCTGGTACTGTATATCCATTTTCTTTTATATACGCTTGAGCTTTTCCCAAACTTGATCTAGAATTAGTAAATACTATAACTACATTTACTTTATCTTTATTTTTATCATAAAATCTTTGTACTTCAGGAATTTCTTCACGACAATGTGGACACCATTCAGCTGCAACTATAAATAGAGTCTTTTTCCCATTTTTAAAAATTTTTGTACTTTTTATTTTTTTCCCATTTAAATCTTTTAACTCAAAGTCTGGAAGTGCAGCTCCAGCTAAATCTTGCGCTCCATTTAATGGTTTTACAACAAATTCCTTACCTTTTCCACAAGATAATACAAACACTAAGAATAATGACAACATCAAAATAAACTTTTTCATTTTTCCCTCTTTTCTTATATTTTTATTTTATTAATTTAATTTTTTAAAAAAGCTTCATAAAATTCCCCAATATCAAATCCTGTACTTTTAGCAGCTATAAAATAAAATTTAGCTTTTTTATTTTTTTTCTTATTAAAATAATAAACTCCTAGATTATAATATGCTTCAGGATATTGATCCACAGCCGCTTTTAAATTTAATATTCTGACTTTATTGCTATTTTTTGGATAGTAAGAACTCAAAGTTACTGTTGCACTGCTTATGTCATTTTTAGACAATCTTTCTAATATTTTTTTAGCTTCCTTATTTTTTAAAGTTTCCGATTGAGATGTATTTTTACTCTGCTCTTCATTTTCATAAATAAACGCCAGTCTTTCCCCCGCTTCTGATGAACCAAGTGAATAAGCTTTAGTATACATATTTTTGGCTTTTTTTAATTCATTTTGTGTTTCATACATTTTTCCCAGATAATACATCGTATCTATATCGTTTTTAGCAACTGCTTTTAAATAATACTTTTCAGCTTCTTTAAAATTTCCCAAATTTTCATATAAATATCCCATATAACTATTTATCAATATTTCATCACTTTTTACATCTGCTAAAGGAAGTAGCGCCGTTTCATAACTTTTGTTTTCATCTGCTAACTTTTTAGCTATTTCATAAGCTGACAAATAATATTTGTTTTTAAACAATGTGTCTTGATATAATTTAATTGCTTCGTCATTTTTTCCATCGCCTTCTAGTACTTTAGCTTTCGCATAAAGTGCAGGTGGATAATTTTCAGCTAAAAAATCTTTCAAAATATCATAAGCTTTTCCAGCATACTGTGTTCTTTCCACAAGAAGAGTTCCTAATTCTTTTTTTTCATCTTTTGAAATATTTCCTGCAGTCATTTTTTTATTCAAAGCTTCAATTCTTTCGTAATAACTCATCATATTTTTCCCAGCTTCATATGAACGTAAAGATAAAAAGTCTCCAGCCTCTTTACCTTTTTTAAAATATTCCTGAGCTTTTGAAAATTCCAATTTATTTTCGTAAATATCCCCCATCACATAATAAGCTTTACTAAATCCCTGCTTGGCAGAGCTTTCCAAAAGTTCTAAAATTTCATTTTCACTGCCATTTTGTTTTTTTAGTAAAAGTGCTTTAAAATATTCAGCATATCCGTTACTTTTTTTTAAGTATTTGTCAAAAATTTCCTCGCTATTTCCCTCCAAATATACAAGCGACAATGCGAAAGCTTCCTTATTTTTCAATTTTATCGCTTTTTCTAATTGTTTTGATATATATTCGTCATTTTCCTGTTTTGAAAAAATTCCAAGTAAAGAATTTTCCAAATAATCGTATCCCTTGTCATGGGAACACGAAACAAACAAAAATGGAACAAAAAATAAATAATATAACCATTTTCTCATATTTTACCAATCCTGTCTTTCAAAATTAAATATTAACCCCCATAACCTTTTTAAACACTATTTAACATTCGCTCCAAGTTTTACATTTTCATCAATGAATATCAATTTTATCTTTTTTTTCTCCACAGTCGTCAAAAGCATTCCCTGTGAAATTTCTCCTTTTAATTTTACTGGTTCTAAGTTTAGCACAGCCATAACCTTTTTCCCTATCAATTCTTCTTCTTTTTTATACCATTTTGCAATTCCTGAAACAATTTGTCTTTTTTCAGTTCCCGTATTAACGATAAATTTTAAAAGTTTATCTGTATTCTCAACTTTGGAAACTTTTTCAATTTGCACAACTTTCATTTCAATTTTACCAAAGTCATTAATTGTAATTGAATTTTCAATTTCTAAATCTGAGTTAAACTCTTCTTTTTCTTCATCTTCAATTTCCTCCAAATCAATTCGCGGAAAAATAGGTTCAGGTTCCTTCAATTTATTTCCAATCGGATAAATTCCCCATTCTTTGAACTTTTTCAATTTAACTTTTGTCACATCTTCAATAAGTCCTAGCTGATTTATCATTTTTTGTGCTGTCTGCGGCATAAATGGTGAAATTATGATAGCAATTTTGTAAAGTCCTTCAACCAGATTGTACATGACTGTTGAAAGTCTATTCTTTTTATCTTCTTCCTTTGCCAATTTCCAAGGCTCACATTCATCAATGTATTTATTAAGTCTTGAAATAAATTTCCAAATATCTTTTAGAGCTTCTGAAAATTGATATTCATTCATATGTTTATCCAATTCTTTTAATGTTTTATCCCACAAATTTTTTAGTTCGTTATCAATTTCTTTATTATCTTCATTTAACACAACTTCCAAATCAAAATATTTTTTTTGCATTCCAATTGTTCTATTAAGTAAATTTCCAAGGTCATTTGCCAAATCAGAATTTATTCTTTGAATCATTGATTTTTTTGAATAATCCGCATCATGTCCAAATGTTGCTTCTCTCATCAAATAATATCTAAAGGCATCAAGTCCATATTTATCCACTTCTTTTGCTGGATCTATAACATTTCCAAGAGATTTTGACATCTTTTCTCCTTCGACCGTCCACCATCCGTGTGCAGCTATTGTTTGAGGCAATGGAATACCAGCAGACATAAGCATAGCAGGCCAAATTATAGCATGAAATCTCAAAATATCTTTTCCAACTACATGATTCACTTCCCCATTTATCCAAATATCTTCAAATCTTCCTTTATCTTCTGAATATTTTGCTCCAGTCAAATAATTAGTCAAAGCATCAAACCAGACATAAATAACATGCCCTTCCTCCAATTCTAACGGAATTCCCCAGTCAAATACCGTTCTTGAAATTGATAAATCTTGCAACCCTTGTTTTATAAATGCAATCACTTCATTTTTTTTACTTTCAGGCTTGATAAAATTAGGATTTTCTTCAATGTACTTTAATAATTTGTCCCCATATTTTGACAATTTAAAAAAATATGAAGTTTCTTTTACGTCAATAACTTCTTTTCCCATGTATTTTCCGTCTACCAGTTGATTTTCAGGAACAAAAGTCTCCTCTGAAACACAATATTTCCCGCTGTATTCCCCACGATAAATATCGCCTTTTTCATTTACTGTTTTTACTATTTCTTTTACACTATTTATATGCCTTTGTTGAGTCGTTCTCATAAAATCAGTATTTGAAATGTTTAATTTTTCCCAAAGTGTTGTAAAATTTAGTGACATTTTATCAACCCATTGCTGTGGTGTAAATCCGTTTTTTTCAGCAGCCTGCTGAATTTTTTGCCCATGTTCATCTACTCCAGTTAAAAAAGTTACATCATAGCCTAATAACCTTTTATATCTTGCAACAACATCACAAATAATTGTCGTATATGCCGTCCCAACATGTGGTGCCGCATTCGGATAATAAATTGGTGTTGTTATATAAAACGATTTTGACATATTTTTTATTCCTCCTTAAAATTTAATTGATGTATATTTTAGTTTAATTTTAATTATATTATATTTCATTTTAAAACTTTTCTTCGTTAAATTCAAGTGTTTTTGAATTTTTATTATATTTTTTTTCATAAATTTCAAACGCTTTGTAGCCAGCACTATGTATTTTTTCTTTTACTATTTTTATTGCATCTTCCATTTTTACTTCTTTTGATAAATAAAACTCTTCTCCAACATAATGAACACATTTAGAAAATGGCTTTGGAATTTCCAGTTTATCCCACATATTTTTAAAAATCCACTTTTTACTGCAATAAGAACTTACTGGAACTATTGGCATTCCAGTTTTTTGTGCTATAAAAACTGCTCCAGCCTTAGGCTCAAAAATTGGTCCACTAGGCCCATCAATTGCAATCCCCAATGTATAATTTTTTTTAGCATATCTCACAGCCTCTTTTAAACTTTTTATGTTATCTCTATTTGATGACCCTCGAATTAACTCATTTCCCTCTCGCTTTAAAACTTCCGCAAGTATCTCTCCATCTTTGGAAGCACTGACAATTGATGCTTTCTTTTTTATTATTCTAGTCGCATTGCAAACTGTAAAAATTTTTCTGTGCCAAAAAACTATTATATTAGGGTTATTCATCATTTTCATATTTTTCGCATAGAAATATTCTTTCCTTGTCATAAAGCTTAAAATTCTGTAAAAAAAATGTAAAATTATTCCTAAAAATTTGTATTTATTCATAAATTTATATCTCCATTTTTTATTTAAAATTTTCCATTTTAAAATACTTTGACATTCCGATTATTTTCTCTTCAATAACTTTATTAGTTTCGTTCTTTTTTTCTTCATTGCTAAAACTTGTGCAAACCAATGTTGCATATCCAAATATAAAATACCACAATTTGTTTATTATTTCTTTTCCTTCTTCAAAAGTTAAATTTGGAAAACTTAGTAAAAGACTTTCCTGAGTCAAAAGGTAATCCAACGTTTCGTTATACAATTTTTTAAATCTTTCCGTAATATTTAAAAATATCGTTTTAAATAATTCTTTTTCTTCTCTTGCAAAAATTATAAATCCAATTGAAGCGTTTAATATTTTCCTTTGTGAATAATTTCCATATAAATATTTATTTAGTTTTTTTTCACACAGATTAATAACTTCTTTCTTCACTTCTTCAACTGTTTCAAAATTAAAGTAAATAGGCGCTGTGGAACAATTCAACTTCTTTGCAATTTTTCTGGCACTTATATTTTCAAATCCTTCTTCTTTTAAAATATCATAAGCCGCATTAACTATAATTTCCTTTGTAAACTTCAACTTTGGCATATTTAACTTTTCTCCTTTTTAACTTTATCAAAAATACAAAACTTCCAATTTTCATATTTTTTCTCAAAAACTTTTTCCCAATTTTTGAAATCTATTTTAGGAAAATAAGCATCAGCCATTTCATCTTCAAAATTTATATAACTTATATACATTTTATCTACAATTCCTAGTTCCAAAGACTTTTTATAAACTTTTTCGCCACCAATTATAAAAATTTCTTCGTCTGAATCTTTAAATTTTTCTATTAATTTATAAAAATCGTCAAAAATCAAAATAGAATTATCATCATTTTTTATTGTCTTTGAAAGCACAATATTTTCACGATTTGGAAGTGGTCTGCCAATGCTCTCAAAAGTTTTTCTCCCCATTATAATCTTTTTTCCAGAAGTTACTTTCTTAAAATTTTTTAAATCTTCGCTAATATGCCAAAGAAGCTTATTTTCTTTTCCAATCTCATTATTTTTACCGATCGCAACAATCAAGCTATACATATTTTCCACCTCCAAAGTTATACTGCCACTTCAAATTTTATTGCAGGATGGCTTTTGTAATCTTCAAGTGTAATATCTTCAAATGTCAATTCATTAAACGGTTTATCAGCAATTTTAATTTTAGCTAATTTCATTGGCTCTCTTTTAAGCTGCTCATGAAGGCCGTCAATGTGATTTTCATAAATGTGAGCATCAATTATCGTATGAGCAAATTCTCCAGGTTCATACCCGCACTCTTTTGCAATCATCATTGTAAGTAACGAATAACAAGCCAAATTAAAAGGAATTCCTAACGCAATATCTCCACTTCTTTGAGTCAAATGACAATTTAATTTATTTCCTGAAACATTAAACGCAAAAGTGTAATGACATGGTGGCAATTTACTAATAGTGGCATTTCCTGGATTCCAAGCGACAACTACCATTCTTCGTCCATTTTTTGTCTGCGGGTTTACTTTCATTTCCTTTAATGTATCAATGATGTATTGGATTTGATCAAATACAAGCTGTCCATTTTCTTCCTGTGTTGTCCAAGGATTACTTTCATCTGCAAAAAGTTCCCCATCCAGTGAAATTTCTGGCACAGGATACCTTCTCCAAAATCTTCCGTAAGCTGTTTCAAGCCTACCTTCCTTGTCAGCCCAAGCGTCCCAAATTTTTGTTTTTTTTCTTAAATTTTTTATATGCTCATCGCCCGACAAATACCAGAATAACTCATACAGCATCGAGTTAAAGTACATCTTTTTAGTAGTCAATAACGGATAACCACAACTTAAATCAACTTTGTAAAAATAAGCAAATGTTGAAATAGTGTCCACTCCTGTTCGATTTTTTTTTCTTGTTCCGTTATCTAACACATACTTTACCATATCCAAATATTGTTTCATATTTTAATCTTTATAACCCTTAAATTTACAAAATTGAAAATAAATTCATTTCAAAATAAATTCATTTTGTATTCTAAGATGCTCTCCTTTCATCATTTAAATTTCTCTATTTC
Source organism: Leptotrichia sp. oral taxon 498 (assembly GCF_002240055.1). Classification (NCBI taxonomy): domain Bacteria; kingdom Fusobacteriati; phylum Fusobacteriota; class Fusobacteriia; order Fusobacteriales; family Leptotrichiaceae; genus Leptotrichia; species Leptotrichia sp. oral taxon 498. The sequence goes on along the minus strand of NZ_CP016753.1, from coordinate 1,659,350 downwards.
TTATTATATCACATAGTTTAATATAACTCAAAAAAAATTTTTTATTATTCAAATTCAAAATTAACTTGTTTTAACGCTTCATATAAAATAATCGCAACTGCATTTGATAAATTTAGTGAACGCCCTATTGGTAACATTGGAATTGTTATATTTTTTTCTTTGTGAGCATTTAAAAAATCTTCTGGGATTCCTCTCGACTCAGGTCCAAACATTATGTAATCATCTTTTTGAAATTTTACATCTGTATATTTTTGTTTAGTTTTTGTAGTCGCCATATAAATTTTAGCACTGTCATTACCTTCAATATTTTTGCTCCAAAAATCCTCCAAGCTTTCCCAGACAAAAAGCTGAACATCTTTCCAATAATCCAGTCCCGCTCTTTTTATTTTTTTATCACCTAATTCAAATCCCAATGGTTTTATTAGATGTAATTTTGTATTTGTCAAAACACAAGTTCTTCCAATATTTCCTGTATTTACATGAATTTCTGGATTTAATAAAACTATATTCATTTTTTTACCGCCTTTCTTGTTTTTATTTACTATTCAATAATTTTTTATAATCTGATAACTTTATTTTATCCGAATTTAATTTTTCTAATTTTTTTGTTATGTTGTCTCCTCGCTCAAATCCGCCAAATCCGTTTTTTGAATTGATATGAGTAATTGCAATTGCGAGTGCATCTGCTGCATCATCTGGTTTTGGAATTTTATCTAAATGCAAAATTATTTTTACCATTTGCTGAATTTGTTTTTTATCTGCACGACCGTATCCTGCAATCCCCATTTTTACTTGAAGTGGAGTATAGCTAAATAAATTTAATTTATTTTTTTGTCCAGCAAGTGTGATCACGCCTCTTGCCTGTCCCACTTTTATAACCGTTTTCTGATTTTTAAAAAAGAATAAATCTTCTATCGCCATATCAGTTGGTTTATAACGATTTATAATTTCATCTAATGAATTATAAATTTTCTCCAATCTAATTGGCATATCTTCATCTTTTTCAGTAAAAATACAACCGTAATCCAAGACATCTAATCTTTTCTTTGAATAATCAATAATCGAATAACCAACAATAGCTGTTCCTGGATCAATTCCCAAAACTTTCATTTTTTCTCCTAATACTTTTTTTTAATTTTTTATTCTTTGATTTTTTATTCTAAAAATTCTATATTTTTAAATTTTATGAATTGCTTTTTTCACTAAAATTTTCATCTATATAATTTTTAGCATAGTCAATATAACTGCATAAATCCATATCTTCATAATTCTCAAATTCACTTACATTCGTTTCCACTTTTTTTACTTTATATAAATTGCTATTTACATCTCCAAATCCAAATTTTTTATAATATTTATTTTTCTCTTGAATTACAACTTTATAATTCCCAGTTTTTGAAAAATATAATCGGTATTTTCTATTTTTTCTAAGTCTGTCGTTATCTTCATAAAGCACTTTACCATCGTTATCACACGCATAAATATTTTCGTAGATAGAAGCATACAAAAAAAATACATCAGGATTTTTTAAAAATAATTCTTTTATTTCGGTTTCAATGTTTTTCTTGTCAAAAAAGTAATTTTTAAGCACTTTTATCAGCCAAATGTGCTGCCTTGGTATAATTAAATTACCATAATCAAACTCATTTGTTCCAGTAATCTTTTTATCAATTTCATAAAGCAGCGATTTTTTATCTTTTAAAAAATTACTTATATAATTTATTTCTAAAATATTGCTATATTTATTTTCCATTTTAGTTTTTAACTCTTCCACATTTTTATCAATCAATAAAAAAACTTCATTTTTAAAGACTTCTAGCACTTTAATATTCTTTTTTCTAAAATATTTTTTTAATTTTTTTAAAATTATTCTTTCATATTTTTTTGTGATTCCTTTTAAATATGAAGATTGTAAAAGTAAATTTTTTGAAATTTTCTCTAAAATATTCAAATCATTTTTTTTAAACATTTTATTTTCCAAAAGACTATTATACAAAAAATCATCTTTTATTGACAGTTTGTACACATTGTCGTTCAAATAGTAACTTTCTTCTACTGTTTTAAAAACTTTTTTAGGAATCATTTTAGGTTGTTCAATATTTAAATTATTTTTCAAAATTAACGATAAAAGTTTATCATTGTTATAATAAAGATATTTTATTTTAGTTTTTAACTTCATACTGTTTTTATAATTTCCAGTTGTTATAATATTTAATAAATTTTCTTTTTCTTCCCAATTATTTTTATTCTTAGAGACATAATTGTACATCTTCTCTGTAGCCAAGACATCTTTTAAACAATAATCCACAACTTTTTCAACTATTTCATCATAGTTGTCCTTTTTTATACTCTTATTAAAATTTGCAAAATCCTGCTCTTCAATATTTTCACCCAAATTAAATTCAAATCCTTTTACGCCCAGCTTTAAGTCATATTCATCGGCAATATCATAAGAATAGAATTCACATTTCCCGTTTTTATATTTTTCTTTATACAAATTTTGGATTTCATTGATATTTTTATTCAATAAAAATCTTTTTGCCACTCTATTTTTATATCTCAAAAGTTCATTTATAATCAAATCATCAAATCCATGTCCTGCATATGAAATCATCACGTTTTTTGACACAATATCATAAAGCCTTTTTTTTTGCTGATTAAAGTTATCTGAGTCAATGACAAAAATATCTTTGCCATTTAACTGCTTTGCTACGACACAAAAATAATTCGGAAATACTTCAATATCAAATACGTATTTTCTAGCCTTTTTCATAGAACAAAAATTCTCCTTTTATAAAAAATATTTATCTCTTTTCAAATAAATTCTATCCTCTGTAACCTTTACAACCTTTACAATTCCACGGAAAACTTTAGCTTGAGTCCTTCTATCCCTTACATAAATCTTATATTTTTGCTCTGGCAAGACTATTATTTTTTTACCAAATTTTTTACTTATATTTTCAAATTTTTTATGAGAAGTTAGTACTGTCATTCCATTTTTTAACTTTTCATATTTTTCATTAGAAACATTAATTCCCAAATATTCCAACACATATTCAATTTCCGCAAAATATCCAAGATTTTCCAACTTTTCCAGTTTTTCCAAATTTTTTTCTTCATTTTTGTCAAATTTTAAAAATTTTTGTTCTAACTCATCAATCGTCACAGCATCTTCTATAACAAACTGGTCAATTTTTGTTCTAACAAGTCTTGTCATTGTTGCAAAAACTCCCAATTTTTCACCTATATCCCGCACAAGTGATCTTATATAAGTCCCACTTGAAACTTCCACAAAAAACGATATTTTTATCTTTTCATTTCTCAAAATTTTTATTTCTCTTAATTTTTTAACTTCTACTTTTCTAGGTTTTCTTTCAAGTTCAATTCCTTTTCTTGCCAAATCATATAATTTTTTTCCATCAATTTTTATTGCAGAATACATCGGCGGAATCTGTTCGATTTTTCCCAAAAAACTATTTATGACTTCTTTTATTTTCTCATCATCTATTTCGATTTTTCCAGTAAATTCTTTTACAATCGTACCTTCCAAATCATAACTGTCCGTTTCATAACCTAATTCCATTTCCACATAATATTCTTTATCTCTTTTCATCAAATCATCTGAAAATTTTGTAGCATTATTTATCAACACCATTATAACTCCTTCTGCCATTGGGTCAAGTGTTCCTGTATGCCCTACCTTCTTTGCACCAACAATTCTCTTCAAATGATTGATTGCTCCAAACGAACTAACTCCTTTAACTTTATTTAATAAAACTATTCCATCTTTTTCAAAATTATTTTTCATTTTACTCCTTTTAAATTTAATAAATTAATAAAATTACATAATCGGCGAAATCAATTTAAATCCAGAATTTCTCAGTCTTTTAAAAAAACCAACTTTTTTCAATCTCGCTTCATCAAATTTTTCACATAATTCCAAATCGCATAAAAACTGCTTTTTCAAATCACGGCTAATTTCTTCATTAAAAAACACCGAATTTACTTCATAATTTATCTCAAAACTTCGCATATCAAAATTACAAGTTCCCATTGTCGACATCTTTTCATCCACAATTATATTTTTACAGTGCAAAAATCCAGCTTTATATCGATATATTTTCACTCCAACATCAATTAATTCCTCAAAATAAGTTTCTGCAATCCAATACGGAATTTTTTTATCGGGAACTCCCGTCATCATTATTTTTATTTTAACTCCTGAGAGTGCCATTATTTTTAGCTGTGAAACAAGACTCGTGTCAGGTACAAAATACGGACTTTGTATGATTATCTCTTTTTTTGCGACAGAAATCATCTTTGAGTACAGGTATTTTAATGTTGTCCACTCGGTATCAGGTCCACTTGAAGAAACTTGCATGACATATTTCAACTTTTGCTTATCAATCGGTTCTTGCTCTTTTATTTCTTTAACCGCCTCCGATTTTATAATCCGTGAAAAATCGTCATTTTTTCCACCGCTGTTTAACCAATCTGTTACAAAAATGGCTAAATATTGCGCAGTTATTTCCCCAATAAATCTTGCATTCGTATCTCTCCAGCTAGAAAACCTCTTTCCACCGTCAATATATTCTTGACCTACATTCATTCCGCCAGTATGTAAAATTTCATTGTCAACAATCGTCATTTTTCTATGATTTCTATAATTCAATTTTGTTATTGAAAATTTTACATCTAAAAAGAACCTTGCTTCAATTCCAGCCATTTTCAATTCTTTTTTGTATTTTCTTGACAAATTAAACGCCCCCACACCATCAAAAAGCAATTTTATTTTTACACCTTCTTTTGCCTTTTTCAAAAGTAAATTTTTAATTTTTTCTCCCAGCTCGTCTGATTTCCAAATAAAATATTCCATATAAATACTGTGTTTTGCGCCTTTTATATCTTCCAAAATCGAATCAAATGCATCTTTTCCATTGTAAAACAATCTATAGCTCGTATTATTAGTCAAAAATGTCCCTTCAGATTTGTAGAGCATTTTTACAATTTCCTGCTCTCTTTCATTCATATTTATATTTTGCAACATCACATCAATTTGTTTATTTATTTTCTTTTCTCTTTCTTGAGGCGTTATTTTCTCAAAATTTTCATTTTTTGTACCTACAACCTTGTTATAATAAAAAAAATCTTTTGAGCGAAAAATTTCCGAAGTATCCCTTTGCAAAAAATTAAATAATCTGGAAAATATTTTTTTTTCTTCACCTTTCATCTTATTTGAAACAATTCTATTTTTTCTCCAGTTTATCCCAAAAAGAAAATATAAAATTATTCCTCCAACAGGGAAAACATAAATTGTAAATATCCACGCAAGCATATTATTTGGTGATCTGTCCGATAATAAAATTACTATTATGAAAATTATTACAAGTAAATAGTGCATCCTCTCAAAAAAAACTGTATAATTCAAAATTAAACCAAATAAATCGAACATCATTTCTCCTTTAATAAAAAATTTTAAAATTTAATTAAAAAAAGTAAACCTAATTTGTTTTAGGTTTACTTGCATAAAAGTGAAATTTATTTGCCACAATAAGCAATTGCTTCTATTTCTACTAAAACATTTTTGGGTAATTTATCCACAGCGAATGCAGAACGAGCTGGAAATGGCTCTACAAAATAATTTGCATAAATTTCATTAACTGCTCCAAAATCTGCAATATTATCTAACAAAACTGTCGTCTTTATAACATTTTGAGTAGTTAGCCCATTATTTTCCAAAATGGCTTTTATATTTTCCAAAACTTGTTTTGCTTGTTCTTCCACTGTGATTGCTTCTATTTTTTGATTTTCAGGATTAATGGCAATTTGCCCCGAAATATATAAAAAATCACCCGCTTTTCTAAATGCTGAATATGGTCCTACTGCTTCAGGTATTTTTTTCATAATAATCCTCCTAAATTTTATTTTACAATTTATCTTATAATTCATTTTATCACATTTTTTTATATCTATCAACAAAAATTCAATCATAAAATAAATTAAAAATTAATTTTTCTTTTTAAATAAATTTTTGATAGAAAACACAGGTTTATTTCTAACTATTTTTTCATTTCCAAGAAAATCTCGCATAGTTTTCAAAGTTTTTCCAGCATTTTTTACAACAAAGTTAAATGTCCCTGCACTTTTTGTATCAATAAAAAATCCACGAATATATTTATCCCGAAAAAACAGCTGTGCCCTTACTCTAATTATCTCTTCCCAAGGAATCTGTAAATAATCTTCAGGATTTTTCTCATTATAAAACTCAAACGCCCTATCTCCAACTAAAATATCTCCTCTTTTATTCCCAATCATTCCGCTCAATAAATTTGCCTTTGTATTAAACAAAACTTTTGTATTTTTTGAAATTGCCATCTTTTACCTTTCTTAATATTTAATATTAAATAATTTTTTTTATAATATTCAGAAAAACTTTTAATTTCAGAAAATTAACTAGATTATTATTCAAAAAAGGAACTATTTATAGCAACAGTTCCTTTTATTTTTTTGTATTCTATAATTTTTTTAATTTCTTTAGAATATTCCAATGAAATGTCCTGCTATTCCAACTATAAACAATGCAAAAATTATCAAAATTGGACTAACTTTCTTCTTCAAAAGCCACATACATAAAAATGTAAGAAGTAATGCTGCAAGTCCAGGAACAAGCTGATCCAAGTTATCCTGCAAAGTTGTAACTTTTTCAGGCGAAATTGAAAGCCCTGCAGCTAAATCTGTCAATATTTTTTGCAACTGAGTTCCATCTACCATTCCTTTTGGAAATTCGATAAACGCACCTTTAGATAATTTTGCACTCGCAACTATCATAGGAAATTTAATTGTAATCCATCTTTGAACCAAAATTCCCATTACAAACATCCCTAGAATAGATGCACCTTTTGTTATTTTTTGTAACATTCCACCTGACAAATCCTGTGTAATTTCTGTTCCTTTCTGGTAACCAAATTCTTGTGTGTACCATAAGAATGCTATACGAATTACATTCCATAAAATAAAGAATAACAAAGGTCCTACAATCGAACCACTAGCAACTGCAAGAGAAGCCGCAACCGCTCCCAATATTGGACGAACAGTAAACCAGAACACTGGATCTCCTATTCCTGCAAGAGGTCCCATCATTCCTACTTTTACCCCTTGAATAGCCGCATCGTTAATATCTGCTCCATTTGCTTTTTCTTCTTCCAAAGCCAAAGTAACTCCTAAAATTGGTGCCGCTATATATGGATGCGTATTAAAGAATTCCAAATGTCTTTTTAATGCTGCTGACGCATCTTCTTTATTTGGATATAGTTTTTTTAATGCTGGTATTAACGCAAAAGCCCAACCACCATTTTGCATTCTTTCATAGTTCCAAGAACCTTGCAAAAATTGTGAACGAAGCATAACTTTACGACGATCAGCTTTTGTTAATTTTATTTTTTCTGCCATTTTATTCTCCTCCTAATTAATAATCATTTAGTATGTCTCCTAATGGATCTCCTGAAGCTTTTGAACCACTGTCGCCACTTCCTCCTCCACCATTGTTATTTTGAGTTACATTCAAGTAAATAATTGCAGCGCAAACTCCAATTATTCCTGTTGCAATCAAAGTTAATTCTTTTACTGGAGCTAATGCAAATCCTAAGAAGAAGAATGGCCATACTTCTTTAGTAGCCATCAAGTTAATTACCATCGCATAACCTACCGCCACTACAAATCCTCCACCTATTGTCATTCCATCTGTAAACCATTTTGGCAATGAACCTAGAGCACCTTGAACAGCAGAAGACGGAATAAATAACAATAACATTGCAGGAATTGCAATACGTAAACCTTGACAAATAAGTGCCACTATATGCCAAAACTCAACTCCAGCAAAATTTCCATTTTCAGCTGCACGATCAGCTTGGTGAACGATAACTACTGATAATGTACGAACTAACATTGTTAATACTAAACCTACAGTTGCAAGTGCTACTGCAATTCCAATGGCATTACTTATACCACCTTGATTAAACTCTCCAGCTTTTACAAATATTATCGCTGAAGCTACTGAAGCTAGAGCCGCATCTGGCGAAACTGCTGCTCCGACATTTGCCCAACCCATAGCCATAAGCTGTAATGTTCCACCTAGCATGATACATTCAGTTGGATGCCCAGTCGCAATCCCAATTAATGAACACGCAACAATTGGTTGATGGAATTGAAATTGGTCAAGAATACCTTCCATTCCAGCTAAAAATGCAACAATCAATATTAATACAATTGATATTATACCGAAATTCATAATACCCTCCTAATAATTTTAAAATTTTAAAGTTTTAAACCTTCACTTTCTTTTTCTTTTATCAATTTAAACAAATCAACTGGCTTATCTGCTGCCACTTTACGGACATCAAATTTTACGCCTAATTCTTTTAATCTCTTATATGTTTCCACATCATTTTGATCTACTGAAAGTACATTATTAATTTGAATTTTTCCAACAGAATGAGCCATTGAACCAATATTCAATTCTTTGATTGGAACTCCTTCTTCAATTACTTTTAGCGCATCTTGAGGATTTTCAAATAAAAGTAGCGCTTTTGTATTTCCAAATCTTGGATCTTTTGAAACTTCCACTAATTTTTTTAGCGGAATGACATGGGCTTTTACCCCTGGAGGTGCAGCCTGTTCTATAAGTTTTTTACGCATGTTGTCTTTTGAAACTGAATCTGAAACTACGATTATTCTATTTGGATTTGTTGCCTTTGTCCAACTTGTCGCAACTTGTCCATGAAGCAAACGAGTGTCGATACGAGCCAATACAAACTTGATTTTCCCATCTCCAATAACCGTTCCTTCTGGAATCGCACCTTTTGGTGTGTCATCTTGAGATGCTGCCACTGCTTTTCCTTCGCTCTTTGGCTCTAACTCTTCAGGACGCACCTTTACTTGGTCTTTTGCTTCTGAAATAATGGCTTTGGCTACTTCATGAGCTGTATCATAATCTTCTCTTTCTGACAACGCCGCAAGTAACATTGGTAAATTAAGTCCCGCAACGATTGCCCTTTTTTCAGGATTTTCTTCAAAAAATCTGTTTGATTGGTTAAAAGGACTTCCTCCCCATAAATCAACTAGGAATAAAACTTCTTCTGTTCCTAATTTCTCAATAGCTTTTTGAATATTTCCATACAAGTCATCAGGCCCTTCGCTTGGCATAAACACAACTGATTCAAGACCTTCTGTCTCTCCCAGAATCATTGAAGCAGACTGCTTAATACCCGCAGCAAATTCTCCGTGACTGGCAATGATAATTCCTACCATTTTTTTACCTCCTTCTTCATTTTAATTTTATAAAAATCTTTCGACAATTTAATTATACCTTTAATTTAAAAAAAATCAACAGTAAACTAAAAAATTTTTTAATATTTTTGGATATTTCCTTTAGAAATTGTTCCTTTTATATTAAAATTATTGTCAAAATAAGTCAGATCAGCAATGTATCCTTCTTTTATATAACCATATCTATCGTTTACCGAAATAAATTTAGCTGGATAGGAAGTTGCCATTTTTAGTGCTTCTTCCAAAGGCTGATTCACATATTTTACTAAATTTTTAACTCCATCAATCATAACAAGAGTTGATCCACCCAAAGTTCCACTAGGTGAAACCCATTTGCCATCGACGCACAAAACTTTGTTACCTTCAAACATAAATTCTTTCATATCAGTTGTTCCAGCTGGACTAACTGCATCAGTTACCAAATATAATCGCTCTTTCATAATTTTTTTAGCAATTTCAACAGCACAAAACTTTGAATGAAGCCCATCCACAATAATTCCAGCGCTAAGTTTATCGTCATTGAATAAAAATCCCACGACTCCTGGATTTCTTGATTCTAGTGGACTCATTGCATTGTATAAATGAGTTGCTCCGTCATAATACTCTTTTTTTTCTTCACATTCATCATAAGTTGCATTAGAATGTCCCATATTTATTTTAATTCCAGCTTTTCTTAAAATTTCCAAATGCTTTATTTTAGCTTTTTCAGGTGCAATTGTAATAATTCTTGTTATTTTCCTTCCAGCGTCTGAAATTTTTTGGACAATTTCATCTGAAAGAACCCTTATATATTCAGGTCTATGAATCCCTTTTTTTTCCACACTTATATAAGGTCCCTCAATATGAAGCCCTAAAACTCCAATTTCTTCCAAGTCTTTTATGCTTTCCAAAGTTTTTATCGCACTTAAAATTTTTTCATCAGGAGAAGTGATTAGCGTTGGCAAAAACGAAGTGCATCCAAATCTTTTGTTAGTTTCATTCATTATTTTTAAACCTTTTTCAGAAATATCATCATTAAACAGCACTCCACCACATCCATTTATCTGCAAATCAATAAATCCTGGCGACAAAACCATTCCTTCTATATCGACTATTTCATTTTCTACCAATTCTTTTTCAGTCAATTCGTTAAAATTCAATACTTTTTTTATAAGTGTTTTTTCTAAAAGAACTGTATTTTTTTCAATAAATTTTTCTCCGTCAAAAATTTTTGCATTTTTTATAATCATAAATTTCTCCTTTTTTCTAAATTTTTAACAAGAAGCCTTCACTTCTTACAATTATTTTTTTTAATTTAACATATCAAAAATTAATTCTAACTCCTGTTGTGTAAACATTGTTACTTCCTTTACCTTTTCCGCTATCCATAGAGCCATCATAGTTTACATACCATCCAAAACTTTTATTTACTTCAGTTAGTGCACCTGCTCCTACCCAAGTTTTATTTTTTGAAAGTCCAATACCTTTTACTTTGAATTTTGCTCCTGGAAGTCCAGTATATCTTGCATCAAAGCTCAAATCCTCATCTTTAAAAGCTTTTTGGTGTGTTACATATCCCTGGAAAGTCGTTTTGCTTTCACTATTCCAATTTACAGATTTTCCGACTCTAAGTCCTACTAATGCTGCGGTTTGATTATAAGTTTTTTTCTCCGCTGTAAGTCCAAATTGGCTGTCTTTTTCAGAAAATGAACCTCTTTGAACCGTGTCGTGAGTCAACCCAACAAATGGTGTTACGACAAAATCTCCATTTTTATTTTTTATATCATATCCTGTTTCCAAGTACCCTGAATAGACTTTGTCATTATGATTAATCTTTGCTTGGGAATAATCATTACTACCTAAAATGATGTCCCTTTCAACATCACTGTCAACAAATCCTGCTCCCAAACGACCTTGCAAATATAACGGATTATTTTTGTTACCTAATCTTCCGTACAACGAAAAACCAAAATTATTTGCATCGGATTTTCCTCCGTATCTGTCAAACTTAACATCGGCTTTTGAATAAGATAACGCTGTCCCTAAAATTAAATTTTCACCAAATTGTTTGTCAATTCCAACTTGTCCACCAAATACTTTTGTGTCTCCTGTTCCATATCCGTCTTGTTTTAGTTTACCATTTGCACCAAAACCTGATACCCAAAGTCCAAATTTATCCCCGACATTGTCAAGTGTTCCAAGCATTACAAGTCTATTTGACAAATCTTTATTTACAGTTTGTGAATGCCCGAAAGTCAACGCTTGAGCTGATGCGTAAATTTGTCCTGATAAACTGTCTAAAACTGCTGCTCTTGCTGTAGAAGAAAGCGATTGTAATTTTGCAGCTTTTTTCTCAAACTGCGAAACATTTTCCAATGTTCCATTCTCAATTTTTTTATCTAATGTTTGAAAAGCTGTTTCAATATTTTGCGCCGTATTTTCTTGCATCTCGTCAGTTCCTGCTATTTTTTTCACATAATCTAACACATTTTTTCTACTCAATTTCACACTTAATTTATTTCCTTTTACTTCAGTCGTACCATTAACCAATTCAGGTGTTTCCACTTTCCCAAAATTACCTTCAATTCCTTTTTCTGCTTCAATCACAGTCATCGATAATGGTTTTGCTGTAATATATCTTCCATTACTTAAAGTTTGTAATGTTGCACTCTCTCCATTTAAATTCACTGTTCCATTAACTATAAGTTTAGAACCTATTTCTGCTTTTGTTATAGAACCAGCTGTTGCTATGTAATTTCCTGTTATAATCGCTCCTGAACCTCTGTTTTCAAAAGTTCCTCCATTATTGTAAACACTTTTTGGAACACCATCCTTTTTATTTATTATAGCTGTTGGATACGTTACTAGCGTCCCTTGTGAACTTATTGTTATATCAGAAGTATTATTTCCATATATTTCTAATTTTCCTTCATCTATGGTAGTATCTCCAGCATAACTATTATTCCCTGTTAGAATTAATGTTCCATTACCAGATTTTTTCAATCCTGCATCACCTGTAATATCATTTTCAAAAATGGACGTCATTGAATTTCCAACATTAGCATTGAATTGTCCTTTTAATCCTCCTGCATTAGCATTTGGACCTACAATAAGTATGTTATTAAACTCAGCAGGACCTTTTAGAGCTTTCTTTTCATTAAGTAATCCCCAACCAAAGTTCAAACTAAGTTTACCATCTTCATTCATTGAGTCATATATTCTATCTGCAGTAGTAAGTATTGTCTGCTGTATTTCATGCCCTGTCATCCAAGGGAACTTTTCTTTTAATTTTACTGCAGTTGCCGTTACTTTAGGTGCAGCAAAAGAGGAACCATGTTTATTACATCCAGGAAGTTCGCAATCACCATTTGCTGCAATAGACCAGTAAGCTGCTCCTCCAGCGTGTGCCAATCTACTAGGATAATCAGTTATTGTTCCATCTGGGTTAACTTTTACTCCTACTACTGCTATCCATCCTTTTTGAAGTTTTCTATTATAATATGGTAATCCCGCTTCAAAATCTACACCATAAAATGGCTTATTCCCTGCAGCCCATACAAATAACGATCCATTTTCTATTGCTTCTTCATAAAATTTTATAATTTCATCTGCTTTATTTTTTAATTGCTCCTCAGAGTAACTTCCATCAGGAATATAAACCGTTTGCTGAAATTGTTTTTTATAGTCAAATTCATTAGTTTTATCAGGTGCTATATAAATCCCTTGAGGCTTATCAAATTGAACATTTTCGTGCCCCAACGACTGGTTGTATATCCTTACACCATTATTATACATTTGTCTATAATATTCTATATCAACTTGGTATGCTGGACCATTTGAAATACTTGCTCCGTATACTTCTGATTTTTTTGCTCCTTTTCCATTATTTCCAGCTAAAATAGTTGCAACAATAAGACCATGATCACTTTTATCAGTTGATTTTGTATTATTTTTTGCAAGTGTTGTCATTCTGTCGCCAAATTCCTCTTCAATTACTTTATCAAAAGTATCTCCTATTCCAAAACTATTAATTACCTTTATATGAAAATTTTCTGTTTTTGCATTTTTTCCGCTTAAAAAATCACTATCTAAAACTCCGACCTTAACTCCTTTCCCTGTAATCTCTCTTGAATCAACAGGTTTTGGAAAACGGTTATCAACTGTAGGTGTCTGAGGTTCCGATGCAGGATTCTGTGGTTGTACAACCTGTCTGTTATTATTTCCATTATTTGTTCCACCAATGTTTCCTGCATTTTGTCCTATGCTTGAACTTTCGTTACTTCCAATATTTCCAGTAGTCTGATCTGGATTTTGAGATGGTTGAGTTGAATGTGGTGTCGTTGGGGTTGCTTGAGATGTCTGCGAACTTCCGCCTCCACCTCCGCCACAGCTAGATAACACGGTAATCAAACTGATTAATAGTAGTGTTTTTTTCATTTTTTTCGCTACTTAATTTTAATTTATCATATTGCACTGACAATAAATTTTCATATATTTGTCAAATTACTCTAAAAAGTAGCGCCTCCTTTCTTTTTTTAAATTTAAATATTTATATTTTTATAATTATTACAATTTATTCATTCATTTAATTATACCATAAAATAAGAAAAAAACAATTAATATCTTAAAAATTTTATAGAAAAAGTTTTGCATATTTTGATTATAGTATCTATATCCAGTATACACATCTATTAAAAAAGGCAATAAGAAGTCTATCTTTTCATTTTTAAATAGTATTTATAAAAACCAAAATCAAGCCATTAAAATTAAAAATATTAGGCAAATATTCCTGATATTTTTTAATATATATTTTATCTCCTTATTTTAGCTTAATCATTTTTCTTGCTTAAAATTTCAAAAATAGCCGCCATATCTTGTTCTCCATACCCTTGTTCTAAAGCTTCTGAATAATTTTTAGTTGTATCTTCAATTAACGGTAATGATAATTTTCTATTTTCAATTTCTTCATTTGATAATTTTAAGTCTTTTGTTATATGTTTTAACATAAATGCCGCAGGATATTTTCTGTTTGTAAACATATCTTTTTTTTCCTGAAATAGTGCCGAACTCATTCTAGAATCTAAAATAGCATTTACAATAGTTTCTGTATTATTCCAAAATTTTGTGCTAATAATAATACTTCACTATAAGCTTCTCCAAATATTCCAAGTAAAGAATTTAATACTAATTTTGCTCCAGTTGCTTTTCCTAATTCTCCAAAATAATATGTTTTACTTCCTAAAATATCAAAAATTGAATATAAATCTTTGGTATCAGCTTCATTTCCTCCAACTAATATTAATAGAACTCCAGCAGTAGCAGCTCCTACTGATCCAGATACTGGTGCTTCAATATATTTTCCATTATTTTCAATAACAAGTTTTCCTACAGCTTTACTTTTCAGTAGGTGAAATTGTACTCATATTTACTATTTTTTTACCCTTTATTTTTGATAAAACATTTTCATTTAAAATTTCTAATGCCGCACTGTAATTTGAAATCATAAAGAATATAATGTCATTTTATTCAAAAATTTCTTCCACATTTTTTGTGTTTTTAGCTCCTTTTTCTACAAGTGGTAAAGTTTTATCAAAACTTCTATTGTAAACTGTCACATCAACAGAAGCTTTTAATAAATTTTCTACCATAGGAGTCCCCATTTGCCCCAATCCTATCCAACCTATTTTAGCCATTATTTTATTTCTCCCTTCACAACTTTAACTAATACACTTAACCAATCTTAATGTTCATTCATCATAACATTTAGAAAAGTTTAGCCAATATTTTTTCATTTGTTTCATGAATCATCATATTTTAAATTTTTGATTATTCATAATAACATAATGAGATAACAATATTGTAACATACTGAACCTCCCACGACTAAAGTCGCAGGGTTCTAAAATCTTTAAAAATATTTAAAAATTTTCTAAGAAGTTTGATAGTACAACAACTATCCTTATTCTTTTAGGCGTGTTCAGCTCGCCCCTATTGTATAGGACAACATTTAAGTCCACAACTTTACTTTTCTTTAGAATATTAATACTCCATTACAGTCTTCAATCAAAGATATTATATTATATATTCTACATTTTATCTACTAAAATTTTTCCATAATGCTTACTAAATTTTCGTGCAATTCATCTCACAACTAAAGTTGCGAGTGTTCTTGGACTATTTCATAAAAAACTACCTTTTAATATTTTTTTATATATTATTTTCTCGCAGAAATCACATAAATCGGATTTTCTGACATCATCATGTTAAAATCCTTTACTTTTCTATTTTTTGCCACAATTATTTGAGAAATATCAATATCCTCAAAATTTGATTTTTTTAAGCATTCAAGTGCTTCAAATGTGTTTTCTAAAACGATAAAATTTAAAGCGATTATTCCACCTTCTTTTAAATTTTCATAAGAATAATTGATAATTTCTGATAAATTTCCACCTGAACCACCGATAAACACTTTATCAAAAGTTATTCCTTGTGGTAAATCTTTTGGTGCTTTCCCAGAAATTACAGTCATATTTTTTATCTCAAATTTTTCCATATTCTGTTTTATTAAATCAACAGCTTCCTCTTTTTGCTCAATCGTGTAAACATGCCCATTTTTAGCAAATCTAGCCATTTCAATACTCACAGAGCCAGTTCCGCCACCAATATCAATACACACATCTTCATCAGAAATTTCCATTTTTGCAATACTTACCGCTCTTATCTCTTCTTTTGTCATCGGCACTTTTCCTCTGATAAATTCCTTATCTTTTATATGATACATTTTCTCTCCACTTCTTACATTTAATTTTTTTATTTTGTTAAAAACCTTCTTTTTATTACAAAAACTTTTAACCTTTTTTTATTTTTTCAAAATCACAGCATTCATTCCAAATTTCTCTTTATAATTTGCCAATTTACTCGCCTTTTCAAAAGATTTAATCACAATTTTTGCCGTTAAAATATACATAATTTCCCATTTTTTATTTCTCCAAAATTGTATTAAAATTCAAATTTTTTACTATTGAGGTTTATACCCAAAATTCAAAATGTATCGCAAAGTTTCTCCAGGAACTTTCGCTATTCCAAAATAACCAGGTCCAAGCGGTGTTTTTATCCCAAATCCAAATTTATAACTTTCTCTTTTCCGACTTCCGAAATCAAACCCTTCATTTGAAATGTAAGCCCGTGAATACATTGTATCCGCATACAAAATTTTAGAAATATTATATTGCAGTTTCACACTTCCGACGAATATGCTCTCTCCTCTGACTTTATCCGCAGGAAGTCCAAAAAATTCAAGCGAATTATCTTCTGTCTTTATTCCCCCCAATTTAGGCTCATATGTTTCAGGTATGTTTTCCCCTTTTACCGTCAAATATGAAACTTTTGGAGTTACTGTTATTTTTTCACCAATTGGAATATTTATTTCCCCTGTTTGATATAATGCATTAAAATCTGCATCTTTTGAATTTGAAAAAGTGTATTTTGAAGTCAAATAAACTCCTCTCGTAGGCGATTCAACTGAATCTCTCGTGTCATAAGTCAAACTTGTCTCAAAGAAAGGAAATCTCTTTTTTCCATTTTTGCTTGGGTCTTGATTTTTTTCAACTTTTGAAGTTTGATAACCTCCACCAGCAAAAAGTAATAAATTTTTTGAAATTTGAAATCCAACCCCAGTTTCCACACTAAATTTTTTATTTACAAAGTCATAATATCCATTTCCAGAATTTTGATTATAGATCATATCTCTTTTATAATCCAATTTTCCTAAGATTAATACCTTATCGTCTTTCCCAATTCCTAAAATTACGCTGTTATT
The DNA here is from genome assembly GCF_002240055.1 of Leptotrichia sp. oral taxon 498. Taxonomy (NCBI): domain Bacteria; kingdom Fusobacteriati; phylum Fusobacteriota; class Fusobacteriia; order Fusobacteriales; family Leptotrichiaceae; genus Leptotrichia; species Leptotrichia sp. oral taxon 498. The sequence goes on along the minus strand of NZ_CP016753.1, from coordinate 1,642,229 downwards.
AACTCCGTATTCATTCGCCACTGTTGTGTTTAAAGAATATCTGGCATTCATATCTCCTAAAACTTTATTTCCTTGAAATCCAAAATTAATAGTTGCTTTGTCCTCGTTGTTCACATTTCCAGTCAAAGTTACATAATCGCTCGGCTTTTCTTGAACATTAATCACAAGTTTGTCATTTTTCACTTCATAATATGCCGTTGTAAAATTCCCATTTTGATAAATTTCATTTACAATTTCTTCCATTTCAAGCCGATTCATATTTCCAAGTTTTTTCGGTAAAAATTTTTTAAAATAACTATCTTTATATTTTTTATTTCCTTCAATGTCAATACTCGTTATTTTATATTCATCAGTCCAAGTTTTTCTAAACTCTTTTCTTTTCTCTTCAAGCTCATCATAAAGTTTAGGATTTGATAATTCTCTTATTTTATCAATATTATCTCTTGCAATTTTTTCACCAGCTGCAATAATTTCCTTAACTTTTGAAAAATCATACGCCTCAAATTTTTCCAAATCTGGTTTCATATACAAATCAAGCATTCTAATTTGACGCTCAACTTCCTGTCTACCCGCAATTGTTGATGAATCTGTTATTACATCAATCAAGTTCATTTTATTCTCATCTCTTTTTACAAATCCATCTCCGACATTAACTCCAATCGTATAATCAGCTCCCAGAACTTTTAAATCCTGCACAGGTAAATTTCTTACAACTCCTCCATCAATGTAAAGTCTATCGCCACTTCTAACTGGCGCAAATATTGAAGGGAGCGACAAACTCGCACGAATAGCCGTTGCAATCGAACCTTTTGTAATCATAACTCCTTCTCCAGAATTTAAATCTGTCGCAACAGCCGCAAATTTTCTTGGAAATTTCGTAAAGTCATCAGTTCCAATTGCACCATAAAAAAGTTCATTTAATTGCTGACTTGCAGTTTTTCCTCCAACTACGCCAACTGGTAGTTTAGGCATTGCTTTTTTCCCAAGCGGCAAGACAATTGAATTTTGATCTTCAATCATATTTCTTGTAATTCCCTTATTCCGTCGCTCAATTTTATCGTTAAATAATTTCATCCAGTCCATATTTTCTGCAATTTCTTCAATTTCTTTGGGAGTATAGCCAACACTATACATTCCTGCAATAATACTTCCCATGCTCGTTCCTGTCATAAATTCCACAGGAACTTTTTCCTCGTCCAAAACTTTTAAAATTCCAATGTGAGCAAGTCCTTTTGCAGTTCCACCGCTAAGTGCAAGACCTATCTTCTTGTCTTTTTGAGGTATTTCATTTTTTTTATTTTCACTTTTTTTATCTATATTTTTATCTTCTTTTTTCAAAAAATTTTTCTTCTCAAATTTTTTTAAATCACCTTTTTTTATATCTTTAATATCTTTATCATTTTCATCAGAAATTTTCTCAAGATTTTCTTTCGGATTTTCTAAAAAAATTCCTTTTTCATCAGAAAAACTTAAATTTGTAAGTAAAAGAAAAATAAAAAATATAAAAAAATAAATCATATTTTTTCTTTTCAAAATTAAAAATCTCCTTTCTTTAAAATATTAAAATTTATTTTTATTCTTAAAAACAGTATAACATTTTTTAATACTTTTTCAAAATACAAAAAAAAATAAATCACAAAAAATATGTAAAAAATATTATTTTTAAATATTTTACAAAAAAATTTTTTAATGTTATAATATTTTATAAAATAAAAAATAATTACGGAGGTTTTTATGAAAAGAAGTTTATCTGGGATTCAGCCCAGCGGAGTATTGCATATAGGAAACTATTTTGGTGCGATAAAACAGTTTGTGGAATTGCAAAATGAATATGAAGGTTTTTATTTTTTGGCAAATTATCATGCACTTACATCTTCGCCAAAAGGAGAAGATTTGAAAAATAATACAATAAATGTCATTTTGGATTATTTAGCTTTGGGACTTGACCCTGAAAAATCGACATTGTTTTTACAATCAGATGTGCCTGAGCACACAGAACTTTCTTGGATTTTATCAAATGTAACACCGATGGGACTTTTAGAAAGAGCTCATTCTTATAAAGATAAAACTGCCAAAGGAATAAAACCAAATGTTGGATTATTTACTTATCCTGTACTTATGGCAAGTGACATTCTAATTTATTCGCCAGATATAGTTCCTGTTGGAAAAGATCAAAAGCAGCATGTTGAAATAACAAGGGACATAGCAACAAAATTTAACGAAACTTACGGAAAAGAAGTTTTTAAATTGCCAAAAGAAAAAATAGTTGAAAATGTGGCAACAGTTCCAGGAACAGACGGAGATAAAATGAGTAAATCATACGGAAATGTAATAAATATGTTTGGCTCAAAAAAACAGCTAAAAAAACAAATAATGAACATAGTAACAGATTCTACACCATTAGAAGAGCCTAAAAATCCAGATAACAACATAACAAAACTATATTCGTTATTTGCGACTGAAGAAGAAGTAAATACATTAAAAGAAAAATTTTTAGCTGGAAATTTTGGTTACGGACACGCTAAAACTGAATTATTTGACAAATTTATGGATTATTTTGCGCCATTTCAGAAAAAAAGAGAAGAACTTTTGCAAAATATGGATTATGTAAACGAAATATTGAAAAAAGGTGCATTAAAAGCGAGAGAAATTGCAACTAAAAAGGTTGATGAAGTTAGAGATGTTGTTGGAATTATGAAAAAAAGTTATTAAAAATTCTTGAAAATATAGTTATATCGTATAAAATATAACAAGGAATGAAAGATATGAGTAAATATTTCAAAAATTTTTTGGATGAACAATTAAAAGATGAAGAATTTAGAAAAGAACATGAAAGCCTTGAAGCAGAGTTTCAAATTATAAAAGAAATTGTTGAAGCAAGAAAGGATAAAAATATCACACAAAAGGAATTGTCAGACTTAACTGGAATAACACAAGGAGATATAAGTAAAATCGAAAACGGAAATGCAAATCTTTCACTAAAAACATTAAAAAAATTGGCAGCTGCATTTCGGAAAAAATTGGTGATTTCGTTTGAATAAATTTAATTTTGAAAATTAAGTGTCTTTTTAGATTTTGTAATTTTTGAATCTAACATTAGTTTTATAACTTTTTTAATTATATAGCAAGTATAATTCTTAAATCTGGTTTTAAAGTAAACTCTACATCACAAAAAAGCAGTTGGAGGCAGTAGCAATTGAAAAAAAGAATAAATTTAAAAGTAGATACAAAAAAAGAGAGTATTCTAGTTCTATTTATAGTTTATATATTTCATCTCGTCTTTATGATTTTTGTAAATAATAAAACGCTAATTACAGATAATAAAATACTTCAATATGTATTCATATTTAGAATACATAGATGGATGCTCAGTTTTCCAATAATATATTATTTTGTAAAAACTTATAAAAAATATAAATATTTTAAAACAGACGAAAAATTAAATATAAGAAATTTTATTATATATTTTGCATTGGCTTTTTGGGTAGGAAACATTTCCCATATACTAACTACATTAACATTTAAATTTAAAGAACGGACAACTTTAGTGGAAGGACCTTTGTATATTGATATAATAATGACGTTGTGTGTGGCACCTATACTAGAAGAAATGGTATTCCGTGGAGTTATAATGAATAATTTGAAAAAGTATGGCATTAAAATAGCAATAATTGTAAATTCGATTCTCTTTGGAGTATCTCATTCTAATATAAATATGATTATTCCAGCAATCTTAACAGGAATTATTTTTTCTTATATTGCTTACAAATATTCATTAAAATATTCTATCTTGCTACACTTCTTATTAAATACGTTAACAAAGATATCGCAGGTTGTAATATTTTTCAAAATTGAAATACTTATAGTGTCAATTGGTTTATTTTTCATATTTTTAATTATTTTTTTACTAATATTTTTGGTAATCGGACTTGGAAAAGGAAAATACAAGGAAATGTTTTCAATCTTAAAATTAGACATTGAAGATAGAAAAAGTCTAGTTACTTTTACAAAAAATAATTTATTGTACTTATTTGTAATATTTGTTATTGTAATTTCTAACTTGTTATTTAATTATAAATTATTTTAAATTAAATAGAGAGTTTCTGGTTTTTAGGAGCTCTTTATTTTTTTATTAGGGAAGTAAATTTGTTTTTAAATTTTGAAAAAGAAAAATTTATTATAAATGTTAATATTAAAGATATTTTAAACAAAAAATTAAACTTTTTTGATTTTTAATTATAATTTTAAACTATTTTAAAATTGAACAAAAATTAACTTGATAAAATATGGGGAGGGTATAATGCATTCATTAATAATTAAAAAAATTATTAAAATTTATTTTACGAGGTGGTAAACATGAAAATCACGGAATTAAATGAAATGGAACTAATGACAATCGATGGTGGAGCAAAGAAAAAGACATGTAAAAGGGATTGGGCTGGAGTACTTAAAGGAGTTGGACAATATGCAGGTGCTCACTATTTATTTGGACCAACCAATGGAGAACGTCCTGCAATTGCAGCAGTTAGATCAGAGGCAGAAGACTATCACAAGTCGAAAGCCATAAAACAAATAAGTAAAAGTTGGAATAGTTGTAAAAGACATTAATTAAATAATTTAAATATTATATATTAGTTATTGAAAATATAAATAAAATTAAGAACTAAAAATAATATTTTTAGGTTTAAAAAGGATAAATTTATGAAAAAAATTAAAAATATACCATTATTTTTATGTTTAATAAGTTTTTTTTACATCGTATTTAAAATTATAAATAAAAAATGTATTGTATATTTTGAAAGTTCAAAAGTATATTATATTGTAGACACTATAACATATTTGCTGTCATTTTTTCCAGTAATATTTTATTTTAAAAAAACTATGAAAGAAAATCAATATTTTTTTGAACGAAAGAATTTAAGGTTTAATAATTTTATATTTTACTTGGGTATAATGATATTTATAAACTTTATAATGGTAAATGCCCGAATTGGTTATAATAATGAGAGCAAAATTATATATAATTATGAAAGTACAACTTATTATATAATTACTAATATTATATTAAGTTCTTTAATAGCTCCCATATTAGAAGAAATTATATTTCGTGGAATATTAATGAATAACTTAATGAAGTATGGATATAAAGTAGCTATAATAACGAATTCAGTTCTATTTGGATTTTATCATATTAACGTAAACGCTATAGGAAGAACAATTTTAGCAGGAATTATTCTTTCATATATTACTTACAAATATTCGCTAAAATATTCTATAAAATTACATATAATTTTAAATATAATTGCAAATTTAGGAAAGTATTTATATTATAATGATTGTATAATGATAGCTATGGGAATCTTTACAGTTGTTCTTATTATAATTTTTATTATAGGCCTAATAAGAAAAAAATATAAAGAAATTTTTTCAATATTTAAATTAAGTAGTGGAGATAGAAAAAATATTATTAAATTTGTAAAGAATAATGTGTTGTATTTATTTGTAATACTTGTTATTATAATTTCTAACTTGTTATTTAATTATAAATTATTTTAAATTAAATAGAGAGTTTCTAGTTTCTAGGAACTCTTTATTTTTAAAGAAAGAGAGGTGGAAAAAGATTTTTTCGATGTTTAAAAGATATTGCTGTGTTTTACAAAAGGATGAGAAGGATTGTGGACCTGCCTGTATATTAACAATAGCCAAGCAGTATAATTCCAATTTTTCAATTGCCAAGTTACGGCAAATATCAGGAACAGATAGAAACGGAACTAATCTTGCAGGAATGATAAAAGGACTGGATTATTTGGGATTTGATTCAAAGGCTGTGAAAGTTGAGGATAAAAAAATTGATAATAGTGTGTCTTTTCCTATAATAGCACATATTCAGACCACAAATAATTTTTTACACTATGTGGTTGTTCATGATGTAGATAAGAAAAGAATTATTATTTCTGATTCTGAAAGTGGGATAAAAAAAGTTTCCCACAAAGAATTTTCTGAAATTTGGACTGGAATCCTGCTTTTAATTGAGCCTAAGAAAGATTTTCAGAAGAGGAATGAGAAAGATAATTCTTTGAGTAGGTTTTTTTATGTTTTGAAAAATCAAAAAAGTCTTTTGTTTAATATATTTCTAGCCTCAATACTTTATACTGTGCTTGGCATAGTAACTTCATTCAGTTCGAAATTTCTAATAGACTATATTTTAAAAGATAAGCTTATGACTACATTAACTGTAATGGTTGTGGGAATGGTAATACTTGAAATAATCCAAATGCTGCTTAGCATATTTAGGGGATATTTGCTAATATTTTTAGGACAACGGATTGATATAGCAGTATTGCTTGGATATTATAATCATGTAATAAAATTGCCAATGAGTTTTTTTTCAACAAGAAAAACAGGAGAGATAACATCAAGATTTTCCGATGCGGATAATATAAACGATGCAGTAGCTGAAACGGTATTGACATTAATGCTGGACGTCATAACAGCTATTACAGGTGGAATTATTGTCTATATTCAAAATCAATATTTGTTTTTTGTTTCAATGGCTGTACTATCATTTTATCTTGTGATTGTATTTTCGTTTAAAGAAATTCTAAAAAAGATAAATAATGAAGTTTTAGAAAATAACTCTCAATTAACTTCTTTTATAATTCAAAGTATAAATGGAATAGAAACTATAAAAGCGTATAATCTTGAAAAAAGTATACAGGATGAAACAGAATTTAAATATTTAAAAGTTATAAAATCTTCATTTAAGAGAAGTAAAATTTATAATTTACTAACTTTTTTATCGGGTGTTGTAGGATTAACAGGAAATATTCTAATAATAATGTAAATACCTTAAATCTAAAAAAAGGAATGTCGTTAGAAAGTAGTATAATTTATACAAAAAAACGGATAATAGATTATATACTTGAGATTCTAAGTTTCAAAGTAAAAACCCTCAAATAAATAAAAAGAACATATTTTCAAAATTATTTTTTTGAAATTTATGTTCTTAACTTCATAATATTTATTTACTTTTCAAATATTTTTTATAAACCTTTTTAAACTCTAAATCTTCCTCAATATGTTCCAACTTTTTCTCAAATAAATCTTCTCGATTTTGAATAGTTTTCTCAATCGACTTCATCTGCCTAAACTCATCTATTTTTGCGTGATTTCCACTTCTTAGAACCTCTGGCACTTCCATTCCATCAATTTCTACAGGTCTTGTATATTGCGGAAAACCCAAAAGTCCATTGTAAAAAGAGTCTGTTTCAAAAGATTCTTTTTTTATTACACCATTTTTTATCCGAATGACAGAATCCATCAAAACTAGCGACGGCAAATCGCCACTGCTTAAAACATAATCTCCAATTGAAATTTCTTCGTCGACAAATTTATCAATAACTCTTTGGTCAAGGCCCTCATACCTACCTGAAATCAGCACAATTTCATCTTTTTGAGAAAGTTCTGTAACTTTTTTGTGCGTCAATTGCTTTCCTTGCGGAGATAAAAATATCACATATGGTTTTTTTAATTCTGAATTTTCATTTTTAAAATATTCAAAATTTTCATAGAAATAATTCCAGTAGGCTTCTGGCTTTAAAACCATTCCAGCACCGCCACCGAAAGGGATGTCGTCCATTTGACTGTGTTTGTTTCTTGCATAATCACGAATGTTTATAATTTTGTAATCTACTATGTTTTTATCGACTGCCCGTTTTAAAATAGTTTGTGATAGATACTGCTCAAATAACTCGGGAAATAAAGTTAACACATTAAATTTCATTTTATTATTTCTCGCTTTCTATCTCATTCCGTCAATCAAATTTACTTCGACTCTTCCGTTTTCAAAATCTATTTTTTTGACAAATTCGTCAATCAACGGAATCATAATTTCTTTTTTAGTTTTTATATCTTCAACTATCAAAATTTCATGTGCAGCAGTTTCCATCACATCTGTAATTTCCCCAACTTTTTCATTGTCTAAAAAAACTTCTATTCCAAGCAAGTCTTTTATGTAAAATTCATCTTCCGTCTTTTGTGGCAGCAAATCTCTTCTTATTTTTAGTTTAAATCCATTTAACTTCTGAGCTTCATCAATATTTTTTATTTCTTCAAAATCTAAAATTGCTTTTTTTTCATTTAACCGTTTTACATTTTTTACACAAAGAATTTTTTTAATTTCTTCTTTTTCAATCAAAACTCTCTCACCCTTAATTAACTCAATTTCCTCAAAAATCGAATTAATTTTCACACTTCCCCGCAAATGGTGCGTTCCCACAATTGTCCCGATATTAATTAAATTTTCCATTTTTTCAAAAAATTCTCACTTTCTTAAATTATATTAATTATAGTTTTTTTCTTAATTTCGTAAAATTTCTACTTTCTTCAGCAATCAATCTCAAATCTTCCAAATCCATATCTGAAGAATTTGCGGCAGCTGCTGAAAGCACCCCCTCCACAATCGGAGCATCAACGATTTTTGCATTAATTTTTCCTTTTAACTCTTTTACCACTTGCATTGCATTAAAAATAGAGCTTCCCATATCTACGAAAATTAATACTCCAGCGCCATTATCAGCGGAAATCACTGCATTTTTCATATTTTCTACATTTGTACCATAAACTTCCCTTTCAACATCTCCACCATTCACAATTGGAAAATCTTCCTGTCTTAAAACCTTTGCAAAATTGATAATTTCTTCAGCAAGTTTGTTATTGTGACTCGCAACAACAATTCCAACTAAATTTTTATTTTTTATATTTTTACTTTCCATAGTTTTCCCTTTAATTTTTCCTTTCTTAAAAAATATTAAAATATTTAATTTTTTTAGTTTTCTCCCAGCAATCTGTCCAAAATAATTGACACTGCACTTCTGACGCACAAATGATTATATTTTGTTTTTCCACGAATAGGTTTTAAAATTTTATAAGACAAATCCATAATTTCATCGGTAAGTCCCCATCCTGTCCCAAATAAAATAAGGTATGGCGACTCGTCTTCTATTATCTCTTTTCCTAAAACATCGTAATCAACTGAATTTGAAAAGATTCTCGCAGAAGTTGTTATAATTTTTGGCTTTCTCCCTTCAAGTTTTTCAATTGTCTCAACCGAACTTTGCACGGAATCTTCAAGTTCCGTATTTTCAAACGCTTCGTTCCTATTTTTATTAAATTCTATTCCATCGCCTTCAGTCCAAAAACCGATAATTCTACTTGTCAGCTCCTTTTGAGCATCAACAGGCGTTATAATAAAATATTTTTTTATATCGTAAGTTCTACAAGTTCTTGAAATATCGTGTATATCAAAATTTGTAACTGAAGTCGCAACCACATCGCTATTTTTATTATATACAGGATAATGAACCAATCCCACATAAATATTATTTCTCATTTCTTATTTTATTTCCTTTCTTTAAATTCTAATTTTATTTTTATTTTATTATCTTAAATATTGTTATTTTCTTTTTTATTCTTTTTTTTATTTTTTTATTTAAAAATTTTATAATTTTAGTTTTTTTTAGTTTTTTCAATAACTCTTTAATTTTTTAATTCTTTAAATTAATTTTCTGATTCTTCATTTTTTATTTTTCTATAACCCTTTATCATTTTATTATCTTCTTCATACGACGAAATCATTATAAACAAAAGTACCGTCTGAACCCAGAAAATTGTAAAATCCGTCAAATTGTGAAAAATCACTCCGACTATCAAAGCAATCTTTAAAATATTGTTTCTATCTTTTTTCAAAATTTCATATAAATATCTAAAAAAAACTGTCGCAAGCAAAACTGTTCCAATAAGCCCATAACTTAAAAGAAATTCCACAATTGCATTGTGCGAGTGCGGATAGACATGATTTGTAAACTTGTAGTAAAAAAAGTTTCCGTGTCCGTACAAAAAATTTGTCCTTTTAAAAGCAACAATTGCCATTTGCACAATTTCCACCCTCAGCCAAAAATATTCCACAAAAGTGTCCATTCGCAAGAAAGGGAAAACATGAAGATAAACTCCCAAAATATAGACTAAAAGCACTAAAGTTCCAAAAATAAAATATCTTTTATCCAAAAAATAGAATAATAGTACAAAAATTCCTAAAATTACTGCAATTAACGATGAGCGAGAGCCACTTAAAAAAAGTGTCGCCATATTTAATAAAAAAAACAAAATATTTTTTTTATTTCTTTTTTCAAAAAATAAATATAAATTCACAATCGCCCCCATCATCATAACGCTTCCCAAATAATTCGGATTAAAAAATGCGAAATATCCAATTCTACCTTTTGTCAAAATAAATTCAACAATCCCAACAAAAAATGGAACTATCGAAAATTTTGAAATTATTTGCAAAACTTTTTGCTTTAATTCCACATCAACTGCCAAAGTATAATATCTTCCAACCACTAGGAACAAAAATATTGGAATTGCCACAAGCCCTAAAATATTTTTATAAAAGACGGAAGTCATTATCGAAAATCCTAAAACAACTCCAACTGTAATTAATGTTCTGTCTTTCAATATTTTTTTGTAATCCTTTGAAATAAAAATTTCAAATAGTATTAAAATACTGAATAAAATTACTAAAATATAATGAATAAAAATAGAAGCTCCCAATAACAAATATAATTTTCCTAAATATTTTTGTTTTTTTATAATTTCCACTTTTTCTCCTTAAAATTTTAATTTTTATAAAACCCCCTGTTCAAAAGCATACGGAGTATATTTCCCACTTTTTGTCGTCAAACTTTCAATAACTTTTTTAATTTCCTTCTCTGTCTCAAAAGTAAAATCGAGCCTCAATTCATCAAGCCCCAGCTCCAAAATTTCGTCCAGTTTAGGAATCAAATTCATAGGCTTATTTAAATAAAGTTCGATATTATCCAAATCATTTTTTACAATTTTATATTTGTCATAAAACTCTCCCTCAAGCTCTTTATACTTTTCATTAAAAATTTTATGTTCAATATACATTCCTTTCAGATGTCCATAAATTACAAGTCCCTTTTTTATCTTATCACTTTTTATAACTTTCAATTGCCGATAGCTTAGTTCAGGCGACAAAAATATGGTTTCCAAATTTGGAAATTGAGAAAAAACTTCTACTGTAAAATTGTTAAAAACATTTAAGTTCCAATCAAGTGATTGCCCTTTTAATCCATTTTTCTCGCCCATCACAACTTGATAAAGATTTGATGCCAAATTTGTGTTTATTTCTATTTTATCAAGATTCTTCTCTTTTGCCACATCAAACTGCTTTTTATAAATTTTAGCAATTCCAAGCTCACGACAGACTTTTTCTTGCCGTTCATTTGAAACAAGCACAGAAAAAATAGGATTTTTTACAACTTTTTCCTGCAAAAATTCATATTCTTTCTTTTCAGGTGCAACTCTTTTGTAAGACGCTAAAAGCTCTTTAGAAAGCTCTTGTGTGCACAATCTTTTTAAGTTTTTAAGTTCACTAAATGGAATAAACGAATTTCCATCATAAATTATTTTAACATTTGCAAGTTCAAATGATGTATCGCCAAGTTCCGCAATTTTCTCAGCAATTTGTTCTTTTGAAATCATTTTTTTTGCAATTTCATCCAAAACAAAATCACTTTCTTTTGTGACCGTTATTTTTTCATTTTTCAAATTTTTAATCTCAAAAGTAAGTTTCAATTTTTTACCTTTTTCGGCAACAAATTCTGCATCAATGGCAGAAAATCTTTTGGAAACTTTTATATTGTGAATAATTTTGTCATTGAGTTCTTTAGAATAATTTTTATAAATATATTTTGTCCCTTTTGGAAGTTTTCCAATCGAAATCGTGTCATTTTTTTTAGCCTTTTGAACTTTTTCGCCGTTAAAAATAATTTTATTGACATATTCTCCTGAAATTTTTTCAAAATTTTCATCAACAAATTGAACTCCATCACCTAAAATTAATTCATCGTCAATTTTAAAATTATTCGAACTACCTAATCTAACTCCCAAAAAATACCCAAAATTTGAAGAATACTTTTGATTCATAAGCTTGTCATCCAAATAAAAATAACCTTTGGAATATCCTCTATTAAAAAGTTTATAGCTTTCTGTCGGCCTTGGAGTCCCCTTTAAAATATTATCATAGTAACTTACCGTTTCAAAGACATACTCGCTAGATTTTTTCCGCCCTTCAACTTTTAGCGCATCAACTCCAATTTTTTTTAATAAATTAATCTCTTTTTCCTGCAAAAGCTGATCATTTGGACTCAAAAAATACGCACTTTTCCCACTTTCATCGGTAAACTTTTTTCTGCAAGAATAAGCACAAAGTCCACGATTTCCGCTTCTACCGCCAATAAAACTGCTTATATAGCAATTTCCTGAATACGAGATACAAAGCGAGCCCGACACAAAAATTTCTAGCTCAATATCAGTATTTTTTCTAATTTCCTTAATTTCCTCAAAAGATAATTCTCTTGCAAGACAAACTCTGCCAAGTCCCATTTCTTTTAACCTATTGGCTTCAATATGATTAGCAACTGTCATTTGCGTACTTGCATGAAGTTTTAAATTTGGAAAATTTTCTTTTAAAAATTTGACCAATCCCAAATCCTGCACAATAACCGCATCTACACCGTATTCATACACTCTTTTTATATTGTTATACATACTTTTGATTTCACTATCTTTTAAAATCGTATTAAAAGCCATAATCGCTTTAACACCGTGTAAATGCGCATAGTCAATGGCGCTAAAAACTTCTTTCATATCTAAATTTTCATTATTTCTTCTGGCACTAAATCCTTTCAGACCAAAAAAAACTTCATTTGCTCCAGCCTTTACCGCCGCAACAAGTTTTTCATAATTTCCAGCTGGTGCTAAAATATTTAATTTATTATTTTTTTTAATCACTTCATTTTCTCTCCATAAAAATTTATTTTATTTATATTATATCAAATTAATCAATTTTTTCCAATAATTTTAAAAAAGATATATACAATTTTTCAAACAAAAAAATAATGGAACTTTTTTCAGTTCCACTATTTTTTCTTACTTTATTTTTTTATTTTACTGTATTTTCAAAAATTTAACTAATAAATCAATCTAAATCCAAGTCCACCTCTAATATTTTCTCCCTTAGTGTCATATCCAGCATTTACTGTTACTCCGAATCTTGTGTTGTCAATTCCGACATTAAGGTCAAATTTACCGTTTCCTCGTCTATTTTCCTTTTCTCCTCTAACTCCAAACCAGTCGGCCTCTGTGTATCTTACTCTTGCCTTGTTCTTACCGTTTGCAACTCTTCCCAATTCATTTTCATACGCTGCTGCAAGTCCTACTGACAAGTTTGTTTTTAATGCCATTGGCTGTACATACTTAAATTCCAATCCAACTTCCGGTTTTACTGAGAAATAGTCGTTTCCGTCAACTTCTAGTCTGATTTCCCCTGAATCTTCTTTAATATCAGTAAATCTTCCATATTCCATCTTCAACGCTCCATATGGTCTTAGGTGTGCTCTTTCACTTAAACGGACATCATATCCCAAATCTGTCTTGAATGCCGCACCATATGATGTGTAGTCAGCTTTTGCATTAAAGATGTCATCAACTACCAGGAATCTACGTTTCATTTCATTTCTTCCTGCAAATACATCTCCTGCTATTGTCCATCTAAGTGAACCATTGTGGTCAAAAGATGGAGACATTGTTTTAAAGACTCCCGCTTTTATCATAGTTTGATTTTCTCTTGATTTTCCTATATCTTTGAATTTAAATCTGTTGTTTACTGCTCCTGCATACCATCCAGAAGAATTTCCCAATCTTACAGTTTCATCTTCATGAACGTAAGCCACACCGTAGGCGTTACTTGTATAATCAATTATTCCTGCTGTATCAGTCTTGTATTCATCTCTTTGACCAAATACTTTAATTTTGTTGCTTTGTTTAGATGAATTTTTCCAGTTATCATGCAAATAAGTAAATTCCTTGTCCAAAGCATTTCCTGTGGAATTTATTCTCTGTTGAACATTTCCATATTGGTGTCCCATCATTTCGTCGAATGCTTGGTACAGTAATACTTCCTCGTTGTTTCCAATTCCATTCAATTTGCTGAATACCTGTCTTTCCCTAGTTCCTAAAGCTTCAACTCCGTATCTTTGCTCAAGCCCGTCTGCAAAGTTGTATGTATCTGTGCTGTCTACTGGCGTAGCCTGTCTTCCTGCCCATTCTGTATACGGTATTTTTGCCATATATAGGCTTGTTATTGAACCGTCATTCGGATCTAGTGTTGGAGTAGCTATCCAACTTATTGAACCTGAGTACACATTCCACTTAATGTTTGGATTGCTTAGCATTGCTGTTTTATACGGATTTATTATATTAGGATCGTTTACTAATATATATTTGCTGTTTGTTGACTCAGCCGCTTCATTACCAATAATTAAGTCTGCTTCACTTGTCAAGTTTTGCAATCCGTCTATTGATCTTGTGTAGTCAACTCCTGATGTATTTACATACAGTCCAATACTTGAAGCTGATACTGTTATCGGGTTTCTACCTTTTGTATTTACTACCACTGGTGTTTGTGGCACTCCATTTACTGTGATTGTAGCTGTTTGCGCTCCTGCTGGTGCGTCGATTGCTACTCCGCCTACTCCTTTTCCTGTTTCAGGCACTGTAAATTGGTATATTATGTTTCCGTCCACATCATTGTTATTTGTTTTAGAAGCACCATTTACTGTGATTGTTCCGTAGTTTGCTACTATTCCACCTTTCAAGTAAACTCCCACACCATTTTTAGCATTTATGTTAATTGTTGCGCCTTTGTTATTTATCAATTTAGAATCTTTTCCAAGATATACCCCTACTGCATTTGTGTAAGTTCCTGAACCAGTCGTAATTGATTTGTTATTAATTGCTGTCGCTCCATTGTCAACGTAGATACCTGTCGTGTTGCTTGCATTCAATACAATGTTTCCATCATTTGTCGCCGTACTTCCTGCTCCACTTGCATACATACCTATGCTGTGTTTTCCATTTACATTAATTGTTCCTTTATTTACAATGTTTCCTGTATCAGTTGTAGAATATCCTGCACCCATACCTATTGAGTAAAGGCTGCTTGCAACATCTGACTCTCCTACCGTAATTGTCGCATTATTTGTCGCAGTTCCACCTTTTATACTGTAAACTGCCACACTTCCTTTTCCGCTTGACAAATTAATATCTGCATTATTTGTTACTGTTCCTGCTGAATAGATTCCATAGTTCTGTTCTCCAGTAGAAGTTATTTTTGTAGAGTTTGTCACAGTTCCTGCCGTATCATTTGAATACATGTACACATTGTTGTCCCCAAGCCCTACATTTGAAATGCTTGAAGTTATTGTATTTCCTGTCCCGACGTTTACAAATCCAAACGAGTTGTTTCCAATGTTGAATGCTGTTCCGCTGTTTGTAACAGTTTGTCCGCTTCCCACTGTGTAAACTCCAACTGCCTCATCTGTTCCAGTTGTAATTGTTCCTCCTGTTAAATTAACATTTCCGCTTTGAGAGTAAATTCCAATTGCAGCATTTCCTATCTTCAAGTCACCTGAATTTTCTACATTGTGTCCATATACTCCAATTGTATTGTTTCCAGATTCTATTTTTCCTGTATTTTGCAATGGTACACTATTATGATCTGTGTAAAGCCCGACATTAGGACTTGTAATTGATGCCGAATCTCCCAATGTGATTGTTCCGCTGTTTTTAGCTGTATATCCTGGTGTTCCTGTTGCATAAACTGCTGTATTTCTGTCACCTGTCATTGTGATTTTTCCTGTATTTTCAAGCACTGTTCCTGAACCAAGTCCCGCATCTGGCTTGTAGGAAATCGCAACCGAATCATTTCCAGACGTTTCTATAGTTCCTGTATTTTTTATTGTCTGTGATGTGGAACCTTCTGAATACAGTCCTGTAGAATTAGAACCTATTGTGATCTTACCTGCATTTTCAATTAATGAATCATCAATACCATAAATAGCAGTTGATTTGTCACCTATTGTCATAACTCCTGTTGCTTTATTATACAATTCTCCAAACTTGGCATACATTCCTGTAGAACCTGCACCACTTAAGTTAATTGTCCCTTCATTTGATAATGTAACCTTATTTCTTGCATACAGACCCTTATTATTTTCCTGAGCCATTGCAACCTGATTAGCCTTTGTTCCTGTGATAGTCTTAGTATTTGCATTTGTTATTGATGAATTTGAAATTTCAAGCTGGTTATATGCGTCAGTTGCATCATCTAAATTTACATCCTGGTTGATTGCAAGTTTGCTTAAATACAGCATGAATGTCTTATAGTCAGTTCCATTTATATGTGCACCTGTAGCAGTTGAAACTGTATTTCCAGTCGTATCAGACAGGTCCATCTTAACATTTTGTGCAATGAACAGTCTTGAACCGCTGTTCATATTTAATGTTAAATGCCCTAAAGTTGAATTTGTTCCATCTCCAAAGTTATTCTTTGCCCAGTTTTCAATTTGAGATTTCCCAAAATCTCCACCATTTCCTACATAAAGAAAAGCGTTACCTCTAGTGTTAGGAGTTGTTCCACCTTCAACAGTTGCTGTCATAGTTCCATTTATTAAAACTTTTCCTTGGTTTGCATTATCTGACCCTGTATAGAACAGCAATGACTTTTGCCCTGTAGTTGCAGTTCCTGTTCCTTTTAATGTTATAGTTGAATTTTTATCAGCATCATAGTTTACAGCACCATCGTATGCTTTTACATCATGATCCCCAACTTCCAATGTTGCACTTTCTCCAGAATATAATCCGATTGATTCCGCTCCTTTAACATTGGCAATTACATTAACATTATTAGATCCACTGCTTACAAGGCTTGACCCCTTCCCTACAACAATACCATAAGATCCTTTTTTAACCTTAGTTGTAGCATTTTCATAAACTCCAGCAGATGTTGCAGCACCACCATTTACTGTTACAGTTCCTGAACCAGCAGCAGTTACAGCAGCTGTATTAGAGCCATTGTCTCCAACTAACAGACCTGTCACTCCATCTCCTTGTGCTTCTGTAGTTCCTTGATAACTTAATGTACCGTTTGTAATCAATACACCAGTTGAATCAGTACCTTTTACTGTAATAGCACTTCCCGAACCAAAAGTTCCAGTAGGATTTCCAGTTCCTTTGGTCATATATGCTCCTACATTACTTGAAACTCCTGTTCCCTCCAATGTAATTCTTCCATTATTTGTAAGAGATCCACCAGATGTTGCCATTCCAATTCCATTAATGATTGTCTTACCACTAGTAGTTCCTATTGTTTTATTGGCATTATTTACAACATCAGCATTTGTCCCAACCATCCCTATTGATGAGTCGCCGTCTAAATTGATTGTTCCATTGTTTATTGCTTTTGGAGGATTTCCCATTGCATCCGTATCTGCTTTAGTTCCTTTATCTACTCTCATAGCTATATTTTGCCTTTTAGCTATACTGCTAACAGTAATTGTTCCATTTGCATCATTCGTTATATCATCAGGAGCATTTACAATCAATACCATACCTGTGTTACCTTTACCACCAGAAACATTGATTGTTCCATTATTCTTGACTTTACCATTCCATGCTCTTATTGATCTTTCATTAGTAAAGTTTTGATTTTCTATAACGGCAATTCCTGATGATAATGAATTTATTGGTTTTCCATCATTATCAACTCCTGCATCTCCACTTACAATAATCGTTCCGTTATTCTCCATTGTGCTACTATTTGATACACGGGAAGACCATTTCATACCATAACTTTTTTTCCCGCCCATCTTTATAGTTCCACCAGTATTATTAGAAACTACAACATTAGCTGCAAAGTTAGTATTAAGATCATATGGAGCATATATTTGAATTCCAATTGAATTTTCTCCCTGAAAATTTATCATACCACCACTATTATTAATCAAATTATATATATCATACTGTTCTTCATCTTCACGAGTTAATATTAATCCTATTTTATATCCCGTGTACCCCTCTGCAGTTCTTGTTACTGTTGTTGCATTATTACCTGTTAATGTTATCTGCCCGCCTTTAGCAAGTTTGCTGTCTAGTTCAGTTGAAGTTGTTTCATTAGCATCTGTTATAGTTCCTGAATTAACCAAACTTCTATTATCTGCGGTAGTATTATGTTTAGAACCACTTCCGAGATTATCTGTTTGTGCTTCGAATCCTACTGTTAATGGACCTTCTAGGTTTATTGTCGTAGCGTTGGTAAGAGTTGATCCTGCTGGAGCATTATCCAATGTTGCTATTCTTGAACCTCCTACTAAAAAAACTTGACGATTATCAGTAGACAATGTATTGTCATTTGCCACTGGATTTATAGAGGAGATTGTCAAACTAGTGCTTAATGTATATGTACCTTGAAGATCGAAATATGATTTTAATAAAACTGATGGATTCATAGATCCTCTACGACTATCACTCCAAGAATATCTTAATGAAGGATGACCATCTGTAAGTATTCCCGAAACTGTTGAGCCAACTATAGATACAGCATAATTTTGATACACTCCATTGTATGCTCCCCCATTAGTGCCCATACCACCACAATTTGTCGATCTCATTGTATTACAATAAGAACCTAACTGTATATTAAAACTCGGTGGTGATGGTAAATTTGGTAATTCTGGCAATCCAATAACTGGTTTTGGCGGAGTAAAGCTAATTGCTTCTGGCAATGTAGGTGTAACTGCCGTCTTATCTGCTATTCTTATTGCTGATTTATTTATGCTTCTTGGACGTATCCCTGCATTTACCTCAAATGGTACAATTGGCTCCTTAACAGGTTTGAAACTTCCTATACCGTATCCAGCGGCTGAACCCAAGGCAAAATTTGGTCTTCTGTTTCTGCTTAACAGTCCGTATTTGTCACTGTCTGGCGAAACTGATCTCTCGTAAATGTCCAAACTTCTCTGATAAACCCCTTCATAAGGATATTTTGCCTTTTTATCTCCACGACCTTTATAAGTTCCTTGCCAGTCGTTATACACATAATTCATTCCATATTGCCAAGAGCTCCAAGGTGATTTAACTACGTGATCTCCCTGTTCCATTAATTGAATTAATTCCAAATTTGTGTTTCTTAGAAGTTTATTATTTTCTTGTCTTGCTCGCTTAAAGTCTCTTTTAAGTTGCATAACCGACGTGTTTATCGCTTGTGTCTGTACTTTTATTTCATCCTGAGCTGAATAAAGATTAAATGAAATACCGCTGATTGCTATCATTCCAGTAAGTAAAAATGTAATAACTGCTGAATCAGTATATTTAAAATCTTTAACTCTTTTTGCAAAAGATTTTAATTGTTTTTTTATTTCCTTTAAGTTACTAGTCATAACTGTACCTCACTTTTTTTTAAATAAAAATCAAAAAAATATTTAAAAATAGTTTTAAGATGAGTAAATAAGTGATAATTTATTAATAATTTTTTTAATTTTTAATTTTAATTTTAATTTGTTTTTTTTCATCACTTGTATTATACCTTTTTTTATATAAAAATCAAGAATTATTTTAGTATTTTCAAACTTTTTTAAATAAATAAAAAAATCCCCTCAATTTTGAGAGAATCTTTTTTTATTTTTCAAATTATCTTCTTCGAGTATTTGTCTGTTGATTAGAATAACTAAATGATTCCAATTTCATCGATATATTTTTTTCTTTTCCACCTGAGAAAACTTTTAAATTTACAGTTTCTCCTACTTTTTTAGCTGCCAATTCTCCAATAAACGCTCCCGCAGAAGTCACTGTTTTTCCATTTATTTCAAGAATGATGTCCCCCACTTTTAGTCCATATTTTGCAGCCGGAGAACCTGAATAAACCTGCTGAACCATGATTCCTGTTGAATATGGAATATTTCTTTGTTTTTTTATTTCCTGCGTCAAATCTAGCACAGAAATTCCAATATAAGGTCTTTCATATCTTCCAGATTTTAGAATTGAATCTCTTACATTTGATGCAAGGTTTGATGGAATCGCAAAACTAAGTCCAACACTTCCACCATTTGTTGAATAAATTGCCGTATTTACTCCAATTACATCTCCATTGATGTTAAGCAGAGGACCTCCACTATTTCCTTGGTTAATTGCAGCATCTGTCTGGATAAAGTTTTCGACTTGCTCAATTCCAAGTGAACTTCTTCCAGATGCACCAATCACTCCAACTGTCATCGAACTGTTTAATCCTAAAGGATTTCCGAACGCAATAGCCCAGTGTCCTATTTTTATATTGTCTGAATTTGCAAATTTAAGCGGTTTAAATGTTCTATTTGCCATAACTTTCAATATGGCGATGTCAACTTCTGGAGAAGTTCCCACAAGTTTTGCCAAATATTCTTGTCCATCTGACATTTTTACATAAATTTCATCCGCACCATTGATAACATGGTTATTTGTCATAATATAACCATCACTTGAAATAATAAATCCTGATCCCAAACTTCCTGTTTCTTTTTTTTCACGTCTTCTTCCTGAAGTTCCAAACAAGAAAGCTTCCAATGGATTATAAGTTTCCACCACGATTGTCGATTTTGTTCTAATATTTACAACCGAATCTTTTGCTTTGTCATAAACAGCTGCAAATGCATCTTGCGCTCTGTACATGTCACTAGATACATTCGTATTTTGAACAACTTGTTTATTTTGCAAAACTGATGTTTCTGCCATAGTTGTTCCACTAGCAAGAGCTGCCGCTAAAAATGATGACGTTAATATATTTTTAAATTTCATTCTTTTAAGTCCTTTCAATAATTTTGAATAATTTTTTATTTTTTATTATACTATTTTTCTCTTAGAAATTCCAATATTTTTATTTTTTTTTACCTTAATTTACTCAGTTTAAAATTCTAATCTAACTATTCATCTTTGGAAAAAAAGTCTATATTTTTCATTTTTAAAAGTATTTTACAATTAAAAAAATAATTGAATAAAAAGTTAATAATTTTTAGACTTGCAAATCAAAAAAAAATGAGGTAAACTATAAGTAAAGTAAATTATTTAATAAAAATTTGAGGAGAAGAAAATATGAAATATTATGTTGGAATTGATTTAGGTGGAACTAACACAAAATTAGGTTTAGTTGATGAAAGTGGAAATATCATTTTTACCACAATTGCAAAAACAGATTCCATTGAAGGTTTCTCAGAAACAATAAAAAGACTTTCAAATATTTTAAAAGCACAAATTGAAACTAGTAATGTCAGTTTTAGTGACGTAAAATCAGTTGGAATCGGTGTTCCCGGACCCGTGTTAAACAATAGGATAGTAAAATTCTGGGCAAATTTTCCATGGAAAAACGGTGTTGACTTGGCACTTGAATTTGAAAAAAATCTTGGAATTCCAGTGAAGGCTGACAACGATGTAAATGTTATAACACTAGGTGAGATGTGGCAAGGTGCTGGACAAGGCTATAAAAATGTTTTAGGGCTAGCTATTGGAACTGGAATCGGTGGCGGAATTATCGTAGATGGCAAACTTATAAGCGGACTAAATGGTGCTGGTGGAGAAGTTGGACATATAAAAATTGAACATAATGGAAAATTATGCGGTTGCGGACAAAAAGGCTGTTGGGAAGCCTATGCTTCAGCTACGGGAATAATCCGTGAGGCTCAAAGCCGTCTTGCAGTGAATAAACAGAATCTGCTGTACAAAATGACAAAGGGAAGAGATTTAGAAGCAAAAGATGTATTTGACGCTGCAAAACAAGGTGATAAATTTTCACTTGGCATCGTCGACTATGAAGCAGAAAAATTAGCACTTGGAATTGGTAATTTATTAAATATTTTGGATCCTGAAATTGTTGTAATTGGTGGTGGAGTTGCACTTAGTGGAGATTTCTTATTCGACAAAGTTAAAGAAAAAATAAAAGAAGTGGCTTTCCCTTCAACTCTTGAAACATTGAAAATCGTTACAGCAAAACTTGGAAATGATGCTGGAATTTTAGGAGCTGCATATTTAGGAATGCAAGGATAATTAAAAAAAACTCAAATTTCTACTCAGAGAAACTTGGGTTTTTTTATTTTTATTAATTTATCTTTATCTCATTTTCTTCCCACTCAATAATCTTTCCATTATAAGGATTAATCTTAAAATTGTAAGTCATATTTCGATATTTTACTTCACCTCTGTAAAAGTCATTTTCCTTGTCAAATTCCAAAATATTTGCAAATGTTGCGCCTGGAATTTTTGAAAGCACTATTTCTTTTACTTTTATCGGTGCAAGTTCCTTTTTATTAAAAATACTTGGTTTTGAAAAATTTAGTGAAGAAATAGATAAAAATATTATAACTAAACTTAAAAATTTTTTCATTTTGTCCTCCTAATTTTAAATTTTTTATAGCTATCTTTTTGCCATAGTTGAAAATACAAATTTATCAGGTTTATAAGAAGTTATGCCATATTGAAACAACGTACCATTTGAAAGATAAACATAATTTTCTATTGAAACAACCATATTATAATCCCCTAAATCCAAATATTTTTTTTCATGGCAAGTTGCATTGCGAAATTTTATCTCCCTTCTAGAATGTGAAATTTTAAGTTGCAATTCATTTTCTAAATAATTGTAAATAGAATTTTGCACAATTTCCCTATTTAAAAATCTCACAATTCTCCTATCAAAATATGCAACTTCGTACTCCAAGGATTCCCCATCTAAAACTCTGTTTCTCACAACCTTGTAAAAATCAATTTTTTCATCCACTCCAAAAATTTCCATAATTTCTTCTTCACCTTGTACTACATAAAGACTTATAACATTTGTTTTTATGTCAATTTTTTCAATTTTATTTAATTCTTGCGAAGTCTGCAAATTCGACAGACTATTTTTAAATCGCCCATACTCCAAAACACGAGAATTTTTTCCTTTTATTTTTTGAATGTAACCGTCAAATTCAAGCATTGAAAGTGCCTTTCTTATTGTATCTTTGGAATATGAATAACTTTTTGCAAGTTCCATTTCGCTTTTCAGAAATTCTCCCGACTTAAAAGTTCCATCTATAATTTTTCCTTTTATATCCAAATAAACTTTTTTATATTTTCTTTGCAAAATTTCCCTCCTTAAAAAGTTTTTACACAAAGAAATGGCAACTAAAAAAATTACCATTTCAAAATTTTATTTTTACGTCACTTTCAAAAATGTAATATTTTTATAAAAAAACTATTTTTTAAAAAGCCATACCAAAAAGGCTTCTGATAAATTCTAAAACCATCAATCCTATAATAGCTGAAAAATCAAAACCTCTTCCTCCAATGAATATATTAACCTTAAATATTTTAAGATATGGATCAGAAATTTTTTTAATAATTCTAAAAAAAGCCATATTATTAAAAGGATCAATCCAAGAGCCTAAAACATTAAGAACGATGATGGTTTCATATATATCTAACAACACGCTAATTATATCAGCAATTAGAAAAAAATTCAATTTTTAAATTCTCCTTATTTATTTAAAATTTTTTTACATTTCAAAAGATATTCTGCTCCTGACACAACTGTTAAAATAACAGGAATTAAAAGCAATATATTATTTATTTTAAAACTTAATGGAAATAAAATTATAATTACCAAAACGACCATTTGAACAAATGTCTTCCATTTTCCTAAATTTCCCGCTGCAATTACAACACCTTCCGCCGCTACAATCGAACGAAGCCCTGTTATTAATAATTCTCTAAAAATGATTATAAGTACAAACCAAAGACTTATTTCGTCAAACTTTGTAAGTGTTACCAAAGCTGAAATTACAAGAATTTTATCGGCAAGCGGATCCAAAAGTTTTCCCAAATTTGTGACTAAATTATATTTTCTGGCAATTTTCCCATCGTAGTAATCTGTAATAGAAGCCGCTGCAAAAATAATTGTCGCCAAAATTCTCATAGTTATTTCAAATACTGAATTTTCAGCTTTTAATGCCAATGTCAAAACCATGACAAAGGGAATAACTAAAATAATTCTTAATGTTGCTAATTTATTAGGTAAATTCATAAACATCACTCCTTAACTTTAATTTAAATTTTATTAATTATTTAACGCTTTGATACTCAAATTAAATTTATCTTCATTTTCAATTGAAATTACTTTTACTCTTACAATATCACCTTCTTTTAGCGCATCTTCAGTTTTTGCAATTCTTTTATCGCTAATTTCAGAAATATGAAGAAGTCCTTCTTTTCCTGGTAAAACTTCTACAAAAGCACCAAATTTCATAATTTTTGTAACTTTTCCCTCATAAATTGAATTCAATTCAACTGACTGAGTTTGAAGTTTGACAAGTTCCAAAGCTCTTGCCATTTTTTCAGTATCATTTCCAAAAATTGATACTTTTCCATCATCTTCAATATCAATAGAAACTCCAGTTTCATCAATAATTGCCCTTATATTTTTTCCTCCAGGCCCGATAAGTCCTGCAATTTTATCAGGATTAATTTTAAATATTTCTATTTTTGGAGCATTTTTAGCAACTTCTGGTCTTGGTTCGGAAATCACCTGCTCCATCTTATCAATAATGAACATTCTTCCATCCAAAGCCTGTTTTAGCGCAATTTCCATTATTTCTCTAGTAATTCCTTCGATTTTTATATCCATTTGAATTGCTGTAATTCCATTTTTAGTTCCAGCGACTTTAAAGTCCATGTCTCCCAAGTGATCTTCCAAACCTTGAATATCAGTTAATACAGTAAATGTTTCCCCTTCTTTTATAAGTCCCATCGCAATTCCTGCAACTGTTGATTTTATTGGAACTCCAGCTGCCATCAGTGCAAGTGAACCGCCGCAAATAGTTGCTTGCGAAGATGAACCGTTAGATTCTGTAATTTCTGAAACTAATCTTACTGTATAAGGGAATGTTTCTTCATCTGGTATCACATATTTTAGTGCTCTTTCAGCCAAGTTTCCGTGTCCCAATTCACGCCGACCAGGTGCTCTCATAAATCCTGCTTCTCCAACTGAATACGGTGGGAAATTGTAATGCAAGAAGAATTTTTTTCTGCTCTCATCTTCCATTCCATCTATAATTTGCTCGTCTTCCTTACTTCCAAGCGTTGCAACGACAAGCGCCTGTGTTTCTCCTCTTGTAAACAAAGCTGAACCGTGTGGAACAGGAAGTGTATCGATTTCCACATCAAGCGGCCTGATCTGTGTCGTAGTTCTTCCATCCGCTCTATATTTTTATATAAAATAGCGTTTCTTACCAATTTTTTCTCAACATCTCTGTAATATCCTTTAAAAGTCTTTTCCAAATCTTTTAAAAAGTCTTTATCTTTCAGATTTTCATTTCCATCATTTTCCAATTTTTCTAAATATCTTTCAAATAATTCAGTTTCCAAATTGTCAATTGCTTCATATTTTTCCAGTTTTCCAGGAGTCATAATCGCATTTTCCACTTCATTTTCAAATGAGTCAATAAATTCTTTTATTTCAGATGGAACTTCTTTTTTCTCAAATTCGTATTTTTTCACATCAAATTGAGACAAAAATTTTTCTTGCTCAAGACAAATTTCTTTAATCTTTTCGTGCCCAAATATTATCGCTTCTAACATCACTTCTTCACTAACTTCTTTTGCTCCTGCTTCTACCATTGTAACGGCTTCTTTAGTTCCAGCAACAGAAAGTTGAATTTCACTCTGTAAAAGTTCTTCTGCCGTCGGATTTAAAATATATTCGCCATCAATGTACCCAACTGTAACTCCAGCAACTGTCCCTGCAAATGGTATATCCGATAATCCAAGCGCCGCTGACACTCCAATAGTCGCCAAATTTTCTGGAAAATTAATTTCATCATAAGAAATAACTGTAATTACAATATGCACTGCATTTAAAAATCCTTCTGGAAACAGTGGCCTAATCGGTCTGTCAATAAGTCTTGAAATCAAGATTTCATCAGTCCCTGGCTTAGTTTCTCTTTTTATAAATCCACCAGGAAATTTCCCGGAAGCGTAAAATTTTTCGATATAATCCACAGTAAGCGGGAAAAAATCTTGTCCTTCTTTCACATCTTTACTTCGAGTAGCTGTGACTAGAAGCATCGTTCCGCCACAACTAACAACTACAGAACCTCCCGCTTGTCTAGCTATTTTTCCTGTACTTATTTTTATTTTCTGTCTTCCTAAATCAAATTCACATATTTTTTCGTCAAACATTTTTCCTCCTAATTTTTTTATTTTTTTAAGAAGAGAAGCAAATAATAGTAAAAACTTTTACAAAAACAAAAATCTTTACAATTACTTACTCCCCAAACTTCTTAAAATCAATATAATTATACCATTTTTCAATTTTTTTTACAATTTTTTTAAAAATATTTCTTATAAGTCACTTCTAAATTAAAAATTTGCATATTATGTAAAATAATTGTATAATCTCTGTGTTAAAACATTAAAAATTATAACTAAAGGTATAATTTTTTGGGTGGTGAAATTTTTAGATGGAATACGAAAAAAAGAAAATTGAAACTATGAGAAATTTTAATTTTTATTACATCAATATTATAAAAAATTTCTATAAAGATATTGTAAATTATAATTTTTCTTTAAATGAATATCGAATATTAAATGAAATTAATAATTTAAGAGATTGTACTTCCAAAAAAATTTGCAGGAATTTATATTTGGAAAGCAATTTTGTAAACAGAACTTTGAGAAAATTTCAAAAATTTAACTTGGTTAAAAAGAAATTGTCGCTTTTAGATAAAAGGCTTTATTATTTCGATTTGACTAAAGAAGGAAAAAATAAATTAAAAAATTTTAACAGAATGTCTGACAAAAAAACTAAAGAAATATTTTCTAATTTGGATATTTATGATCGTGAAAGACTTGTAAAAGATATGTCTTCAATAAAAATGATTTTGGATGTGAACGAAAAAATTGACTTGGAAAATATTTTTATTAGAGATACTTTGATGTATGGTGATATAAGTTATCTAATTTATATTTATAGCTTAATTTACATCCAAAAGTATAATTTTCCGCTGTCGTTTGAAGCAAATATTGTTAATTCTTTTTCAAATTTTTTTAAAACTTATGATGAAAAAAGTGACAAAATCTGGATTGTCGAATATAATAACGAAATCATAGGATTTTCTTGCATTATGGTAAACGATTATAAAGAAGCCGAGCTTAGATGGTTTATTTTGCACCCAAATTACCGTGCAAAAGAATTAGAAAAATTACTTCTCACTAAGATTCTGGAATTTTGCTACAAAAAAGGATTTGAGAAAATTTTTACTTATGTTTCAGACGATTTGGAAAATGAGATAAAATTTTATGAAAAAATTGGATTTAAAAAGACAGAAGATTTTAAAAATAATCCGCTTAGAAAAAATATTAAAATGATTAAACTAGAAATGGAAATTTAGAAATGAGGTTTTAACTTGAAAAAAGCAGTAATATTAGATACGAGTGCAATTATTTACAGAAGCCACTTTGCACTGATGGGAATGAGAAACTCTAAAGGTCTTCCAACAGGAGCTACATTTGGATTTATCAATACATTAGAAAATGTCATAAAAGAATTTAGCCCCGACTATCTGGTTGCTTGTCTTGATGTGAAAAGAGAGGAGCTTGAAAGAAGTGATGAGCTTGAGACATACAAAGCAAATAGAGAAAGTATGCCAGAAGAAATTGTCGCACAACTGGATATTATAATGGAAGTTTTGGACGGCTACAACATTCCAAAATATAAAAAAAGAGGACAGGAGGCTGACGATGTAATTGCGACGTTTGCAACACATTTTTCAAAAGATGAGGAACCGATAGAAACTTTTATCGTAACAGGAGATAAAGATCTAGCTCAGCTTGTAAATGGGAAAATAAACATTGCTCTACTCGGCAAAGGTAATGGTAAGGACTCGAATTTTAAATATATAAGAAATGATAACGATGTCGTCGACTATTTGGGAGTTACTCCTGATAAAATTCCTGATTTATTTGGACTTATGGGAGACAAGTCCGACGGTATTCCAGGCGTTACAGGAATTGGGCCTAAAAACGGTGTAAAACTTATAACAGCTTACCAAAATTTGGAAAATCTTTATAAAAATATTGAAGATTTAAAAGGAAAACAGAAAGAAAATCTTATAAACGATAAAGAAAAAGCCTTTTTAAGTAGAGATCTTGCGACTGTAAAAAAAGAACTTGAAATAGAATATGACAAAAACAAACTAAAATTTGAGACTAAAAATTTTGAAAAACTTTTGGAAATTTACAAAAAAATGGAATTTAAAAAATTTAGTGCAAATCTAGAAGAAGAAAGAAAAAAAGTTTTAAACCAAAATTTAAAAAATTCTGATAAAATCAGTGAAGAAGAAAAAGAAATTCAGCTTAAATTACAAAAAGAACTTGAAGAAATGAAAGAAAAGAAAAAAAGAATTTTGGAAGAAGAAGCTAAATATGACAGAGAAAATCCTATTTACAATGGAATTTCAAGTTTTTATTCAAATAAAAATAATTCAGAAAAATTTGATATTTTGAATATTTTGGATATAAAAAAAGAAATTTCGCAAAAAAATATAGACTATAAAATTGTGAATTGGAATGAAGCCCACGAAATAATAAAAAAAATGGAAAACAAAGTTTCTATTTTTGAAAATATATTTGGACTTTCAATTTCTGACGGAAGCGAAAATATTGTTCTTTTAAACAGCGATTTAGAAAAAGTTTTAAACGGCGAAAAAACTGTTCAAATTAATTTGTTTGAAAAAATGGAGAATAACGATTCTGAAAATGTTTTTAAAATTTATGAAGAACTGAATAAAAAAGAAATTATCGCTTACAATATAAAAGAATATATGAAAAAGCACTCAAATTATTTTGATGTCATTATTTCTGGAAAAAGTTATTCTTTTTCGCCTTTAAGGAATAAAGATACTGAAATTGACTACACAATTAGATGTGAAAATTATTTTGATATTATGATTGCTTCGTATGTCCTTCAAACTGAAGGAGAAAATGAAATTGAAAATATCATAAAAAATGAGATAGAAGTTGAAATTATGCCATTTGAAACTGAATTTCAAAAAGAGAGAAGAAAAAGAAATTTTAGTGAACTGAGCGATGAAATAAAAGCTAATTTTTTAGTAATTCGTGGATTTTACATCTATCATCTTGAAAAGATATTAAAAATTGAACTTAAAAACAACGGATTATTTGATGTGTACGAACATTTGGAAAGTAAGCTAATTCCCGTACTTGCACAAATGGAAGAAAATGGAATTAAAATTGATAAAAAATATTTTAAAGATTTTGAAAATGAACTAAATGAAAAAATTGATAAATTGATTTCAAATATTCACAAGATCGCAAATGAAGAATTTAACATAGATTCTTCGCAACAGCTAGGAGAAATCTTATTTGAAAAAATGCAAATTCCAGTCGTGAAAAAGACAAAGACGAGATATTCAACCGATGTTGAAGTTTTGGAGAAAATTGCAAATAATGAAGAACTAAGCGATGAAAAACGGGAAATTGCAAAAAATTTGCTGGAATACAGAGCATTTAAAAAGCTACTTTCAACTTACATTGAGCCTATTCCGCAGTATGCCGACAAAGACGACCGCATTCACACGACTTTTAATCAAAATGGAACTGCAACTGGAAGACTTTCTTCGGCTAATCCAAATTTGCAAAACATTCCTGTGAGAACCGATGATGGAATTAGAATCAGAACTGGATTTGTTGCAAAAAGTGGACATAGCTTGATTTCATTTGACTATTCGCAAATTGAGTTAAGAGTCCTTGCTGAACTTTCAAAAGATAAAAATTTAATTTTCGCTTACAAAGAAGACAAAGATTTACATGATTTAACTGCAAGAAAAATATTTTTAAAAAATGACGGCGAGAAAGTTTCAAGAGAAGAGAGAAGTATTGCAAAAGTTATTAATTTTAGTATTCTTTATGGAAAAACTAACTTTGGATTGTCCAAAGAGCTAAATATTTCAGTTGGAGATGCCGCACAATATATAAAAACTTATTTTGAAGAATATCCAAGAGTTCAGAAATTTTTGGATATTGTGACTGAAACTGCTAAACTTCATAGTTTTGTAGAAACTTTTTTCGGAACGAGAAGATATATAAAGGGAATTGACTCACAAAATAAAAATATTTTGGCACAGGCAATTAGAATGGCTGTAAATACTGTCGTTCAAGGGACTGCGGCAAATGTTATAAAAATTGTCATGATAAAACTTCACGAAGAATTGAAAAACGATGAAAATATAAAAATGCTGCTGCAAGTTCACGATGAATTAATTTTTGAAGTAAAAGATGGATTTGAAGAAACTTATATGACAAAAATTAAAGATATTATGGAAAACACAGTAAAATTTGAAAAAGTGCCGTTAAAAGCAAATGGGAATATTGCTAAAAATTGGGGACTTTTGAAATAAAAAATAAATTTTGTTTAATAACAAGGGGAAATATCCCCTTGCTAAATATTTAAATTGAAATACTAAAAAATTTTATTTTTATATCTTTTCCAAAGTTCTTTTTCTCCTATCAAATGTTACAATTTCATCTATTCCAAATTTTTTTACATATTCTGCCGCTTCCTTTATATTCATTCCAACATGTTCGCTGTAATGAGCGTCACTTGACAAAATCACTGGAATATCATATTCTTTCACATATTTCATAAAATCTTCATATGGTGTAATTTCTTTTATTGGATAACGATAAGAAGTCCCCGTATTCACATCCACAATCATATTATTTTTTTTCAAAACTTTTGCTGTATTTTCAAGTAAATCTTCAACTTCATTTGGATTTGGAATATTTTTAAATAATCTCAAATTAAAAGGATGTCCTAAAACATCGTAATATCCAGTATTTACCACATTTTCAATCTCTTTTGCATAATCACGCCAAATTTGAGTTAGATTTTCATCTGTAAATTTATGTTTTAACGCGCTAAAATCAAATCCCCAGCCTTTTATAAAATGAATTGAGACTATTAAATAATCAAATTCATATTTTGACAAAATTTCTTGAGCTTTTTTTTGATTTTTGAAATTACAAACTTCAATCCCCCATTTTACAGGATAACCTCGTTTTTTTAACGAATCTATGTAATCTTTGTATTCATCGAGCGTGTGAACAAACTTCGTCTTCTGCTCAAGCCATTTTTTCTGAAAATTTCCAACTTCACTGTCATCTAGAATCAACTCTTCATAATACAAGTCCTTAAACTCTTTAAACCCGTGTGTATGCTCCGTTATTCCAATTTCATTAAGTCCCATTTTTTTAGCCTGTTCAAAAAAAGGATTTGCGAATTCATCCTTGTAACTTCCATATTCAAAGTGCATATGATAATCGTTTAGCATAAAAAATCCTCGCTTTCTATATTTTTTTATAATTTTAATTATATCACTAAAATTTTTTTATTTCAAACTTTATATTTATAAAAATTTTTTTATTTTATTAAAGCCTAAAAATTATTTGACTTAATCGATTTTTTCTACTATAATAATATTATAATAATATTTAGGAGGAATTTAAGATGAAAATTGTAGTTTTCGATGCAAAACCATATGACATTGAGTTTTTTAACAAATGGAACAAAGAATTTGGTGCGCAAATTACATATTTTGAAGAAAAATTAAGTTTAAAAAATGTAATGCTTACAAAATACCAAGATGTTGTTTGTACATTTGTAAATGATGATTTAAACGAAAAAGTATTAAACATACTTTCAAAAAATGGAGTAAGAGTGGTTGCAGCAAGATGTGCTGGTTACAACAACATTAATTTAAAAGCAGCTCGTGAAAATAGAATTACTGTTTTAAGAGTACCAGCTTACTCTCCATATGCTGTTGCTGAACATGCACTAGCTCTACTTATGTCAGTAAATAGAAAAACTCACAAAGCTTATAACAGAACAAGAGAAGGAAACTTCAGCCTAGCAGGATTAACTGGAATGGATTTAAACGGAAAAACTGCTGGAATTATTGGAACTGGTAGAATAGCAAGAATTTTCATAAGAATTTTGAATGGATTAGGAATGAAAGTTATTGGTTATGATAAATTCCCTAATGAACAAGCTGCAAAAGAAGGAAATTTCACTTATGTGACATTAGATGAAATATTTGCAAAATCTGATGTAATTTCATTACATTGCCCATTATTCCCTGAAACAAGACACACAATTAACAAAGAAACTATTGCTAAGATGAAAGACGGTGTTATCATAATTAATGCTGCCAGAGGTGGATTAATTGACACAGAAGCACTAGTCGAAGGATTAAAAGATAAAAAAGTCGGTGGAGCAGGACTTGATGTTTACGAAAATGAAAGTAGCTATTTCTTTGAAGATGAATCAGCAAGTGTGTTAGAAGATGATTTATTAGCTAGATTGTTGTCATTTAACAATGTTGTACTAACTTCTCACCAAGCATTCTTGACAAAAGAAGCACTAGATAACATTGCTGAAGCAACATTTAACAATATTTTATCTTACGTTAAAGAAGAACCATTAGTAAACGAAGTTTGGTACAACGAAGAAACTGGTAAAGTTGTTGAAGGTTTGAGAAAATAATTATTATTCAATTTTTTAAGAAATTAATGAGAGGCTGTTTTTTTGGAAGAGCAGCTTCTTTTAATATTTATATTTTCCCAATAAGAAGTCTTGAGCTCTTGTCAGTAAATAAAACATGATTTATGTTTTTTTAACAATTTTATTAATAAAAAAGAAAAAAGAGAGGTAAAAATATGGATTTGTTTGAAATAAAAAAACAACAGGAACAAAATAATATTGATATTGAAGAAATTAGGAGGCATCTTTGACCCAGAAAATTTAAAAAACGAAATTGATAACTTGGAAAAAAAGACTTTTGAAAATGATTTTTGGAATAGAAAAGATAGTAAAGAAATATTAAAAAATTTAAATAATAAAAAAAATTATTGGAAGAATACGATATTCTAAAAAATGCTTACGAAGAAATTGATACAATTGTAGAATTTCTTGAGATGGGCGACAACTCTTTTGAAACCGAGTTAGAACCTAAAATATTGGATTTAGACAAAGAAATAAAAAATTTTAAGACAAAATTACTTTTAAACGAAGAATATGATATGAACAGTGCAATTCTTACGATAAATGCTGGTGCTGGTGGAACTGAAGCATGTGATTGGGCACAAATGCTCTACAGAATGTACGACAGATGGGCGAACCATCATAAATTTAAAGTTGAAATTTTAGACTCACTTGCTGGAGAAGAAGCTGGAATTAAAAGTATCACGCTAAATATTAAAGGAAATTACGCATATGGTTATTTAAAAGGAGAAAAAGGAGTTCACAGACTTGTTAGAATCTCGCCATTTGATTCAAATGCTCGAAGACACACTTCATTTGCCGCTGTAAATGTCATTCCAGAAATTGACGACGAGGTGGAAATTGATATTCGCAGTGAAGATTTGAAAATTGATACTTATCGTGCAAGTGGTGCTGGAGGACAGCATGTAAATACAACTGATTCAGCTGTTAGAATCACACATCTTCCCACAAATACAGTCGTAACTTGCCAAAATGAGCGTTCTCAACTAAAAAATAAAGAGACGGCGATGAAAATATTAAAAGCGAAACTATTTGAACTGGAAATGGAAAAACGGGAAAAAGAAATTTCCGATATAAAAGGCGCAGAATCAAAAATTGAATGGGGAAGCCAAATTCGTTCGTATGTATTTCAGCCTTATAAAATGGTTAAAGACCACCGAACAAAAGCTGAGGAAGGAAATATTGAAAAAGTTATGGACGGGGATATTGACTTATTTATAAATGAATTTTTGAACTTTAATAAATCTAAATAAAGTTGGGGGATTATTCCCCCAAAAATTTTTCTATAGCTTTCGCCACTCCATTATTTTCATTTGTGTCAGTTATATAATTTGCCGCATCTTTAGCCATTTTAGTTCCATTTCCCATAGCAACTCCAACTCCAGCAAATTTTAGCATTTCAATGTCATTATTTCCATCTCCAATTGCCATAACTTCTTCTCTTGGAATATTTAACTTTTCTGCTAATTTTTTTAATGCCACACCTTTATTTGCACCTTTTGGCAATGTTTCATAAATATATTTTTGGCTTAATACGCCACTGTATCTGCTATTTATCAATTCTCCCTTGTCTTTTACAAATCTTGTGATTTCATTTTCATTACCTAAAAACATTGATTTAAAAAATGTATGCTTTCCACTTGTCGCTTCTTCAATTGAAATTGGCTGAACTTCAACATACACTAATTTTCCATCTTCTTTTGTATATTCATTTGCTCTCTCGCCAATTACAAAGTAATCTTTATCATTTGAAACCGTAAAATCCAAATCATAACCTTTTCTCAACTCATTCAAATATACGACATCTTCTTTTGTAATTTCTTCAAAAGCAAGTAATTCCCAATCTGTAGTTTTATGAACTGAACATCCATTGTTTAAAAGCACATATTCATCCAAATTATATTTTTCCAGCTCCAATTCCTTATAAGGTGGCAATATCCCAAAAAGTGGTCTTCCTGTACAAAGAACGACCTTCACTCCAGCTTCTATCGCTTTGTGAATTGCTTTTTTTTGCGGTTCTTCAATGTGTTTTTTTTCACTTAATAAAGTTCCATCCATATCTATCGCTATTAACTTTACCATTTTATTTTTTCTTTCCTTTCTTTTTTTCTTTTCTTTTTATTCTATTCTATTATTTTTTATATTTTATATTTTTTCATTTCTTCTTTTTTAGTCAATTAATTTATTAATTTAAATAATTTCTTAAATTAAAGAAATCAAAATTAATTATTTTAAAAAATTTTTTTGTAAAATTACAAAATAAGTCCGATAATATTTATTTTTTATATTTAAAAATTACGCTAAAATATTATTTTTATAATTTTAATATTTTAGCGCATTTAATAAAATTATGCTTCTTTATCTTTTGCCATCATATCTTTGACTTTCATAAGTCTTGTTATGCTTCCTCTTTCATTCTCATCCAGTTTCATTTGGATAAATCTGATAGTTTCTTTTAATTGCGGAATTGTCATATATTCTAGCGCATTAACACGCCGTCTTGTCTTTTCAACTTCATCCGCCATCAATTGACACGCTTTTTCCACTTCTGCTAACTCCAGTAAATTTCTCATAACTTTACTTAAACCTTCAATTGCATCATCTAAATCCGCCGAAGTCTGTGCATATCCATAAGGGTAGGCAATTTCTTCAGATTCAGTTTGATTAAAAGTCATTTTAGGTACATTTACACTCATCACATTTTTAGTCTTAATATCTACACCTAATTCCTGCTGTGAAAAAGTAATCGCATCTTCCAGCATCTCATCTGACATAACTCCACGAGCTAATAAAAAGTCCCTGAACGAATCCTGTAATTTACCTTCAACTTTTAACCTCAATTTTCTATTTTCTTTCACTAAGCCTATGAATTGCCGCATAAGTTCATCTTGCTTATCTTTTAAAAGTTTGTGTCCACTTGTTGCAGTTTTTAGACGGACTTTTAGTTTTGATAACTCCATTCTAGTGGGATTTACATTTAATTTTGCCATAATTATTCATCACCTTTTGGTAAATATTTTTCCAAATATTCGTCTCTAATTCTCTTAAGCTCTGTTCTTGGTAATATTTTTAACAAATCCCATCCTAAATTTAGTGTATCTTCAATTGATCTATTATTTTCAAATCCTTGTGCCACGTATTGCGACTCAAACGCATTTGTAAATTTAACAAACGCTTTATCCGTTTCAGATAGCGCCGATTCTCCCAAAATTACCGCAAGTTCTTTAGCTTCTTTTCCAGTCGCATAAGCTGCGAATAATTGATTCATCGTATCAGCGTGATCTTCTCTAGTTTTCCCCTTTCCAATCCCTTTATCTTTCAATCTCGAAAGTGACGGTAAAACATCAATTGGAGGCATCAAATTTTGCTTATACAAATCTCTTGATAAAATAATCTGTCCTTCTGTAATATATCCAGTTAAATCTGGAATTGGGTGAGTCTTATCATCTTCAGGCATTGTCAAAATAGGAATTTGTGTAATTGAACCTTTTCTTCCTTTAATTCTTCCAGCTCTTTCATAAATTGTCGATAAATCGGTATAAAGGTATCCTGGATAACCACGACGACCTGGAACTTCTTTTCTTGCAGCCGAAACTTCCCTTAACGCTTCACAATAGTTAGTTAAGTCAGTAAGTATTACCAACACATGCATTCCCTTTTCAAATGCCAAATATTCAGCACAAGTAAGAGCCATTTTAGGAGTTGCAAGTCTTTCAATCGCAGGATCGTTTGCCAAGTTCATAAATAACACCGCTCTATCAATCGCACCCGTTTTTGTAAAGTCATCAATAAAGAACTGCGCTTCTTCAAATGTAATCCCAATTGCACCAAATACAACCGCAAATTTTTCATCTTTTCCTAAAACTTTCGCCTGTCTTGCAATTTGCAGCGCCAAATCAGCGTGTGGCAGACCTGAACCAGAGAATATCGGCAATTTTTGCCCTCTTACAAGCGTATTTAACCCGTCAATTGCTGAAACTCCAGTTTGAATGAACTCTGATGGATAATCACGAGCAACTGGATTTATCGCAACTCCGTTAATATCTAGTGTCTGTTCTGGTATAATTTTAGGACCGTTGTCTTTTGGTCTTCCAAGCCCATCAAATACACGTCCTATCATATCTTCAGAAACTCCAAGGGATAATGGTCTTCCCAAAAATCTAACTTTTGAGTCTTTTAAGTTAATTCCGGCTGAATTTTCAAATAATTGCACAACCGCTTTATCTCCACTAACTTCCAAGACCCTACCACGACGAAGTTCTCCAGTTTGAGTTTGAATTTCTACCAATTCTTCATAAGTAATTCCTTCAACTCCCTCAACTACCATAAGCGGTCCCACTATTTCTTTTATAGTTTTGTATTCTTTAAGCATTTAATGCACCTCCTTTGTTAATTAAATTATCAATTTGTTCAGTCAACTCTTTTGAAATTTCGTCAATTTTATTTAATTCAGATTCTGGCAAATATTTTGCTCTGGCAATTCTTTCTCTTACTGCTAACTCTGAAATTTCGTTTAGATACGCTCCGTTATCCAAACCTCTTATTCCTTCATCATAAAATTTTAAAACTAATGCTAACATTTTATCTTGTTTTTCAAGAGAAGTATAAGTGTCAGATTCCATAAATGCATTTTGCTGCAAATAATCTTCTCTTATTGATTTTGCAACTTCCAGTTTCAATTGATCTTTCTCTGACAAAGTATCTTTTCCTACAAGTCTTACAATTTCTTGCAAACTAGATTCTTCTTGAAGTAACGACATAGCTTTTGATCTATTTTTAGAAAATTCAGGTCCTACATTTTTGTCCATCCATCCATCGACTTTTGTTTGATACAAAGTATAAGAATTTAACCAGTTAATCGCTGGGAAATGTCTTCTGTAAGCTAGGTTTGCGTCAAGCCCCCAGAACACTTTAACGATTCTCAAAGTTGCCTGTGATACTGGTTCAGAAATATCTCCACCTGGAGGCGATACCGCACCAATTACAGTTAGCGCACCTTCTCTTCCATCTTTTCCTAAACAAACGACATGTCCAGCTCTTTCATAAAATTCAGCAGCCCTCGAACCAAGATATGCTGGGTAACCTTCATCTCCCGGCATTTCTTCAAGACGCCCTGACATTTCTCTTAGCGCTTCTGCCCATCTCGATGTAGAATCCGCCATTATTGCAACTGAATATCCCATATCCCTAAAGTACTCAGCAATCGTAATTCCAGTATAAATACTAGCTTCCCTTGCTGCAACTGGCATATTTGAAGTATTTGCTATAAGTACTGTTCTTTTCATAAGTGATTCCCCTGTTTTAGGGTCGACAATTTCTGGAAATTCCATAAGAACATCTGTCATTTCGTTTCCACGTTCCCCACAACCTACATAGACAATAATTTCAGCATCCGCCCATTTTGCCATCTGGTGCTGCACAACTGTTTTCCCTGAACCAAATGGTCCTGGTACACAAGCAGTTCCACCTTTTGTTACAGGAAAAAATGTATCAATTACTCTTTGTCCTGTTATCAATGGAGCTTCTGGATTTAATTTTTTTGCGTATTTTCTACCTCTTCTAACTGGCCATTTTTGCATCATTTGAACTTCTACATCACCTTTTTCAGTTTCAATTACTGCAACTGTTTCAGTTACTGTGAAATTTCCTGCTTTTATTGATTTTAGCGTCCCTTTTATTCCAAATGGCACCATTATTTTATGACTTACAACCGATGTCTCTTGAACAGCTCCTAAAATATCTCCTTCTTGCACTTTTTCTCCAACTTTTAGCACCGGCTCAAATTCCCATTTTTTCGTTCTGTTTAATGGAGCAACTTCCACTCCTTTAGTCAAAAAATCTCCAGCAATATTTTGATATTCTTTTAACGGTCTTTGAATCCCATCAAACATCGCTTCCAGTAATCCTGGTCCCAACTCCACGCTCAAAGGTTCTCCTGTTGTATAAACAGGCTCTCCTGGACCTATTCCTACTGTTTCTTCATATACTTGAATAGAGGCCTTGTCCCCTCTCATTTCGATAATTTCACCTATAAGTTTACTATCAGAAACTCTTACCACATCATAAACATTGGCGTTTTCCATACCTTCTGCAACCACAAGAGGTCCTGATACTCTAATAATTTTTCCTGTTTTCAACTAATCTACCTTCTTTCTTTAAATTTTGAAAACTATTTTAATTTAACTATTCAAAAAATTAAAATATGTTAGAGCCTATTGCTTTTTCTACATATTCATCTATTTTATTTAATCCTAATCCAAGTGTTCCTTGATTATTAGGAATGACAATAATCGCCGGTACTATTTTATCTGTATATCTTTCAATCGTTTCTTTTACCAAAATGGCTGTCTGCTCAGTTACAAAAATAATACCAAAGTTATTTTTTGCCATTTCATCTATGGAATGTCTTGCCTCTTCTTTAGTTATTACAGGATACACGCAAAGTCCTAGTGCTTTAAATGGTAAAATTGTATCTTTATCTCCAACAACACCTATTTTATGCATATGTATCACGCAGCCTTTCCCTTATTTTCTCTGAACTTATATTATTAATTTTGCTGACCATAATAAGTCTAATTGCATTAATTTCCCTCTCTTTTGCAACAAGATATGTAAATAGCGGTTCAGGTCCAAATACAATGTATTTAGATTCTTTATTTAATTCCATCAAGTAATTATCCGATATTTTTTCAAATTCCGATAATCTTTTTGTTTCGTTAAAAACTTCTACACCTTTTACTAAATATGGTCCCAATTTTTCTTTTTTAAATTTATTCAAAATTGTTTCTGAACTGTCATTTAATGACGCCACAATTTTATCTTTTGAAATTGTTCCGCCCTCAAATATTACGCTGTCCAGAAATTTTGCATCTCTATTTTGTTTTTGAACTCTAAATAAGGTTATTATATTTTGAAAATCAATAAGTCCTTTGACATAATCTGTTATAACTTTCACATCAATTTTTTTTGATAAATTTACTAAATTTTTGAAATAATATTTTTCTACAATAATATCAATTTTTTGCGGAGTAAGATTTTCCTCTTTTTTTATTTCTGCAATTGCTTCTAAAATTTCTTCTGGCAAATCTAAACTTTGAGTTTCAGATTTTGTCTTAAATTTTGTTATATCAATCGTTCCAGCATTCATCAATAAATTTGTGTTATCTTTTTCAAAAACTTTGCTTTTTATCAATACTTTCAAATTGTGATAGTCGTATTTTAGTGACAAAATATCAACAACTTCTTTATTTTTAGACATATTGCGAACTAGTGAAAAAACTCTTTCTGTTTCTCTTTTTAAAATTTTTTCATAATCTCTGCTATTTTGAATGTCCGTCATATCTTGAGAATACTCAGTTTCTGACAATAATTTTAAAACCTCTTCGCAAGTTTCAGATTCTATCATTCGCTCAATCCTATTTTTAGTTAAGAGTCTTTTTTCTAATACCCTAATAGTTACGACACTTTGACCGTAATCCATTCTATCCATATTTTTTTCTCCCTTAATTTTACTTAAAATTGCAAAAATATTTTAAATTTGCAATTTTAAAGTAATTCATAGCTAAGTTTACTTTTTATGAGAAAAGAAGTTTTGAAATTTCAACTTCCAATTCGTCTCTCATAAAATCTATTTTTACTTCAAAAGTATAATTCTTTTGAACACCATTTTCCTCAATGATAAATCCTGAACTTACAAATTCATTTTCTTTAATTTTAGCGTTTTTAAATTCTTTTTTCACATCTTGTAAAAACTCTTTTTTTACAATTAATTCTTTTGAAGAAATCGAATTTTTATCAATATTTTTATTTAAATATGCCATATAATCTTCTTTTTTCATATTTGCTAATTTTTCTTTTAACTTTTCTATAACTTTATCAATTACTATTTGTTTTGCTTTTAATTTTTCATTTCTTATTTTCAAATTTGCACTTGATTTTATTCTGTCAGTTAAAAGTACTTGTTCTTTTTTTGCTGATTCAAGAATTTTTTCTTTTTTTTGTGAAACTTGTTTCATGCTTTTTTCATATTTTTCATCAGCTTTTTCTTGTGCTTCACTCACAATCTGCTCTCCAGCAGCTTTCGCATCACTTAAAATCTTCGATGTCAAATTGTCAATGTTAGACATTGTCTGCCTCCTTTTTTTGCAAATTTTTTAATTAACTTTTTTCTTTAATTAAAATTTACCTAACAACATAATAGATACTACGAATGCAAGTAGCGCATAAGTTTCAACCATTACCGCATAAATGATACCTTTTGTATTTTGTTCTTCATTTTTTGCAAGTAAGCTAATTCCTGATGCCGCTACTCTACCTTGTGCGATTGCTGAACCATATCCTGCGATTGCGATTGGAAGACAAGCCATTAAAATTCCTAAACCATTTGCAACAGTAAGATCTTTAGTTATTTTTCCTAAAACCATAAGTCCAATAACGAAACCGTACAACCCTTGTGTACCTGGTAACAATTGTAATACTAGTGATTTACCAAATTTTTCTGGTTCTTCACTCATAAGCCCTGTTGCCACTTCACCAACTAATCCTACTCCTTTAGCAGAACCAATTCCTGCTAGCAATGTTGCTAATGCCGCTCCTAATGTTGCAAATATTGCACCCCCATTTTGTGCTAAAAATTGTGATAAATTCAAATTCATTTTATTTCCTCCTAAAATTATTTATTATTTTTATTTATAGATTAATTCTCTAATTTTTTAGTCTTTTAAATTTATTTTTTTAGTTTCTGTTCTAAAATCTTTAAAAGGTCTTCCTCCACCTTCGTAAAATTTTCCAAAATATTCTACATACATAAGTCTTGATGTATGAACATATGCACCTAAGAATGATAAAAACATATTAAATAGATGTCCAAATACCAAAATCACAGGCACAAATATCATTCCAGCCCAATTTCCCGCAATCATTCCTGCAATCATATTAATTGCTGAAGCGATAAATCCACCAGAAAGCCCTAGCGCCATAAGTCTTGAATAAGATACGAAATCCCCGATATAACTTGAGATTCCATAAAGACTGTATAGTCCGCCACCTAGTTTTGCACCGACACTTTTAGCTTCTCTTCCACCCGTAAGTATAATTCCAGCCATTCCTAAAATCATTACCCACATTGAAACTTGAGTTACGACAGGCGACAAATTCTTTAATTTGAAAATTAAAAATACAATTCCACCTGCAAGTGCCATATACCAAAATAATACATCATAAACTGCTTCAAGCGATTTTCCATCACGAATCAACATATACGCTTTTATTCCAAGTCCTACAAAAATATGGACAACTCCAAATGCAATAGAACCTATAAGAAGTGTATTATATTCGCTGGAAGGATCAATTAAACGCCACATTTTTGGTATTGTTGCACCAAAATACGAACCGTATAAAAATCCCCAAAAGATAACTGAAAAACTCAAGTAAAAGAAAAATTTAACTGATTTTTTCATACTGTCATTTAAATTAACAATTTTTAAAGTGATGGCTGTTGCAAGTAAAAGAACTAATCCATATCCGACATCAGCTCCCATCATACCGAAGAACAAGATGTAAAATGGTGTAAATAACGGCGTTGGATCAATTTCATTGTATCTCGGATAAGCATACATCTGTGTAAGAGTTTCAAAATTAGTTGAAATTTTTCCATTCTTTAATTTGATTGGAACCGTTTCGTCGTCTTTTTTAGCTTCTTCAAAACTTAAATAATAATTTCCATCTGTTTCTTCTCTTATCAATTTTTCAAATTCATCTTTTTTTGCTGTTGGTATCCAACCATTAATAATATTAGTATTTTCTGTTTGTGCCAATTTTTCAGATTCGGTGATTCTCAATTTTTTATTTTGTAAATATTCATAGATTGCTTCCAAATCTGTTAAATCTTCACCATATGATTTGATTTTTGATTTTAATTTTCTTTTTTCTTTTTTAGTTCAGAAATTTCTTTTTGCAGCTTATCTTTGTAATCCTGAGGAACTGCATCTATATCAAGATTTGCCACAGTAAAACTGCTATCTCTAAATACTTCAGACAGTTTTTTGGCTTCATTTTCTTCAATAAGTGAGATTACAAGATAATAAACTTCATCTTTTACAATTTTCAATTCTTCATAATAAGTATTATTCAATTTTGAAATTTGCTCAATAAATGTGCCTTTTAATTTTAACGGTACAGTTCCTAAATAAGAATTAACTTTTTTTAATTGCTTTAATTCTTTCGGATTGACATCAAGTCTTTCCCATAAATCAATTTCATCGTACTTGCTGTATTTTTTAGAAATTCTGCTCTTAATATTGGCATATTGAGCTCCAATATCATTTAATTCAGAAGATACTTTTTTCCAGTCATACGACAAAACTTTTTTATACAATTCATCAAATGTGTAATTTTCATTTCCCTTAATAACATCTCTTAAACGAGTCTTTTTCACATCATATTTTTTTATCAGAGAAATTGCACTTCTCACTTGATGAAGTCTTT
The DNA here is from genome assembly GCF_002240055.1 of Leptotrichia sp. oral taxon 498. Taxonomy (NCBI): domain Bacteria; kingdom Fusobacteriati; phylum Fusobacteriota; class Fusobacteriia; order Fusobacteriales; family Leptotrichiaceae; genus Leptotrichia; species Leptotrichia sp. oral taxon 498. The sequence goes on along the minus strand of NZ_CP016753.1, from coordinate 1,599,184 downwards.
CTTCAATATGTGTCAATTCTTCATTGTTCACATATTTTGTTACATCTTCAATTTTATTTTCGTTGATTTCATCATTTTCATCTTCACTGTCACTTAAATTTATATCGACAAAATTGACTTCTTTAAATCTCTGAAGTCTTTTTAGTATTTCCGCTCTCTTAGAATTAAAAATGACCAAATCAAATTTACTCATCTTTACTATTGCCATTATTTTACAATCCTCTCTGCCAATAAATCAACGACTTTGTCTATTTTTATGTCATCAATTTCAAGAATTTTTTTTATGTTTTCCGCTTCGCTGTCTAAAAGAAACTTAACTTTTTCTTCGGCTTTTTCCACTGAAGATTTTTTTATGCTTTCCGCTTCTTTTGATGCTTCCAAAAGTATTTTTTCACTATCAGCTTTTATTTTCGCGTCAATATTTTTTAAAATATCTTTTGCAGCTTCATTGGAGTTTAAAATAATACTGTCAGCTTCTCTTTCAGCATTTTTTATTTTTTCTAAAATTTCTCTTGCCAAGATGTAACCTCCTTCTTTTTAAAAAAATCATTAAAACATTTCATTTTCAAAATTATGATATTTTAATGTTTATTTATGACCAAAAAGTCATTAACCACTCTTATAATACTATCAGTTTTTTTATGTTTTGTCAAGTTGCATCAATCAGTTTTAACTGGATATAGCTTCTTTTAAAAATGTTGCTCACATAAATTCCGATGAGTCTCACTTCATCTTTTTTTATAAGATAATTAAAATTTTCAAGCGCAATTTTATACATTAATTTTTCATCATTTGTTACATTTTCCAGTGTCTTTGAACGAGTGTGAACAGCAAAATCAGAGTATTTTATTTTTACTGTAACCGTTTTTACGAATTCTTTTTGCTCTTTTAACTTTTGACAAATCTTTTTTACTTGCGCTTTTATTTCTTCCTGCAACTCATAAATTTCATCAACATTTTGACTAAAAGTTATCTCATAGCCATAAGACTTTCTCTTTCTGTCAACATTAATTTTAGCAAAATGTTCTCCCCGAATGACATCATAAATATATTCGCCTTTACTTGCACCAAATTTTTTAATTAATTCATCTTTTGAGATTTCATAAAGTTGCGAAACTTTTGTCACTCCAAAATGAAAGTTTAAAATTTCTTTCGTTTTTTTTCCAATTCCAGGAATTATTGAAAAATCTTTTTCAGAAATATAATTCATAAAATGATTTTTATTTTTAAAAATAAAAAATCCGTTTGGTTTGTTAGCGTCACTTGCAATTTTCGCACTAACTTTGCTAAAACCTATTCCAACTGAACAAGTTAAATTCACATTTTTGTATATATATTCCTTAAATTTTTTTATAAATCTTTTAATTTTGGAAATTTTTTTTATTTCCGTCTGATTTTCTGCAAAAATGAATTGTGTAATATCCAAATAACCTTCATCTACCGAAGTAAATTCATAAATTTTAATGATTTTTCTTATTAAATCCTGTATTTTTTTTCCTTCAGCAAAATAGAAATTTTTTCTGGGATAAACTACTTTTAAATGTGGACACAATTTTCTTGCATTTGCCATCGCCATAGCCGATTTTATTCCAAACTTTCTAGCTTCATAACTTGCCGTTGTGACAACGCCACTTCCCACTGCAATCGCTTTCCCACGTAAATTTGGATTATCCCTCTGCTCAATTGAAGCAAAAAATGCGTCCATATCATAATGAAGATATATCTTGTTATTCATAATCAGCTACCATTTTTTATAATTTTATCGTCGGCAAAATCATATTAAATTTACCATTTTCAATTTTATATTTATATTTTGCCAAATTTGCAAGTTCCAAGCTGTGAGTTACAATTATTATTGACTGCTGTCTTTCTTTATTTATTTTGATAAACAAGTCATTTATTATATTACTCGTTTCCGTGTCCAGATTTCCTGTCGGTTCATCCGCCAAAATTATGTCTGGATCATTCATCATAGCTCTAGCTATAGCAACTCTTTGCTTTTCTCCGCCAGATAGCTCCATTGGCTTGTGTTTAGTTCTATTTGACAAATTTACAAGGGACAAAAGCTCTTTCGCTTTCTTTTTAGCTTTTTCGTGAGTCATATTTTTATTTATTAAAGACGGCATCATGACATTTTCCAGTGCTGTAAACTCATTTAATAAATAGTGAAATTGAAAGACAAAACCTATTTTTTCATTTCTTATGATATTTTTCATATTTTCATTTTTATAGTCAACCTTTTCACCATGAATTATAATCTCACCATTTGTCGGCTCATCCAAAAGTCCCACGATGTTCAAAAGTGAAGTTTTTCCACTTCCAGATTTTCCTTGAATGGAAACAAAATCTCCTTTATTAAATGTTAAACTAATATCTTTTAATACGTGAATTTCTTCAACTTTCGTCTTATAAATTTTATTAATATTTTTTAATTCTATTATTTTATTCATATTTTAAAGCCTCCACAGGTTTTAATTTTGCTGCTCTTGACGCTGGAAAAATAGTTGAAATAAATATTACTATGACTGTAACGACATATATTATAATTAATTCATTTGCTGAAATATAAAGTGGCAACTCTTCCAAATAATAAGTTCCATTTCTCATAAACACTTTAAACAATATTTTTAGTATAAATAAAACAATCGGTGAAAGTATGCTCCCCATTACCATTCCAAAAAATCCTAACAAAAGTCCTTCTATCATAAAAATTCTACGAATATTTTTATTTGTATAGCCAATTGATTTTAAAATTCCAATATCTTTAATTTTTTCCCTGACAACCATATTTAAAATAACCGATACGGCGAAACTTGCGATTAACAGCAAAAGACTTAAAATGGCGACCAAAACAAATTTTTCAAATCTAACTGCATTCAAAAGACTTTGATTAATCATTTTCCAATCCATAATTCCATATTCTGAATGAGGAATTACATTATTTGAGATTATTTTTTTCTCAACATTTTCAACTTTCTGCGGATTAATCGTTTTTAACCAAATATCCGTTGCCACTTCTCCTTGTTCTGCCAATATTTGCATAGTTTTCATTGGTACAATGGCAAGATTTGTATCATACTCCAAAAATCCTGTTTTAAAAATTCCACGTACAATTAACTTTATCTCTTTATTTTCCGCTGAAACAAGACTTACTTCTTGACCGACTTTAAGTCCCATTCCTTTTGCCAACTCTTCTCCGACCAAAATTGAATTTAGTTCTTCAATATTATTATTTCCAGAAATTATTCTCAAATCTAAGTCATTTTTTACATTATTTGGCATAATCCCGTAAGCCAAAACTCCTCTTGCAAATCCTTGCGACTTTATAATCGATTGACTGTTTATTTTTGGAATAACCGCTTTTACGCCGTCAACTTTTTTTAGATTCTCCACTGCTTCGTCATAATTTTCAAAAAAATTCTTTTGCTTGTGCTTTATCAGAATATGCGGACTCATTGTAAGAAGTGAACTAATCATATTTCTTCCAAGTCCATTTGAAACTGTCAGGGACACAATAAAAACTGTCACAGCAATCGCAATCCCAAGCGTGGAAAATATACTTTGAAATTTTCTCTCCACAATATGCCTAAACGCAATAAAAAATTCCACCATTTTTTCTTTCTCACTTTCCTTTCTTTTAAATATTTTTCTTATTTTTTTTTAATTTTTTTGATTTTTATTTTATATTTTTAAAATTTATTTTTTTATTTTTTTATTTTTTATATTTTAAAAATCAATTTATTACCAATTCGATTTTTTAATAATTTTAATAACAGTATTTCGTTTTTTATATTTAATCTAATTTGTACTCTTTTATTATCAAAAGTTATTATTTCCAAGACTTTATCAATTTTTGCTGCACTCACTTTTGCCACTTTTACAGTTGCGCTTTCTATATTTGAAACTTCTATTTTCAAATTTTTTACAAAAATAGCGCCATTTTCAAATACGATTTTATAGCTAAATATCAAAAAAATAGAAATAAAAACATACAAAAACAAAATTAAAATCAAAATAATTTTTAATCCTGATAATTTTTCAATTCCTGTAATTCCTTTATACAATGAATTTGATGCAATAAATACAATTACTATAAAAAAATAGACGATGAAAATATATATTTTGTATTGGCTCTAAAAATATATTTTTTCTTTTCATCTTCTATTTTATATTTTTCCACTTCTTCACTTAAACTTTTTGAATCAAATAAATTTCCCATATTTCGCAATATTACTTAATATTTGTAAGCAACTTCTCCTTTTTTCTTAAAATTCAAATTATCTCTCGCATATCTTTCAAATTTATCTTCATCTGTAAGATCATTTGTATTTTGGATAATTTTATTCTTTTGCTCAGTAGCTTTTTTTATATCCTTGTTAACTGATGCAATATTTTTTTGTATTTCTTTTCTACCAGAATATCTTATTATACTATCATAAAGTTGATACGCTACAATCAATCCAAAAATAATATTCCACAAAAAAATCAATCTTTTCATTTACTCTCCCAACTTTTTATATTTTTTATTTTTTTGTCGTTTCTAATTTTTTCAATTTCAAAAATAAAACTGTCCAAACTATCAAACTTTTTATAGACAGAAGCAAATCTAACATACGCTATTTCATCCAGATCAATCAAATATGAAAGTATTTTATCGCCCAAGATGCTCGATTTTATTTCACCAGAATACTCTGTCAAAATTTCTCTTTCAATCCTATCTATAATTTCTTCAATTTTTTCAGTATTGCAATATCTCTTTTCAAATGCACGAATAATTCCATTATAGACTTTCTCTCGAGAATAAACTTGCTTTTCTCCGCTCTTTTTTATCACCTTTAGCGACAACTCTGCCACCTTTTCGTGTGTAGTAAATCTTTTACCGCATTTTTCGCACTCTCTTCTTCTTTTGATTGAATTCCCCTCAAAATATGCACGACTGTCAACTACTTTAGTATTTTCATTCCCACAAAACGGACATCTCATAATTTCACCTAATTTTCTTCTTCTCTTATTATTTTTTCAATTTCTTCATTTGACCTTGCTCTTAACAAAGAATCAACAAACCTTGTTTCCCTAATAAATCTAGAGATTCTCGCAAGTATTCTCAAGTATTCCTGAGTTTGATTTTCAGGACATAAGAACATAAAGAAAATATTTACTTTATCTTCGTCAAGTGATTCATATTCAATTCCATCCTTAGAAATCCCCAAAGTTATTATTAACTCATTGACAGCTTTAGTTTTAGCATGAGGCAGAGCAATTTTCCTTCCAATTCCCGTGGTTCCCATTTTTTCACGCAAAAAAATATCATTTAGCGCCAATTCTTCATCTTTTACCAAACCACATTTCTTTAAATTTTCAAAAAGTTCTTTTATAACCGAATTCTTACTGGTTGATTTTAAATTCAAACAAATCGTGTCCGTCTGAATATAATCAGCTATCTTTTTATTTTCCATAAATTCCCTCCAAAATAAATTTTTGTACATTTAGTTCCACTTGCAACTGCATATTTATGTATTTTTCAAAAATAATAACTATTTTTTTTAAATTTTTTTTATGCTCTTCAACTTTTTTCTGAAAATTTAAATCTTTATTTAAAGCTAATATTTTTTTATATTCTAAAAACAATTCTTTTTTTAATAGTGATTTTACTTCACTAATTTCATAAATTCCGTGTTCAGTCATAATTCTATGCAAGAACGCCAAAACAATATAATATTTATATCCTCTTTTTAGATTAATCGCTTCGTTTATATAGTTCAAAATATTTATCAATTTTAAAAAAAATCTTTCATTTTCCACAACTTCATCATAAATTTTATCTATACTATCTAGAATATATAACGAAATTTCCAATTTTTCAATGTCAATCAAAATATTTTTAAAAACTTTTGTTATATTTGCCTCTTTTATTGAATAAAAATTATTTCTTTTAGAAATGGTAAATTCGACAACATTCATCGGATTATATGCGGCTAAATTTCTTTTTTTGGACTTTGTTATTCCAAATGACATTGCCACAATTTTACCAATTTCTTTAGAAAAAATAGTAACTAATAAATTATTTTCTCCATATTCCTTTTTTTTTAAAATTATTCCATTTATTTTAAAAATTTTCATAAAAACCTTTATTTAAAATTTGATAATCTGTAAATCACTTGTGAATTTCCGTCTTTTACAGAAATTTTTGTTGGGAAATAATAGCCATTTGACAACTTATAATCGCTGAAATTTACTGTATATCCTTTGCTAGTAATTGAAGTTAGCCAATTTCCTGAAAAATGAAATGTATCTCCATTTTTAGTCTGCGTTTTTTTACCATTTATTCTCGCTATTTTGTTAAATACTGCCAAAATATTTGCTTCATCTTTTTCAACTTTTTGTTTAACAGTTTGTTTTAAAGAAGGATAATAAACAGTTTTTGTGTTTCCGCTAAATGTGTAAATTTCACCTCGATTCACGCTAGGAGCTGTAATTTGCAATTTTAATGTTCCTGAATTGTAGCTCATTATATATCTTTTGCTTCTATTTTGACCATTAATTGTCACATCTTCAGTCACATTTACGGTAAAATTTCTCTTTTCCCAAAAATCTTTTGAAAAAGAAAAAACTGAAATAAAAATTGTCATTAATATTACTAATTTACTCATTGTTAATTTTTTAAACATCTTTTATCCTCCAAAAATTATTTTAAAAGTTAAACTAAGTTTTATTGCACTGAATCGTGAGATTTCTCTGAATCCTGTTCTTTTTCCAAATTTACCTGAGTCTGAATTTGACTGTCAATTACATCGTTTCTGCTCCATTTATAAACCATTACATTTTGGATTTGAAAAATATCATATTCTGGTGTAAATCTGATTTCTTTTATTTTTTTGAACGCATTTAAATCTTTTAATTTAAACGTCCCCACTTTTATTCCTTTTGGAAAAACATCACTCACACCTGAAGTTTCTATGTTAAATAATGTCTTTTCGTTAACTGAACCTTCATTAAAGTTTTGTACTGAAAAGGTTCCATCTCCATTTCCACGCAAAATCTGTAAATTCGTACCATTCAAAGTTACGCTTAATTTTGAGTTTTTACTTGTCAAAAGAGTAACTTCTGAATATTCCGCATCAACTTTTGAGATTTTTCCGATTAAATAACCATTGTACATAACTGGTAAATTTAATTTTACTCCTTGATTTTGACCTTTATTGATAAAAAACTTCTCTGAATAATTTATATTTTCCACTAATGCAACATCTGCCGCAATAAACTCAGCGGGATTTTTTTGACGCATATCAAGCATTTTTCTCAAATTTTCATTTTCAACTTTTAAATATGCTAATTCTGTGTTTTGAACCTTATTTTTTTGCAGTTCAAAATCTCTTGTCTTATTGTTTTTTACATATTCTTCGATGTAACTGATGTCCTGTACTCTAGATTTTAATTTTAAAGTTTGAGTATATAACATACTTTTAACTTTTACAAGCTTAAAATCTATTTCTTTAGTAATCCCGTCCAAAAAGGAAAATGAACTGGAAATTCTATTTTTTAGTGCGAATAGTATAATTATTATGACTATCAGTATTAAAATATTCCTCCCGGTGCTTTTTTTATCAGAAAACTCTCTACCTATTTTCATCATTTATTTCCTCTCATAAATTTGTAATAAAACCAACTTTCAAAATGTTAATTTTACCTATAAGTTTATAACATACCTACAATCTAAATATAACACATTTATCGCACTTTATCAATAGTTAATTTTATTTTTGCACGATTTGAAATATGCTTATTTTTATATTGTACTATACCAATAAACTCACTTTTTTATTATACTACATTTTTTCTGCTTTGTAAACTTAATTATATTTTTAAAACATTTAATTTCCGTAATTTACTAAAGTTTCAAAAACATTGTTGCAAAATTAAAATAAATTATAAGTGTTACAGCATCAGAAATCGTTGTTATCAAAGGTGTTGCCATAACCGCCGGATCAGCCTTCACAATTTTTGCCCCAAGTGGAAGCAGTGCTCCTACTAGCTTTGAAACTATTACTGTAAATACAAGTGTCAATGAAACGACAAAAGCAATTATAAAATTAGTTTTTTCAAGTGTTACAAGTCTTATAAAATTTAATATCGCCAAAACTATTGAAACCATTATTCCAATTGAAAATTCCTTTTTAATCACTTTAAAGGCATCTTTTGGAGAAATTTCCCCAAGTGCAAGTGAACGGATTACAACCGTTGAAGATTGTGAACCGACATTTCCACCGCTTGACATAAGCATTGGAATAAATGCCGTTAAAATTATTGACTTTGCCAAAACTTTTTCATAGCCTTGTATTATATTTCCAGAAATTGTGTCAGAAATCATAAGAACTGCAAGCCACCCAATTCTTTGTCTTGCCATCGTAAAGACACTTGTCTTTAAATAAGAATCATCAGTAGGTGAAGTAATTCCAGCCATTTTGTGAAAATCTTCCGTAACTTCCTGATCCACAACATCCAAAACGTCATCCACCGTAATTATTCCCAAAAGCCTATTTTCATGGTCAACAACTGGCATAACGATAAAATCGTACTTTTTAAATAAATCTGCAACTTTTTCCTGATCATCATGTGTATTTACACTTACAAAATTTGTATTCATAATATCTTCAATTACAGCACTGTCCTTTTTAGAAATTAATTCCTTTAATGAAAGTACGCCTTCCAATTTCCCGCTTTTGTCAGTAACATAGCAAGTATAAATATTTTCCTTGTCTTTCCCAGTTTTTTTAAGCTGTCCTATCGCCTCTTGAACTGTCATATTTTTCTGAAAATCCACATATTCAGTCGTCATAATGCTTCCAGCTGAATTATCTGGATATTTTAGAAGCTGATTTATCAAGTGTCTATCTTTTCTATCTGTATTTTTCAAGATTTTTTTTACAATATCCGACGGCATTTCCTCGATAATGTCGACAATATCATCAAAATACAGTTCATCAAATATTTCTCGTGTTTCAACATCAGTTGAAGCGTGAATAATCATTTCCTGATGTTCGCTGTCCAAATATGAAAATACATCGGCTGCTTTATCCTTTTTTAAAAGTCTAAAAATCATTATTACAAGCTCTGGCAGTTTAAATAAATTTATCACATCTGAAATTTCAACTGCATTTAATTTATCTAATTCTTTTTTTATCTCAAAATATTTTTTTTCTTTCAAAAGATCTTCAATTATTCTTTTTATTTTTTTCATTTTTTTCTCACCTCATTTTTCCTATATTAGTTATCATATAACTTCGATTAGACAATCAATTTTTATATTCTTAAATTTTATAAAACATTATTTTATAAAAATATTTACTTTATAACATTACTTAAAAACATAGTTGCAAATCTAAAGTAAATAGTAAGAGTAAGCGCATCTAAAATCGTAGTTATTAAAGGTCCTGCCATTATTGCCGGATCCATTTTAAAGGCTTTAGCGATAACAGGTAAAAAAGCACCTATTATTTTAGAAATTATAACTACAAAAATTAAAGTTACTGAAACTGTCATTGCAACATTTAAAGGTGTTTTTGTCAAAGTTATAATTCTTAAAAAATTTATTGCCGCCAAAACAATAGCTACTATAAATGAAATAAGAAATTCTTTTTTTAATATTTTAAAAGTATCTTTTGTATCAACTTCCCCCAATGCCAAAGCACGGACTACAATTGTCGAAGACTGTGCACCTGCATTTCCTCCAGTATCCATTAGCATAGGAATAAATGAAGAAAGTATAACTACAGACTGCAGCACATCTTCATATTTACTTATAATTCTTCCAGTAAATGTAGCAGAAATCATAAGCACAATAAGCCAGCTAATTCTTTGTCTTGCCATTGTAAAGGCGCTTGTTTTTAAATAAGACTCCTCCACAGGCGAAATCCCAGCCATTCTATGAAAATCCTCTGTCGCTTCCTGTTCCACAACATCCATTACATCATCAATCGTAATGATTCCTAAGAGTCTATTTTCATCATCAGTCACAGGAAGTACGATAAGATTATATTTTTTTATTATTTCCGCAACCTTTTCCTGATCATCATTTGCATGAACACTTATCACATTTTTATTCATAAGATTTTGAATCGGTTCATCATCCTTGCTCGTAATAAGTTCTTTTAGGGAAATTACTCCTTCCAGCCTTCTACCTTCGTCAATCACATAGCAGGTATAGACATTTGCCATATCTTCCATAACATCCCTAATTTTAAAAATTGCAGAAGAAGCTGTCATATTCTTTTTCAAATCCATGTATTCAGTTGTCATAATGCTTCCAGCTGAATTTTCAGGATATTTTAACAAAAGATTTATTGTGTGTCTATCTTTTGCATCGGTATTCTTTAGTATCTTTTTGACCACATTTGATGGCATCTCCTCGATAATATCGACAATATCGTCAAAATAAAGCTCATCAAATATATTTTTTGTTTCCACATCTGTCATGGTTTTAATAATCATTTCCTGATGTTCACTGTCCAGATACGAAAATACATCAGCTGCCCTATTTTTGGAAAGTAACCTAAAAATCATTATTAATTCAGAAGATTCAAACTGATTTAGCAGCTCTGAAACTTCCACAATGTTTAAATCGTTTAAATATTTTCTAATTTCAAAATATTTTTTTTCATCTATAAGTTTTTGAATAATGTTGTTTTCCATCATTAAATCTCCTTTCTCTTTTGCATTTTCAATTTTTTAACTTTATATGCAAATAAAAATCAGGAGAATAACAATACGAAGATATTCCCTTTATCCATATTTGCATAAATTCATAAATTTTAAATTATTTAAATTTTCAAATCTCTCTTCCGGGACTTCCTCGTTCAAAACATCCACCTCCAAATTATAAATTTTTATTTAAAGCTTCTTATCTATAAAATTTTATCAAACGAGTCAATTATTGTCAAATAAATTTAATTTTTTTAACAAAATAAATAAAAAATACTCAGATAGCAAATTCCATCGCTGTTTGAGTATTTTTCTTCTTTTGATTATCCATTACTTTTTAACAATAAATAATTTCCCATCACTACCATATTCAACAATGAAAAGTTCACTAAGATCTGTAACATTATAATTAGCTAATTCATCCTTTAACCACTTCTCATCTTTTCCAATATGTTTCAGGTTATCTTCCTGTATATTTCCTTCTGAAACCAATAAATTTGAGTAACCATTTTCACCTTTTTGTATAATGATAAGCTGTCCATTTGATTCCATAAAAGCTTCTTCTATATCTGATATTTGTGTAACTCCTTTTGTTCTCAATTTTGTGTAAAAATCAGGAATTGAAAGTGTCGCTTGTGCGAAATTTTCTGTCAGCATTTTTCCATCTCTTATTAAATACACAACTTGTCCATCTATCATTTTTTTTACGCGTTTATTTGTATTTTTTAGAAAATCAGTTACTGTCATTAAAAGTCCCCATATTAAAAGAACTATCAAAAATTGAACTATTGATATACTTGGACTATAAATTACACCACCGATAATTCCCCCAAGAACATAGTTACCTATTTGATCTTCTGTTGATGTTGGTGCCAATTGGCTCCGTCCATTTAAATTCATGAACAAAACTAACGCAATAAATCCAATTGTAAGTTTTATTGCTACAAGAATTATGAAATCCAAAATTACATCATCTTCCTTTCTTTTATATTTTTTTCCATGCTATTATTCTTTAAGCATTTTTACTTCATCCACATAAGGAACTGTCATTTGTTCAACTAAAATATTAGTTCCTACCCAGTGAATTTGATAATATTTGTCTTTTATTTTATAAACAGTGTCCTCTGTTATTTCAGGCGTGTTTATAAAAATATCATTTTCGCTAACTTTAAATTTTTCAGATAATTTTTTTATAACACTTGCCGAATTTTTATAAACTTTTTCTTCATTATTTCTAGCTCTATAATTATCATAATGATATAATGCAAATAAGAAAATAAACATCAATCCAAGCAAACTAAGCTGTTTATCTCTAAGCGAAATGCTTCCTTTAAACCATTTCCAAAATGCAAACAATATAAACGCTATCACTAAAATTATTATAACAAGAAAAAATTTATCTGTTACAAATTTTTGGTTTTCTAAATAAGTAAAATTATAAAATTCCATATTTTAACATCTCCTCCTTTTCTATTTTTATAGTTCATAAAATAGAAACAATTGATACAAAATAATTTAAATTTATTGTATCAAAATTTTTATATAATTTCAAATGTTATTTTTTTCTAAAATTCCCTTAATTTCAATATTGTAATTTATGAAAACCAAAAAATAATCTAAATAAGCTATAAAGCATCAATAAATTCAAAAATATAAGCACAATCAATTCTTTCAATTTATTTCACGCTTCCAAATAAATCATTCAAAGCTTCGCTCATTGTCGGATGAGTAAATATCATATCTTTTAAGAATGTATATTTTTGTTCAGCTTTCATAGCCGCCGCAACAATGTTTATCATTTCGTGGGAAGTGTTACATAGTAAAGTACATCCCAATATTTTATCTGTTTTTGCATCTATAACTGCTTTAAGCAGTCCATCTGTTACACCTTCTATTTTTGCTTTTGGAATTGCCATTGCTTCAAGTCTTCCTGTTTTTACTTCATATCCTTTGGCAATCGCTTCGCTTTCAGTCATTCCAACTCTTGATAATGGCGGATTTACAAATACACCGTATGGAATTACATTTCTGTCGTTTACCGTTCTGTTTCCTCCATTGTAAAGATTATCCCTTATTATTCTAAAGTCATCAAGAGAAATATACGTAAATTGAAGTCCGCCTTTCACATCTCCCATTGCCCAAATATTATCAGCTGTTGTTTTCAATGTTTCATCAACTACAACCGCACCTTTTTCGTCGGTTTTTACTCCTGCCGCTTCTAAATTAAGACCTTCTGTATTAGGCTTTCTTCCAATTGCCACAAGAATTGCGTCTGATTCAATTTCACTCTTGCTTGCTCCTTGCGAAATTTGCACATATCCTTTTCCATTTTTATCAACAATTTCCTCAATTTTTGATTCCAGTAAAAATTTAACCCCTTTTGCCTCAAATATAGCCTTTGCCCTTTCAGCAATTTCTTCATCTTCTCTAGGCATAAGTCTTTGTGCCAAATCAATAACCGTAACTTCTGACCCAAAATCAGCATACATCGAAGCAAATTCCAGTCCAATGTACCCTGCTCCCAAAATAGTCAATTTTTTAGGAAGTTCTTTTAGTTCCATAATTGAAGTGCTTGTATATACATGATTACTTTCTTTGAGCCCTTTTATACCAGGAATTATTGTAGTCGAACCTGTATTTATAAATATTTTTTCCCCTTCAATCTGAACATTTTCCCCATTACTTTCAATATTAACTACATTTTTTGAAGCAAAACTTCCAAATCCATCGTAAATATCAATATTTTCCTTTGTAGCCAGCATTTCATAATTTTTTCCACGTAATGCACCAATTAATGTATTTTTATTATTTATACTTTCTGTATAAAATCTTTCCTTTTCCCCAATACCATTTAACCCTTTATTTTTAAGAACTTTTGTACTGTCAACAAGCTTTTTCGTAGGAATACATCCAATATTTATACAAGTTCCTCCATACATCTTATCCGATTTCTCAATCAAAGCCACATTTTGACCTTTCCCAGCCAAAAATCCTGCCAAAGTTTTTCCACCTTTTCCAAATCCAATTATTATTGCATCGTATTTTTTCATTTTCTTCGTCCTTTCCATTTTATACAATTATAGTTACATAATTGTATTTATTATAAAATTAATTTTTATATTATAAGAGTACCACATTTTTTGTAAAAAAACAAGAGTATTTGTGTTTACAAATTTTATTATTTTTTCAATCCCCCTTAATAACTAAAATATCCAAAGTCTTCTCATCTTCCATAAACTCTACCATATAATCATTTAGAAATTCAGAAAATATCTGATTTCCTTTATTGTCAATATCTAATATAATTCATTATGAAAATTCTTGAAACGTTACTGATTCCCATCTCTCTATTTCCATTTATCCACGCTTTCTTATCTTCCCTTTTCATTCTTTTAATAAAATATTTTTTTCTCAACTGCTGTGGTGTAAGTTTCTTTTCTTCTTCTACTTCTTTTTCCTCCATCTTTTCCACAACTTCATCTTCAACAACAATTCCCAACATTTTTTTCAAGTAATCCATCATAAAATTTATCTGAATAGGGATATAATAATTTTTTTACTTTTCTAAATTCAGACCAGTACTCGTCTTTACTAAATTTATCTGAATCATCAAGTACAAAATAATACAAATCATTTAATACAGATAAACAAAATATAATTCTTGCCCTGTTTTTTGATGAATTTTCTAAAATTTTAATTAATAATTCCATAGTCCATATATATTCAAAATAATACACCGCCATATGATCACTTCCTATGAAATTTATATACATGTCTCCTATGCTATTTGCTTTTTTAGGAACAACATTCATAATTTCATTGAAAATCTCTAATAATTTTTTTATTTCCTTTTCTGAATAATCCTCTTTATGCTTTAAAATTTCATTTTCTACAAAACTTAATAATTTTTCATCATTTATATTTTTCATCCCACGGACCTCCTGCTTCATATAAAATTCCTTCTATAAACTTATCTTTTGAATAATTTCCTTGACATTTAGGTCATACAGACACTTGTCTCCTTATTTCTTCTTACACCTATAACATCACCAATTTTAATATTTTCTCCTAAATTTTCTACTAAATTATCTTCTACAAATTTTTTCGATTTTTCTTTACTTCCAGAACGACATGCCATTATAACAAAATTTCTATTTCCAATTTTTTTTGATTTATCTTTAATTTCATAAATTTCATTTTTTAAACATTTAAATCGTTTAATTCTTTTTATTGTTTCCATAATAAACTCCATTCCTGATTAATTATAAGGTAAAATGGCTAGTAATGCTGCATACTGTATATCTGAATCATTATAGTATAACCCTTTCTCTGTTATTATTTTTTCTTTCATTTCTTTAGCTTTTTGAACATCATTATTTTTTTGATAATATGCTATCATCCCAAGTATAGCTTCCGCATTTTTTTTATTAGTGTCTTTTAAAAATAATTCTTTAGCTTCCTTATCATTCCCTTCTTTCATTTCTAACGTTCCTAATGAAACTAATGATTGTGAATCACCTAAATCAATCCCTATTTGATACCATTTTTTAGCTTCTATAAAATTATTATTTTCTTCATAAATATTGCCTATTTTGTATGCAGCAATTCCTATTTTTCCTTTTTCACAAGCTATTTTATAATATTTTAATGCTTCTGCCTCTTTATTTAACTCACTATACATATTACCTAAAAAATAATTCCCTTCAAAACCATATTCTAAACTTTTTTCATACTCTCTTTTAGCTTCTTCATATTTTTTTATTCTTATTAAACTATCCGCGTTATTAATTGATTCAAATAACCTATTTTGTCTTTTGTCTCCTAACATCAAACCTATTTTAAGCATCATTTCATCGGATATTTGATTCATTTCTTTTTTTCCAAGCATTTTGTTTTTCAATTCATAAATTTTTTCTTTATTACCTTCTTTATAATAAATGGTCATTAAATAATAAAATCCTTCAGCTTCGTTTCCATTTTCAACTTTCAATAAAAATCTTTTAGCTTCTATTTCATTATTTTCACTTATTAATAATTTTGCTAGTTCTATACTTGATTTTTCATTCCCTTTTTCACTTCCTTTTAAATACCATTCTTTCGCCAAATTAAAGTTTCCTTTTCTATAAGCTATATTCCCTAATGTATAAGCAACTTCAAAAATTCCATTATTGTATGCTTTTCTGTATCGTCTCTCACCTTCTTCTTTATCTATAAATTTATAATATATATTTGCTATGCTTACATCTGCCATATTACTATCATAATCTCTAGCTCTTTCATAATACTCTAGTGCTTTTTTATAATTCTTTTTCTTTATTTCCCCGTCTCCCAAATTTGACAATTCAATATATTTTTTGTAATCACTGCTTCTTTCATTATTCTTTACTTCTGCTTCGGGTAAAGAACATTTTTTTATAGCTATATTTAATGTTGCTATAAGTAAAAGTATTGGTAAATATTTCATATAAAGGTTCCTTATTTTCCATAAATTCATAATTTTCTCTCTCATTTTCTAATTTTAAATTTTTTTATTCTAATTATTTATTTTTTATTTTTAAAAATTACAGTTACAATAGTAGCCATTCACGGATGCTGTCATAGGTTTGTTCTCTTGGTTTTTTACCTTTGTTCTTTTCTATTTTATTATCAACTAAAGATGATGTTTCTTGCTCTATTCCAAACCCTATAAAAAATATTCCTCATTAAAAAATAATTATTCTTTCTCAGATATTTGCAATTCTAAAAATATTTCTTTTTCGTTTTTTTCTATTCTCATAAAACTCTCTATTTTTTATTTCTTTTATGATTTAATTTTTTCTGTTCTTTGTTTTTTTCAATTCTTCTAATTCTTCATTTATTTTTATAGCTTGATTATATTTCCCTTGCTTTTCATACAGCGCTGCCAAGCTCGTTAACGCAAGCTCCTTATGTGCAAGTTCTTTTGATTTTAAAAGGTTATTTTCAGCCTTACCGTAATCTCCTTTCATTTCATAAACTTTTGCTAACAGACGTAATAATCTTGCTCTTTTTTCTTCAATCCGTTTTACATTGTCTTCTGAATGTGAAAATAATTTTTCCGATTCCTTTAATAACCATTCTTCAGCTTTACCATAATCTTTTTTTGATATATAAAGTTCCCCTAAAAGTCTTTCTGCATTCGGATATTTTTCATTGACAAGCTCCTTGTACAGTTTTTCAGCTTCATCAAAGTGATCGTGCCTCTGATAATAAAAAGCCAAAGCATTTTTTACCTCAATATTTTTATTTAAATTTCTTTTAAATGCTTCCACCACTTCGCTATTAATTTCTTTCCTTTCTCCATATACCCACACTCTAAACAAGGTATCTCCCCTATAATCTCCCTGATTCATTGCTTTTATATAATATTTTCTTGCATTCATTTCATCTCTCTGATTAGCATAAATATGTCCTGCAAATGCACTTGCTTCCTTCACTCCTCTGTCCGAGCCTTTTCTTGCCCATTTCAATGCCTCTTCATTTTCCCCTCTCGCACTATAATTTCTTGCCAGATAATAATCTGCTATTGGAATATCCTTTTCCACACTTTTAAAATACACTACCCCAATCCGTAAATATTTTCTCTGAACTTCTATCCCCTTTTGCAAAATTCTTTCCTTTTCTGCCATTGTCGGATTTTTCTTCATTTCAGCAATTTCCATTTTTGCCTTTTTTAAAGCTCCTTTTTCCTCCTCCGAGAAAGGAATATTCCCACTACAGCTCACTAAAAATAATATACTTACCAAAATTAAAATTATCTTTTTCATAACTTGCCCTTTCTATATTTTTTCAATATTAACAAAATTTATATTTTAAATTTTATATAGTAATATTATACCCTATTTTTTCATAAATTTTCTTTAAATAGAATTTTTCTTAAAAATGACTCTACACAATAATATTTACAAATTTTGTTATATAAATTTCAAAAAAACAAAAAAAAGACCACTTAAATTAAGATTTTCTCTCAATTTTAAAGAAGTCTGTTTTTTTAATCATGCCTTTATTTTTCGTAATTTCTATTATTTATGATGATTTGCACAGGCAATAACTAGTATACTTGTTTCTGTTAGTTTATATATAAACCTGTGTTTATCAGTAATTCTTCTGCTCCAGTATCCATTCAGTTCATGCTTTAAAGGCTCAGGTTTCCCTATCCCTTCATTTCCGTTTCTTTTGATGTCTTTTATTATTTCATTTATTTTTTTGACTATTTTTTTATCCTGTCTCTGCCATTCTTCATATTGCCCCCATGCAATATCTGTCCATGTTAAATTCATTATTCCACCTCAATTATATCATGTATTTGTACATTCCCCGCTTCCGCTTCCGCTTTACTTTTTAACAGTTCATTATAGTATTTCTTATTTGACATGATGTAAAGATTTTCCATCAAATTATTATATTCCTCTTCACTCATCAGTACCACATTTTTATCGTTTTTTCTTGTTATAATGACTGTTTCATAATCATCAGTTGCCTTATCACAATATTTTTTTAAATTATTTCTCACATTTGAATAATTTGTAGCTATCATACTAATCACCTCTACTTATTGTACAATATTTTTGACAAAAAATCTACATATTTTATATCAATTTTTTTTATTTTTAAAGTCAGTTTATGCTACAATAAATTCTTTTATTCTAAAATTCACCATAATATTCAGAATTAAATAAAAAAATTTGAAAACCTTTACCAAATGTAGTAAAATACTCATAAGTTATTATTTTTTACCATGCTAATATGATGACTTAAAACTGGGATTTTGTCTCAGTTTTCTTGTTACAAAAAATATTTTTCTCTTTTTATTAAAGAGAATTTTATCATATTTAAAAATTTTGGAAAGGAAGGAAAAATGGGAAAAACGAAAGCAATAAATGAACAAAAAACTAAATTTGGTACAGAACCAGTTGGAAAATTGCTGGTTTCACTTGCGGTTCCTGCTATCATTGCTAACTTGGTCAATGCTCTTTACAATGTTGTGGATCAGATTTTTATTGGGCAAAAAATTGGGTTTCTTGGGAATGCGGCTACAAATGTGGCTTTTCCGCTTACGACGATTTGTCTTGCAATTGGGCTTATGACTGGAGTTGGAGCTGCGACTAATTTTAATTTGGAATTGGGAAGAAAGCGTCCGAAAAGGGCAAAAAGCGTGGCTGGAACTGCGGCTACAATGCTACTTTTAAGCGGGATTATTTTGTGCATATTAATTAATATTTTTTTAAGACCAATGTTGACGGCCTTTGGAGCTACTGATCAAATTTTTGATTATGCGATTGAATATACTCAAATTACATCTCTTGGAATACCGTTTTTACTATTTTCGATAGGAGCAAATCCTATGGTTAGAGCTGATGGAAATTCCTTTTATTCAATGCTTGCAATAGTTGTTGGAGCTATTACAAATACGATTCTTGATCCGCTGTTTATGTTTGGATTTGATATGGGAATGGACGGTGCCGCTTGGGCGACTGTAATTGGGCAATTTATCTCGGCAGTTATGTTAGGGCTATATTTTTTCAGATTTAAAAGTGTAAAATTTGAATTGAAGGATTTTAAGATAAAAATACGAGAAATTTGGATTTTGTTTATGTTGGGAACATCGCCTTTGATTTTCCAATGTTCTGCACTAATTGTTCAAATTGTGACAAATAATTTATTGAAAATTTATGGTGCGAAATCTATTTATGGAAGTGAAATTCCTATTGCCGTTGCTGGAATTGTTATGAAAATAAATGTCATATTTATAGCGATTTTATTGGGATTGACGCAAGGAGCTCAGCCTATTGCTGGATTTAATTATGGAGCAAAAAAATTTGCAAGGGTTCGAGAAATTTTAAAATTATCTCTAAAAGTGGCTTTTATTATTTCTTTAGTAGCATTTGCAATCGCTGAACTTTTCCCTGTTCAAATAATTTCTGTCTTTGGTAACGGAAGTAAACTCTACTTTCAATACGGAACAAAATATATGCGAGTATTTTTATTCTTCATATTCCTAAATGGTATTCAAGGTGCTATTACAATGTTTTTAACATCAATTGGAAGAGCCTCAAAAGGAGCTTTTTTGTCACTTGTAAGACAAATTATATCACTTTTACCATTACTAATAATTTTACCATATTTTATGGGTATTGATGGAATTATGTTCGCATTCCCAATAGCAGATTTCATAGCTTTTGTTGTATCTGTGATTGTTTTGAAAGGGGAAATGAAGAGCATTCCGAAAGTAAATGAAGATAAATAAAAAATTGAAAAATTATAAAAAGTTAGAAATTTGAAAATTAGATTTTTATTGAATTAAAAGCTGTCTCATAGGAATTATTTTATGAAACAGCTTTTTATTCGTTATTCATTTTCTTGATATTTTCTTAATAACTCATCTTCAAGAACTTTCACTTCTTCTATTGTAAGATATGGCTTTTTAACAGTAGAAGCATAATAAAAATTTTTTTCAAGAATTTGAGTAATTTCACTAGGTTTTAAAAATTTCATTTCCTTTTCATTTTCAATTTTTGTCGTTAAAATTCTTACTTTATGAAATCTTTCTTTATTTTCTTCGTTTTCTTGTGGTTTTTCAGAAATTATCTGTCCAATTACTATTATTCCGAAACCTTTATGATAATACAGAACATAATCATTTTTTCTAAAACAATCTATAAATTTTCTTGCATCTCCATAAGCACTTATTTTCTCATTTTTCATCATATCAAAAACAGCTTTAGTATTGTATGTTTTATTAGTGTCAAATATTATTCCTTTTCTATCTTTTATATTTTGATTATAATCATAGGGTTTAGCAAAAAATTCAAAATAGTTTTTATTATTAATCTTATAAATTCTATAAGGAAGAAAATCAATATCTACTTTTCTATTTTTCCAATAGTCTATAGTTTCAATTAATTCTAAATCTGATGAATTTCCAATAATATACATTTTCTGATGTAAATTAAATCTTTCAATAGATAAAGGTTCATCAAGTCCAAAATTATCCTGATGACTCTTTTGTAAATCATTATCAAATTTCTTATTAAATTTTTTAAAATATTCATTAAGTTTCTTGTATTTCATTTTTCCAAATTTTTGAGCATATCTCATAATTTGATTAACTGTATTTTTCTTGATATTACCTATCTTTAACTCAAAAATCACTAAATCCCCATATTTATCTATAGCGTATAAATCTGGTTCTTCTTGATATTGTCTTTCCTGAAAAATTGGCATTAATTGATTATTTTCAGTAAATAAAATTTCAAGATTTTTTACCAATAAATTTTCTAAATCTTTTTCATTTTTATTTAAATCCCCAACACCATAAAATTCAAGTGGTTGAAGTGTTTTATTTTTATCTATTTCGTATAACATAATTTTCCTTTCCTATTATAACTATTATTTACAATACTCTCCTTTACTTAATAACTCTACATAGGCTCTTGAAGATTCTGTACTACAATCATAAGATTCTCCATCTATATCTCCTGCGTAATCTGCAATGAATCGGTTAATTGTATAAGTATATCCTCGATAATACAATGCTGAATTAACATCATCAGAATATGCGATTATCCCTTTAATCTCAGGAATATCTTCATACACTACTATTCCCATTTCCGTTTCATTTTCTCTATGAGATGCATGTAAATAAACTTTAAGATATTTTTATTTTCTATATTTAAAGTATACCAAACAAAATTTTATTTGTCCATTTTTTTAATTAGAATATTGATTTAAAATGAAATATTTAAAAATTAATTATGGATAATTTATCTCTATTAATAGATTTACATAAAATTTTTCTAAAATAAAAATAATGTTTAAACTATGTAACACCATTTGAAAAATTTTTACATGAAATTAAATTTAAGGAAATTTAAAAAATATTGCATTTAATATTGAAATTTAGGAAAAATAAATAATATTCCTCAGTAGAAGTTTTTTTATAATATTTTTGCAACGAAAAGTTTTTCATTCCATTTTACGTTTCATTTTGCAACGAAAAAATTAATTTTTGTCCTATTTTTTTAATTGATATTTTACTGAACGTCCTTTTCACACTTGTTCAGCAATACTTTTTTCAATTAAGCTATTTACTGATCTTATGACTTTTGATTTGCTATATCCACTTAAATATTCGATTTCTTTCCTACTTAATTTTTCATATTTTTTAAGAATTTCAAAAACTTTTACTTCTCTATTAACTAAATTACTTAGAACTGTTTTAATTATTGGCAAAGTTATCCTTATGCTATTTTTATGTGTCTCAAAAGATGGTTTTACAATATTTTCTCGATATTCATATTTTATTTTTTTTATTCCTATTCCAAATTTTTCAATTATTCTTAGCTGATAAAAAATATTTGCTATTATGGGATTTGTCAAAGTTGAGGTATATCCTCTCATATATTCATCTTCAGACATTCCCGATGATAAATTTCCTGGTAATATAATCTCTATTTTATCATTTGACATTACTATTTTTATATTTGCTTTTATATCCCACAGTCTATGAACTATCGCACTTGCAACAGATTCCTTGAAAGCCTCTTTTGAAATTTTTTCTTTTTTTATACACTCAGCACCTTCTATCTCTTCATATTCATAACCTCTTTCAAATATACTAATAACTTCAAAATATTGTTCAAGTATTGACTTTTTTTCAATATTTTTCCTAAATAATATCCTATTTCTATTTTTCTCTGCTATATTCTCACCTAAAACTACTATATCGATTCCAGAAAATTTTCTATTATTATTGTCTGCAAAAAGTTCAGCAGCTATATTAAATTTTTTATTTTCATATAAATTCAATGTTTTTAATATATCTAAATTTAGTTCTTTTATTCCTACTACTTCTTTCATTTTCTTTTCTAAAAACTTAAATTCTAATTTCTCATTTTCTATTTCAATTGCCTCATAATCTTTTCTCATTTAAACCATCCATTCTTCTAATCATAACTTTATTTAAATTCATAAAAATAACTGCAATCCATATATTTAATTTAAAATAACATTTTATAAATTAATTATACTTCATTTCTACTTTTTTTGCAACGAAAATCTTTTCGTTCCATTTTTTATTTGTCGTAATATATTATATAATCTGTGTATAGAGCTATTTTTAAGATTTATTCAATCATTTTTCTTTATATTTCCACAATTTATACCAAAAGGTAACTATATAACAAAAAAGTGCATTCTTGCCATTTGTTTCATTATGTTATAAAATAAACATACAAAAGAAAAAGGAGGAATCATATATGAAAAATTATTCAATAGGAATTGCGGATGGAGCAAGAACAGAATTCCATCAAACATTAGGATTAACAGGAGCGGAAGTAAGTTTTAACAGTTTACCTGCAGGTGTAAGCGTACCATTTGTTCATTCGCATAAAGAAAATGAGGAAATATACATAATTACAGAGGGTAAAGGTACTCTGACAATAGATGGTGAAGTTGTTAAAATAAAAAAAGGAAATGTAATTAAAATATCCCCTAATGGTAAAAGACAATTTGCAGCCGCAGATGATGAAGGTATCAGCTATGTATGTGTTCAAGTAAAAGAAAATTCATTAACTTCATATACTGAAAATGATGGTATTATATATTAATAGGGTTTGTCTCAAAAAGAAAATTTAAAAAATAATGTGGGAGCTGTATTTTTGAATTATTTAAAATTTTACTATTTTGAGACAGCTCTTTTTTTTGTACTTACTTAAAGTACCATATGATGGTATAATGAATGCAAGAGGTGATTTTATGAGAAAAATATATACAGAATGTCCAGTTGAATATACTGCTTCAATGATAGCTAATAAATGGAAAATACTAATATTGAGGGATTTATTAACTGGTACAAAAAGATATAATGAATTAACAAAATCTATAGTTGGAATCAGTGCAAAAGTTTTAACTGAAAACTTAAGACAACTTGAAAGTGATGGAATAGTTACAAGAAAAGTATATCCAGTTGTTCCACCAAAAGTAGAATATTCTCTTACAAAGAAAGGTAGTGAACTAAAACCTATTTTTGATTTAATGAACGAATATGGAAATAAATATAAGAAAAAATAAGTATACTGCACCAAAAATTTTGTACACACCCTATAAAGTGATATTACAAATTTTAAGCTAATATCACTTTTATTTTAAACTTATAACCTATTTCCTAAAAAATTCAATTTAAATCTCCTAATCTCTTCATCTTCTTCTCTCATCTGTGAATCATTTTCATTTCTTATTTCCTGTATTACAGAATTTACCTTAGCTACAGCATACACAGCAGTATTGAATGAAAAAAACATACCATAAACAATACAAAATTCGTTATTTTTCTCATAACAAAATATCTCCTTTTCTATTCTTCTTCAGGATAGGTCATTCCTCATTCTTTACGTAATTTTCTCATAATATCTATTCCAGCTTCATTTTGTTAATTTCTACTCAATAAAGTATATCCTTGTTTCAAAGTGAAGTCAAGAAGAAGAATACTATTGTTTATTTTCTTCTTTTTGCCGCCTTATATTGTGCGGGAAGTACAATTCCAAGTAAAGTAATATAAACACTTGTCATCATTGCAGGCGGATAAAAGGTGCACGATATTATTAACCCTATAATTTTTATAATTGTATCAATACTTAACCATCTCATCCTTATTTTTAATGATTCCTGTAGTTTCTCATCGTTTCTATTTGCTTTTCCTATCAAATGCCCAGAAATTATATTACAAAATGTAACAGCCAGAACTATTATCCCGTAAAATCCTTGTGCTACACTACTGTTGTAATATGAAGTGACAAAAGAAGTCACATAAGGAAAAAACGAAGAAAAAAACAGTAAAACTACGTTTGCCCAGACAACTGCCGGTGTAATGTATTTTATTTTATGCCATTCATTATGCAGATTTACCCACATTGTTCCAAGCCAGAAAAATGAAATCGTATATGCAAAAAAATTTACTCTTAAATTCCAAAGGACTTTTAAAGTTGCTGTTTCAGGCTTTTTTAGCTCTAATATGAGAATTGTCATAATAATTGCAAGTACGGCATCCATAAAAGCTGCAAGTCTTTCCTTATTCATAATCAAACTCCATTCCATGATTTTATAATAATAGTACAATTGTATCATAAATCAGTAGAAAATTCAATTTTCAGTTTTTCATATTCTTCATCTGAAACTTCTTCAAACCACTCTGCATCTCCAGCTGTAATGGCAATATGTGAAAACCAGCTGTCTTTCGTTGCTCCATGCCAATGCTTTACATTTTCATGATCAGTATTAGATTTTCCTATTAATCCCTTCTTCTTTTTATTGCCTTATACTGTTCCGGAAATGCAATTCCAAATAAAGTAATATAAACACTTATCATCATTGCTGGCGGATAAAATATACACGATATTATTAACCCAATTATTTTTATACTTATATCAACTTTTATCCATCTTATCATTGTTTTTAATGATTCCTGCAATTCTTTATCATGTTTATTCACCTTTTCTATCAGATACAACGAGATTATGTTGCAGAATGTAACAGCCAAAACTATTATGCCATAAAATCCTTGCGCTACACTACTGTTATAATATGAAGTGACAAAAGAAGTCACATATGGAAAAAATGAGGAAAAGAAAAGTAGTACTACATTTACCCAGACAATTAACGGTGTAATATATTTTATTTTATGCCATTCATTATGCAGATTTACCCACATTGTTCCAAGCCAGAAAAATGAAAGCGTATATGCAAAAAAATCTACTCTCAGATTCCAAAGTGCTTTTAAAGTTGCTGTTTCAGGTTTTTTCAGTTCTAATATAAGAATTGTCATAATAATTGCAAGTACGGCATCCATAAAAGCTGCAAGTCTTTCCTTATTCATAATCAAACTCCATTCCATGATTTTATAATAATAGTACAATTGTATCATAAATCAGTAGAAAATTCAATTTTCAGTTTTTCATATTCTTTATCTGAAACTTCTTCAAACCACTCTGCATCTCCAGTTTCTATTCAGTATTTTAAGCTTTTCACCCAATCTACAACCTCAGATTCATTATAACTGCTGGAAAATCTTTGTCCATCAACCCAGTTTCCTGTTTTTGTCAATTTTTTCAATCTGTTTCCGCTAGTCCCATCTCCTGTTGACATTGATGTACCAAACGGAATTACAGTTTTTCCAGTAAAATCATTTTTCTTAACAAAATCATCCAGAACCCAGGAAGCCTCTCTCCACCAAATCGGATACCTGATAAATACGGTATCATATGAAGAAAAATCAGGAATAACCGCATTTTTCAATTCTACATTTCTACTATTTGGGTTATCATGTTCTCTGTTAACTCTACTATTTTCATCAGTCCAATTCAAATCATCACTTGTATACTCGTTTTTTACTTCCAATTTAACCAAATCTGCATTCGTTTCTCTCGCAATAATTTTAGCAACTCCTTCAGTTGTACCTGTCTGTGAATAATATACAACTAAGACTTTTCCGTTCCCTTTTTTTGCATTTCCGTTTTTTCTTGAATTTTGGTTATTTACTGATGAAGAATTATTTCCACATGCAATAAATCCAAATAATACCGCCATATTTAAAATTACTTTACAAAATCTATTTCTATTTACAAAATTTTTCATTTTTTTGCCTCCTGTTTTATTTTTAAATATACTCTATATTCTTTGTTTTATAAATTTTTATTATAAAACTGTGTCAATTTTCCACTAATTTCTTTCACAAACTCAGGCTTCCAGTAAGTTTGAATATGAGTTGCACCTTTTACTAAAAATAATTCTTTATTATTTGTTCCAGTTGCATTTTTAAAAACTTCTTCTGTCATATATAAACTATCAGCCTTATCTCCAGCTATCATTAATAATGGTTGATTTATCAAATCTACATTAGTGTTAACATCAAAAGACATTAAATCTAATAAGCTACTAACTGTATTATTAGTTTGAGAATTTGGATGTTTATGAGTTATTCCATAATATTCATAACCTTCTCTATATAGTTCAAATGGTAATGCTGCTATTTCTTCTTTTGTCATTCCATCTGCAAAAGCTGGTGTGTATCTAACTTCTCCACCTGCTGCTTCTTGTGCTCTTGCATCTGAAGCATCTTTTAAACGAGTTTGTATAGTATCCATTTGTGTACGATTATATCCATTACGTCTAACATCACCTGTATTAAACATACTTACAGTCGCTACAGTTTTAAATCTCTTATCTGTTTGTGCTACTTTTATTGAGTAGCCACCTCCACCACAAATTCCTAATAAACCTAATCTATTTTTATCTACACCAGGATATTGAGTTATGAAATCAGCTGCAGCTCTTATATCTTCCATACGATTTGCAGGTTTATCTACATAACGAGGTTTTCCTCCACTTGCTCCTTGATAAGCAGCATCAAAAGCTATTGTAACATATCCTTGTTCTGCTAATTTTTGTGCATATAACCCTGCAACTTGTTCTTTAACTCCACCATTTGGGTGTGCCACTACTATTGCTGGAAATTTACCATTTGGAGTATAACTTGCAGGTTTGTATACATTAGCTGCAATATCAATTCCATTAATTTTATAACTTACTTTTTCTACATTTACCTTTCCTTTTTCATTTTTTGTAATCGCTCCATCATATACAAATGTAAAAGGATTATTTCTATAATTTGCCATTGCCATACCTCCTATTAAAAATGTCATAATTGATAATAATTTTAGAAATTATAGCCAGGTGCTAATAATCTCATTAACTCTTCATCATGTTTATGTTTTATTTCTGACTTATCGTTAAAAATCATAATTGTCCCATTTTTACGATTATATGGTTCCCATTTTGGTAAACCTTCTGCATTAGGATTCCCTGTTCTTGCAAAATTTATCCAAACTTGACTAATTTTTCCTGCTAATTTATAGGCATCCTTTCCTCTACCTTTTATAAGTCCTTCAATCTTATCTATATTATTAAATACAAATGGAATTTCTGCTGTGTGGAAAGACATTGCCATACCCTCAACCATAAGTTAGTCACTTTTCATATCTTACACTTTGCTTTTCCCAAAATTTTATAGCACTATCTATCCAATTTTCTGCTGAAGTTCCAATGCCTAATCCAAAGCCATGCTCTACATTTTTATATTTATGAAATTCTACTTTTAAGCCTGCTTTTTTCATTTCATTAAATCTATTTTCAACAACTCTTGGATTAGCAATTCCATCTCTGTCACCAACTGCCATAAATGTAGGAGGATCATTTAGTGTAAAACTAGCTAATCCTGTGTAAAGCATAACTATTGTATTGGGTTTAGTATAATTTTTTTCTCCAAAAGAAACTAAACCTCTTGAGCCAATTGCTGCAACCATCCTAGCTCCTGCTGAACTTCCCCATAAAGAGTAATTATTTATATCAACTTCAAATAAATCTTTATTTTCAATTATATATGATATTGCTCTTGCTAGGTCCTGAGTTGCCCTATAACCATCTTCAACTCTATATTGTAAAACAAAAGCATTATAACCTCTTTTATTTAATTCTATTGCATAAGGAAAACCCTCATGTATAGAACCAACATAGGAAAATCCTCCACCCGCATTGATTATAGCAAAAGGTGCATTTTTATTTCCTTTAAAGAAAAATATTCCTGTATTTGCTTTGCTCTTATCTTCTTTTATTTCTTTATCGGTATAAATTTTATAGAATATCTCTTCACCCTTTTCACTTCTATCAATTATATAATTAATACTCTTTAAAGTTGTATCAGTATTTATATTATTATGATATGGTAATAAATAAGCTATATCTTTTAATTTTGAGTTTGGATTGTAACCATGTTCAAGAGGTAAAATAAATTTTGAAAACTCTTTTATACTTGGATAAGTTAAAAGTTCTTTTATTGTACTATCTTTATTTAAGTATTCTTTTTTTAACATTTTTTCTCCTCCAACACTTGCTTCTATAGTTTTTATATAGAAAAAGTTAATAATAATTAAAATTAATATACTCAGTCTTCTCATAATATTTTAGAAATTATAGTCAGGTGCTAATAATTTCATTAACTCCTCATCATGTTTATATTTAACTTCTGACTTATCATCAAAAATCATAACTGCTCCATTTTTAGTATTATATGGTAACCATTTTGGTAAACCTTCTGCATTAGGATTCCCTGTTCTTGCAAAATTTATCCAAGCTTGACTAATTTTTCCTGCTAATTTATAGGCATCCTTTCCTCTACCTTTTAAAGTTCCTTCAACTTTATCTATATTATTAAATACAAATGGAATTTCTGCTGTATGAAAAGACATTGCCATACCATCAATCATAGGATTATCCCAAGCAAAAATATAACTATATACTGGTGCTCCATTTTGATCTGCTTTTAATCTTGTTGTTTTCAATGTTTGTTTTCTTAATAAAGCATCAACATAAAGTGCATCTACTGCTTTTCTTTCTGGATAAGCCTTTTTAAATTCTTTCGCTATTGCTTC
This sequence comes from Leptotrichia sp. oral taxon 498, assembly GCF_002240055.1. Taxonomy (NCBI): domain Bacteria; kingdom Fusobacteriati; phylum Fusobacteriota; class Fusobacteriia; order Fusobacteriales; family Leptotrichiaceae; genus Leptotrichia; species Leptotrichia sp. oral taxon 498. The sequence continues at coordinate 1,569,986 of NZ_CP016753.1, read as the reverse complement.
TGCTCTATCACCATATTTTTCTTGCATTTTCTTTTTTATTTCTGCATTAGTAAAAGTATTTTTATTTTCAACTTTATTATTTGATAATACAAATGGCATTGTTTCCCATTCTGTTAAGTTAGTACCTATTAATAAAGGAATATCTCTTGATTGTTCTGAATATTTTTCTCCTACAGGTTCTACTGGAATATAGCTATCTAATTTAGGTGCCCAATCAAGTCCTGGTTGTCCAGTTAAAACATTTTTATAACCTTGTTCCTCAGCTGTTTTTGCTAAGGCTTTTTCTGTTGCTTCCATAACTTTTTCATAAGGTATTTTTTGAATTTCATCTACATTTTTTGCATTTAATCCTAAATTTTCAAGAGTTAATTCTGCAACTCTTCTAGTTGTTTTTTCAGGTAAAAGTGTCATACCCATTTCTTCCACTGCACCACTTTCAGATATAGCTTTGTGGAATAAACCTTTTGCAGCTGGTGTTGCCATAAGAGTTAAAACTTTTGCTCCTCCTCCTGACTCTCCAAATATAGTTACATTATTAGGATCTCCTCCAAATTCTTCTATGTTATCTCTTATCCATTCAAGAGAAGCAACTAAATCCATAATTCCAGCATTGGCAGAATTTTTATATTTTTCTCCATAAGCTGATAAATCTAAGAAACCTAGTGAATTTAATCTATGATTTACAGAAACTACTACTACATCTCCTTTTTTACTTAAATTTTTTCCATCAAAAATATAATTTTCAGCAGATGAACCGCTTCTAAAACCTCCACCATGTAACCATACCATTACTGGTCTTTTCTTTCCATCTTTTATACCAGGAGTCCATATATTTAAGTTATGAGAATTTTCACTCATCTCTAATTTAGGTCCTGCAAACCAACCTCCACTTGAAACCATACTCTCACCTTGTGAAAAATATGTTCCAAAAGTTACAGTTTGTTTAATACCATTCCATTTTTCTACTTTTTTAGGTGCCATAAATCTTTCGGCTCTTGCATAAGGTACGCCTAAGTAAGTATATATTTCATCTTGAATAAATCCTTGTATTTTTCCACTTTCTGTTGTAGCTATTGTATTAGTATTTTGATTTACAGTATTTTCAATTTTTTTAACTACATTTTTATTTTCATTTGTTTCAGAAAATAATAAATTTCCAGTTCCAATTTGTAATAAAAATAAAGCTACTAATAACATTTTTTTCATTTTTCAACAACTCCTTTTAATCTATTAGATGAATCACTATCAACTTCTTTATTTAAAATATTTACAACTTTTTCTAAATCACTTTTTTTAATTCCTAGATTACTTATTAAATTAACATGTGAAGCTAATTGTGCCTCTCCACCTGATATTGTGGAAATGGTTGAAACTGTTGTTAATTCTCTATTTACATAGTTTAAATTATCTCTACTAAATAAATAACCAAATAAATGTGCCTTTAAAGCATAGTCAACTCCATCAAAATTTTGTAATAATCCACTGCTATCTCTTTGAGATAAAATACTTAAAGTTTCTGTTCCATATTCATAGTAATTTATATCCCCCTTATTTGTAGGAACTTTCCCTTCAATATCTTTTTTACCATTAACTTTTCTTTCTTCTAACACTTTATTTAAAGTAAGCATTCCATTTAGTGCTCTTGGAAAACCTATATAAGCATATTGATGATTTAAAATTTCTCTTATTTCATTAATAGTTAAACCTTTATCTAATCCCTTATTCAAAGCTACTTTTAATTTATTTAAATCTCCTTTTGCCGTATTAGCTGCTATTGAAACAATAGCTAGTTGTTTTTCTGTCAAAGAAGTATTTTGTTTATGTTTCTCAATAGAAATTTTCAATCTTTCTTCTGTTGGTTTTTCATTTAATTCAACTTTTTCAAACCAAGTAGTTGTATTATTTTCAGTATCAGGTGTTATTACTAAGTGGGACATTGAAGTTGTTTCCCCAGCTCCATGCCAATGTTTTACATCTGCTGGTATCCATACAACATCACCTTTCTTTACATATTGAATTTCCTTACCCCATTCTTGAACTCTACCTTCTCCCTCAGTTATATATAAATATTGCCCTTTTGAATGTGAATGCCAATTGTTAACTACTCCAACTTCAAAATCTACTATTGCAACACTATCCTTAGATATATCAATTTGTGGTAAGATTGCAAACTCTGCTTCTCCTGAAAAATATTTTGGATCTGCTTTGATATATTTTAAATTTTCTTTTTTAGTAATACTTAGATTATTTACTGAATTTGCCATAATTAAATTTCCTCCCAGTAAAAAAATTATAAAAGTTAATATATATTTTTTTATTTTTTTCATTCTTTTCTTTCCAAATTTTATTTTAAGAGTCAAAATTATTTATTTTAGCATTTTTTAATTCCACATGAACTTTATCAAGATTTTCATGTGCTTTTATTACTCTGCTATTTTTATTTTGCTAATCCTTTTTCTTTCATCCATTTTTCCATGGCATTTGCTACTTCTCTATTATTTAAATCTGCCATCATAAAGTGTGTACTTCCTTTTATTCCTATATCAGGTAGCATTACAACTTTTACATCTCCACCTGCTTCATTCATCATTTTTTCCCATTTTTTAGCTAAATTTACTCTTATTCTCCAATTATCTAAACCCCAGTTATCAGTTAATTCAGTTGGAATATTATCACCAAAATATACAACTATTGGAATTTTAGTTAATTTTTTAAATTCAGCATCAGACACTTCATAGCCACTAGCTGGAAATGGACTTGTTGTTTTTTCAACTTCTGGTAATTTTCCTTTTGGAAATGGGAAAGTTCCAGGTTCTAATGCAATTACTCCTTTTACTTTGTCAGAAGCTATGGCAGTGTCCCAACCAGGTCCTCCACCAGCAGAATGAGTTACTAAAACTCCATTTCCTGATTTTTCAAAAACTTTTACCATCGCATCACTTATAACTTTTTGGTCAAAATCTCCAGTATCAGGAGTCATTTGTCTAAAAAATTGCTCACGAGATTCATTATCTCTTGGTACAGAAACATTATCATATATTCCTGGCCATTGCCCTATACGAAAATTGTTATACCAAAGCTGGTCATCCGGTCTTGCTGTTAAATTTCTTGGAACTGTTGACTGTCCAGCTCTACCACGTCTAGGCTGGTCAACAATATATGTGCTGTATCCTTTTTCCAAAAATATATTTTGAAATCCATCTCTTCCATCTGGTGTACTTTCCCAACTTTTTCCTGACTGTCCATACCCATGTAAAAATACAATACTATTCTTTTTTGTTTTTACTGGCTTTTGATAAAATACATAAGCATGATCTCCATGTAATGTTTCCCCATCAAAATTCATAGGCTCCGAATCTTTATATTCTCCCGGTGATGTTACAACTGTTCCCCCTGCCATAAAACTTCCCTGTTCTTTAATTGTTACAGGCTTCTGAAATCCAAAACTTGCAGTTGCTGATAATATCCCTATTGCCATTAATAATATTAAATTTTTTTTCATATATAATCTCCTTCATTTTCTTATTTTTATTTCCTTATCTTCATGTAGTTATAATACTAAAATTTAAGATAAAAGTACAATACCGTTTAGAAAATGTGCTATAATTAAAATGCATACTAGAAATAAAAATTATATGAGGTGATTAATATGATAGAATTGGAACAACTTAAACAGCTTATTGCGTTTGCAACATATGGAACATTATCAAAAGCTGCTGAAAAGTTGTATATTTCACAGCCTGCACTTTCCCGTTCGATACAAAAGCTAGAAAAAACTTTAGGGGTTGAACTTTTTGACAGGAAAAAAAATAAGATGGAATTAAATGAAAATGGAAAAACTGTTATCCAGTATGCAGAAAAAATATTGAATCTTGTAGATGAAATGGAAGAAAAAGTTAATAAAAATAATCAGATTCAAAATAATTTTTCAATTGGTTCATGTGCTCCCGCTCCATTGTGGGATATGATTTCATTATTTGGAAGATTTTATCCTGAAAAATATATTCTTCATAAAATAGAAAATAATCTTCAGCTATTTGAAAAACTTAAAAATGACATTTATCAGATGATTATACTTTCTGAGCCTATTAATAATTCTGAATTTTTCTGCATAAAATATAAAACTGAACAATTATTTTTATCAGTTCCTCTAAGTCATCCGCTGGCTAAAAAGAAGAAAATACATTTTTCAGATATTACAGATGACAGAATGCTCTTATTCAATCCAATAGGAATATGGAAGGATGTAGTTTTAGAAAAAATGCCTAATATGAACTTCCTTATTCAAAATGACAGGATTATTTATCAGGAATTAGCTGAAATGCAAAATCTACTGCATTTCCGTTCAAATTTCACGCTTGAACGTGAAGACAATTTCAAAAATAATATTTCAATTCCTATTGCTGACAAGGAAGCAAAAATGACTTTCTACTGTGTCTGTAAGAAAAATATAAAAAATGAAATTGAGAAACTTTTTGATAGTTTTAGTAAAAATTTTTAAAAAATAAGAGGGAAGAAATCTCCCTCGTATTTTTATTATTTCCTTCCATTAAGCCATTTTACTATTTCTACATCATCATGGTTTAAAAATAAACTTTCCTTTTTATCAAGTTCAGATATTTTTCCCATATCCTCACTGTTCAATTCAAAGTCAAATACATTGAAATTTTCTTCAATTCTGTCTTTTCTTGTTGATTTAGGTATTGCAATTATATTTCTCTGAATTAACCATCTTAAAACTACCTGAGCCACAGATTTATTGTATTTTTTACCAATTTTAGATAAAATTTCATTTGTAAATATTCCATTTTTCCCTTCTGCAAAAGGTCCCCATGATTCTATTTGAACTCCATATTCCTTCATTATTTCATTTGCTTTGACCTGCTGATTGAAAGGATGTGTTTCCACCTGATTTACAGCTGGCACTACTTCATTATTCAAAATAAAATCAACAAGTCTGTCAGGATAAAAATTACTTACACCAATCGCCTTTATTTTCCCTTCCTTATACAGCTCTGTCATCGCTCTCCAAGCTCCATAAACATCATTAAATGGCTGATGTATCAAATATAAATCAATATATTCCAAATCCAATTTTTTTAAAGATGTTTCAAATGCTAATTTTGCCTTTTCATAATTTACATCACTTACCCATAATTTTGTTGTAACAAAAATTTCTTCTCTCGGTATACCACTTTTTTTTATAGCTCTTCCCACTGCCTCTTCATTTCCGTATGCTGCTGCTGTATCAATTAATCTATATCCTGCTTTTAACGCATTATAGACTGCTTCCTCACATTCTTTCATATCATCAATTTGAAATACTCCAAATCCTAATATTGGCATTTTTACTCCATTGTTTAAAGTTACATATTTCATAATATTCCCTCCTAATTTTATATATCATTTTTTAATTACAGTTGTACGTTTATTCTTCTTGAACTTATTCTATCAATTTTTTTTCCTGAAGTCCAATATTAATTCTGCAAATTCACTATAACTAAAACGCATACTATAAAGTTATCCATCATAAATTGTAATATTAAATACAGCATTCTTTTTATCTTGACAACAACAATTTTTGAGATACAATATATTAGAGAAAAATAAAGAATTAAAAATTTTTTTATAACATAAATTGCACCAATCTATTGATGCAATTTTCTCCCTAAATTTATCATAACTTAAATAATAAATATCTAATATAATCAATGAATTTGTTATTTTAAATCCCTATAAAAATTTCTACTATTCTCTGCATTTTCTGCAATATTGTCCTTTTTTTAACCTCTCTTGCCCCTTTTCTTCGTGAAGTCGGCGGAAGAATACTATCTAATTCAGAACCAGCATAATCAACAAAACCTTTATTTATAGATTTTTCAATAAATCTTCTAGAATCTTCCTTTAAATTCTCATCTTTAACTAATTCATCAATTTTTTCCTTCTTTTCTTCTTTTGCATATTTATAAAAAGCGTCAAGAATTTCTCCATTATTTTTCAATTTTTTTAAATCTGTTTTGTTAATAAAATTTATAACTAAATTCTCTTTAGCTCTAGTTCCTAAACTTGTACGTATAATTCTTCTTATTTCAGATTTCAATGTTTCAATATCATCATGTTCTTTTGTCTTTTCTAAAATTAACTCTAAAATATAATCTAAATTAATTTCATCTGTTTTAAGCAAATCAATTTGAAATTCAATATCAGAAAAATCGATTTCTTCTTCTCCATTTTTATTTTCATCATTTTTTCCAGTATTTCTTATGTCTTCACAAATATCCACATAAACACTCTTCATATCCTGCATTTGTCTATCTGATATTATTTTCTCAAAATTTTCAAATTCATCGAAATTCTTAAGTATATTTTCTGTTTTAAGTAATTCTCCAAATAATTCTGCAAATTCCTTTTTATCTTGATTTTTTTCAATTTCAACAGGCTTTGGAAATTTTTCAACTATTTCATTACACAAATTTATATATCCTTTTACTGATTTCCCTGTTTCCTCGTCTTTAAATCCATTTATATAATCGTTATAACTTTTTTCAAGAATTATATTTACACTATTATCATCTCCAAAAGTTTTAATAGCATTTTTTGTAGCCTTTTCCAAATCTCTAAAACATACAATATTTCCAAAAGTTTTGACTTTATTCAAAATACGGTTTGTTCTTGAAAACGCTTGAATTAATCCATGGTATCTCAAATTTTTATCAACAAACAAAGTATTTAATGTTGGTGCATCAAATCCTGTCAAAAACATTCCCACAACAATTAAAATATCAATTTTTTTATCCTTAACCTTTTTAGACAAATCTTTATAATAATTCTGAAATTCGTTTCCATTTGTTGAAAAATTTGTTTTAAAATAATCGTTGTAATCAGATATCACTTTATCCAAAAATTCTTTCGCTGTCGATTCCATTGCACTTGGCTCAAAATTTTCATCAGGAATATCTCCTATCGCATTTCGCTCTTCATTCGCAGCAAAACTATAAATTGTCATTACTTTCAGTCTTTTTTCTTCAGGAAAATTTTCTTGCTGTTTTTGAAATTCTTCATAATAAAGTTTTGCCGCTTCTACACTTTGAACAGCAAATATAGCATTAAATCCGTTTAGCCGTTTCTGTTTTATATTATAATATTCATTTCTATGAGTTTTTGTATTATATACTTTTAAAATATATTCTACTATTTTAGAAATTCTCTCAGGATGTAACAACATTCTTTTTTCAAGTTCCTTGAGCTTTTTATCATCTGTTTCTGTTTCAGCCGCTTTAAATTTTGCCCTAATATCATTATAATCCACTTTAAATTTTAAAACTTTTTTATCACGAATAGCATCTGTTATAACATAACTATGTAATTGAGCTCCAAAAATTCCAGCTGTTGTATCACTTCCAAGAGCATTTTCAGGAAAAATTGGTGTCCCTGTAAATCCAAACTGATAATAATTTTTAAAAGATTTTCTAATATTTTTTTGTGCATCTCCAAATTGTGAACGATGACATTCATCGTAAATTATGACACAATGTTTATCGTAAATTTCATGGCTTGGATTTTTTTTGACAAATTCATTCAATTTCTGAATTGTTGTAACAACTATTTTATTGTCCTGTTTTTCTATACTTCGTTTAAGTTCCTTTGTATCCCTACTTCCATTTACGCTATCAGGCTGAAATTTCTGATATTCCTTCATTGTCTGATAATCCAAGTCTTTTCTATCAACCACAAAAAACACTTTATCAATATATTCAAGCTCTGTAGCAAGTTTTGCCGTTTTAAAAGAAGTCAAAGTTTTTCCTGAACCTGTAGTATGCCAAATAAATCCTCCAGCTTCAATTTTTCCACATTTCTTATTTTGATAACTAGATTCTATCTTCCACAAAATTCGTTCAGTTGCTGCTATTTGATACGGTCGCATTATTAGCAAATTATCATTTGAATCAAAAACACAATATTTTGTCAAAACTTCTAAAATAGTTCGCTTTTCAAAAAATGTTGCTGTAAAATCTTTAAGATCTCTAATAACTTTATTTTTCGCATCTGCCCACTCACATGTAAATTCATAATGATTTTTATTCTGTGCCGTAGTATTTGCAAAATAACGAGTATACGTTCCATTTGAAATTACAAAAATCTGAACAAATTTATAAAGTGAATTTTCAGTATTAAAACTTTCCTTGCCGTATCTATCAATCTGACTAAATGCCTCATGAAGACTTACTCCACGTTTTTTCAATTCTATATGAACAAGCGGCAATCCATTAACCAATACTGTTACATCATAACGATTTTTATGCTTACCTTTTTGCTTAATTTGATTACAAACCTGTAAAATATTATTATGTATATTTTTTTTATCAATAATTTTTATATTTTTCAAATGTCCGTCATCAAAAATAAAATCATAGATATAATTTTCCTGAATCTTTCTAGTTTTCTCAATCATTCCGTCATTTGGACAATCAAGATATTCCACTAAAAATCTTTCCCATTCTTTATCTGTAAAAGCAACTTTATTTAATCTTTCAATTTGAATCTTCAAATTTTTATAAAGTTCCTCCGATGTCTTCCCATAAAATCTTTCATACCCTTGACTTTCTAAATCCCTTATCATCCCATCTTCAAGTTCTTTTTCACTCTGATATGTATCTTGAACTTGAAGTATTTCTTCATAATTAGCCAAAATAATTCCATTCGTCATCTCAGCAATAGTTAATGTTTCATAAATCGCATTTTTTTCCGACATTTAAACTCACTTCCTTTATCTTCCCCCTTTTAAATGTCTATTTTTCAAAATCCAATAATTTTTCCCTGTAATATTCATACTGTTTCTGTCTTAATTCTATTTCTTTTGGTAATCCCTGTGATAAATCATTGACTAAAGCATCAAATTTATCCAGAATTGATACGATATATTCTTGTACTGGCAGTGGAGGTAGCGGGATTTTATATTCCATTATTTTTTCTTTGTCCCCACGTGGCATTTTTGCTCCTTTTGAATATTTGATGTTATAATCAAAAAACTTCTCATCTGATAAAAGTTGATAAAGAAATTCAGATAATATTTTATTCTTATTTTTTACCTTGATTGCTAAAACATCTCCATTTGTTCCTCCTTCAACATCAGCAAACCATATTTTTCTTAAATATGGTCTTATATTTCCAATTAGAATATCTCCAATATTGAATTTTATTAAAGTCCCCTCTGCGGGAACATTATTTGAATCTATTTTGCCTAATCTATTTTTTAATAAATTTTCTACTCCAACATAGTTTTTTTTATTTAAATATTCAAATGATATTCTATCTTTTGAATATTTTGCTATTTCTCTCAATGTTTTCCACTCAACTTTATCACTTATATCAACTCCAGCAATTTTTGCTGCTTCTTTAAGTAATTCAAAAAATTCACTCGTTATTTGTCGCTGTTCTGTTCTGTTCTGTTCTGTTCTGTTCTGTTCTGTTCTGTTCTGTTCTGTTCTGTTCTGTTCTGTTCTGTTCTGTTCTGTTCTTAGAGCATACACTTCTTCACTTTCAAATGTCAAGAGTTTTTCTCGATAATATTCATATTGTTTTCTTCTTTGTTCTATTTCCAAAGGCAATAATCCTTTTGTATCAGAAAGAAGTTCCTGAAATCTATCTAAAATTTTTACAATTTTATTTTGGATTTCTATTGAAGGGACTGGTATTTTTAAATTTGAAAGTGTTGTCCCATTTGTTAATGCTCTAGTTGTATACGTGCTATATCTGATAACATTTTTTCTAAATTCATATGTTTCAAAACAATAAGCACAATATTCTGGTAATAATAATTCTGTAATTGGTCTTGCTCTTAATACAAATCCACTAAAAACTCCCTTTTCAACATCATCTAATAAAACTGATGTTTTTCCTATTTCTTCTTTTGTTTCAGAAGTTCTAGTAAAAAAAACATCTCCTCTTTTTATACTATATCTTTTTTGTTCATTTTCTGTTGTTTCTACTAAACCTATCAAATCATTTGAATAAATTTTATTCCTTTTATAGACATCCATATAATTTATAATTGGTGTTCCTTTTCCAAAAAAATCCTTTCCTTTATTCAAACCATTTTTAAATTCAAAAAGTTCTCCTAATATTTTCCATTCTATAAATTGGTTTTCTGTAAATTTTTCAGAAATTTTATTCAAGTAATCTTCACTTAACAACATATCTCTATAATAGTTATACTGCTTATTTCTTGCCTGTAATTCTGCCTGTAATTCTGTAACACATTTTGTGAAATTGTCAAGTATTTTTACAATTTTTTCTTGTGTTTCTATTGATGGAATTGGGATTTTTAATTCTTCTAATTGCCCTGCTCTAATATATCCTTGACTTGATGAATTTTTTTTAGAAATAAGTTTATCTTTTATATGTATTTGTGTGAAATAATAAAAGAAATATTTATTTAATATAAAATTTTCATTTAATCTAAGCAGATATAAATTTTGACCATAAAAATCTGTATTCTTTTTCACTATCCCTATTTCTCCAATAGTTCCTATCATACTAACTAATATATCTCCACTTCTTATATTTCTATTTTGTGCTATCAAATGATAAATTTCTTTTGATATATATTTGACATTTTTATAATCAATCTCACCATTTTTTATATTTTTACCTGTTATATAAGGAATTCCTTTATCTAAAAATTTAGGAGTTGCCGGCATTATCCAAAATTTTTCTAAACAAACTTCTCCCAGTTTCTTCCACTCAACCTTTTCCCCCACTAAAAGTTTTTCCATAAATTTCATTATTTCTCTCCCTCTTTTAGTCGTTTTCCCTCAATTTTATTTTGTCGAGTGGCAATCAACAGAAGAGTCTTTTACCACATTTTACAAATTCCCACCCACAATATTGCTTACTTATTCGCTTTCAAGCTCCTTCACTATCTCATTTATAGAAGCCCTTAATTCATCTATTCTTTTTACTGTTTCCTCAATTTCCTTATTCAACACATCGATGTCTATTTTTTCACGAGTATCTTCCTTTTCCACATAAGTTGAAACTGACAAATTATAGTCATTTTCAGCTATTTCACTATTATCAACCAATCTTGCAAAATATTCTACATCAGTTTTTTCTCTAAATTCACTTACTATTTTTTCAATATTTTCAGGTTGTAAAATATTATTATTCGTTTCTTTTTTAAATTCCTTACTTGCATCAATAAATAACGTTTTATTTTCTGTCTTATTCTTTGCCATTACTAAAATACAAGTCGCTATTGATGTTCCAAAAAACAGGTTTTCTGGAAGCTGTATTACACAATCTACAAAATTGTTGTCTATTAAATATTTACGAATAATTTTTTCTGCGCCTTTTCTATAAAAAATACCTGGAAAACATACTATTGCTGCTCTTCCTTTGCTTGACAAATAACTTAATGAATGCATTATAAACGCATAATCTGCATAAGATTTTGGTGCAAGTTTTCCTGCTGGTGCAAATCGTTCATCATTAATAAGTGTCGGATCTCCGTCTCCTATCCATTTAATCGAATATGGCGGATTTGAAACAATTGCATCAAAAGGTTTTTCATCATTATGCAACGGCTTAAGTAAAGTATCTCCACGTTTTATTGAAAAATTATTGTAGTTTACATTGTGTAAAAACATATTCATACGAGCCAAGTTAAAGTTAGTCATGTTTATTTCCTGTCCAAAAAATCCCTCATCAATAATATGTTCCTCAAACTGCTTTTTCATTTGTAGTAGCAACGAACCACTTCCACATGTTGGATCATAAACTTTATTTATGCTGTCTTTTCCTTCCATCACAAGCCGTGCCAAAAGTTTTGAAACAGTTTGTGGAGTAAAAAATTCTCCTCCTGATTTACCTGCATTGCTGGCATAATTTGAAATCAGATACTCATAAGCATCTCCAAAAGCATCTATATCATTATGCTGAAAACTCCCAAAATTAATTTCAGAAATTCCTGTTAAAATATCTGCTAATCTTGTATTTTTTTCAGCAACTGTTCCACCTAAACGGTTACTCGTAGTGTCGACATCTTCAAATAATCCTTTAATATCATCTTCCGACTCAAATCCAACAGCACTTGCTTCAATAGCTTTAAAAATATTTGCTAAATCTGTATTTAAATTTTCATTGGTTCTCGCTGTTTTTACTATATTTTCAAAAAGTTGACTTGGTAAAATAAAAAATCCTTTATCTTCCACAGTACCAGCTCTAAAATCTTCTTCGGCTTCTTCATCAGAAATATCCGCATAATTAAACTCCAAATCTCCAGCTTCATGTTCTGCTTTGTTAAAAAACTCTGTCATATTTTCCGAAATAAATCTATAAAATAATATTCCCAAAATATATTGCTTAAAATCCCAACCATCCACCGCTCCACGCACATTATCTGCAATTGCCCAGATTTTACGATGCAATTCTGCTCTTTGTGCCGTTTCATTTGATTCTTTTGTATTTGCCACTTCTTTCTCCTTATATCTATTCATAATTTATTTTTTGTTAATATTATACCATAGTTTCACATAAAATTTATTTTCAGTACAAAACTTTTTTTAAATATTGATTTTTTTTCCCATTTTACTATGCAATCCTTTAAAATATTTAAAACTAATTTTATTGTCTATTTTTCAAAACTTAAAAAGCAGTATAAAATTAGAAATCTATTTTTTCTCTAAAACTATTGCATTTTCACTATTTCAAGGTAAAATCATATTAAGATTATATGATAATTTTAAAAAAATAATAAACTTTATTAGGAGGAATACTTATGAATTTATGGATACTTATTGGTATTGTTATTATTGTAGCGGGATTTTCTTTGAAGCTAGATGTGCTGGCTGTGGTGCTTACTGCTGGTATAGCTACTGGAATTGCTGCAAAAATGAATTTTTTTGAAATTCTTGGAATTATTGGAAAGGCTTTTGTGGATAATAGACTTATGTCAATTTTTTTGATTAGTTTGCCAGTTATTGCAGTGCTTGAAAGATATGGACTTAGAGAAAGAAGTGCAGCTTTAATTGAAAAATTAAAAAATGCAACTGCTGGTAGAATCTTAGGACTTTATATGGTAATCCGTTCGATTGCGAGTGCATTGTCAATTAGAATTGGTGGGCATATTCAGTTTATACGTCCTCTTATTTACCCAATGTCTGAAGCTGCTGCAAAAGCTCATAAAAATAAGGATTTATCAGAAAAGCAAACTGAAGAATTAAAAAGTTTAAGTGCTGCAATTGAAAATTATGGAAATTTCTTTTCACAAAACATATTTGTCGGTGCATCGGGACTTCTTTTGATTCAGACTACACTGAAGGAAAATGGATATGCTGTATCTTTGAAGCAATTGGCGCTATCTTCAATACCAATTGGAATAATTGCAATAATCTTTACTTTTATTCAAGTATATATTTATGACAAAAAAATAATTTTGAGCAAAGGAGGTAAAAAATAATGGAAATAAAAGTTCTTTTAAAACTTTTGACACAAATTATTTATATTCTTTGCGGACTTGTCAGTATAAGTACTGGAATTAGAGGATTGAAAAATGAAAAGGCAAAAATAGGAACATTTTTGTTTTGGACTATTCTTGGGATAATATTTATTTTTGGAGAAGCTATTCCATATAAGGTTACTGGCGGACTTCTTGTAATTCTTGCCATAATTACTGTAACAAAACAATTACATATTGGAAAATTTGAAAATATTTCTTCACAATTCAAAATCGCACAAAGTGAAAAATTAAAAAATAAAATTTTCATCCCAGCTGTATTAATTGGAATTGCCGCTTTTCTAATACTTCAATTTAAAATTGGAAAAACTGCTATACCACCCGCATTAGGTATCGGTGGAGGGTCACTTGTCGCTCTTCTAGCAGCTGCAATTATCATAAAACCAAAATTCAGCGAAACAAATGAAGATACTTCAAAACTTCTTATGCAAATTGGTGCAACTGCCATTTTGCCACAGCTTCTTGCTGCATTAGGTGCTGTATTCACTAAAGCTGGAGTTGGAAAAGTAATAGCCGCCAGCATTTCATCTGTTGTTCCAACTGGAAATATCTTTGTAGGAATCGTTATTTATGCTATTGGAATGGTTATATTCACTATGATTATGGGAAATGCCTTTGCTGCATTTTCAGTAATAACTGCAGGAATTGGAATCCCATTTATTATCAAAAATGGTGGAAATCCAGCTGTTATTGGTGCTTTAGGAATGACCGCCGGCTATTGCGGAACTCTTATGACTCCAATGGCAGCAAACTTCAATATTGTCCCTGCTTCAATTTTGGAAATAAAAGATAAATATGGAATTATAAAAGTCCAAGCTCCAATGGCTTTATTACTGCTTGTAACACATATTATACTTATGCTGCTGTTATTTGGAGTAAAATAAAACTGAAAATACTATGTTTATTGAGATTTCTAAATTTTTACAAACAAGTAAATTAAAAAAAAATCTAGAAAGGAGAGTATGAAATTATAAATTAAATCTATTTTTATAAAATCATACAAAAAATACTATGAAAATATTAGTTACTGGCTTTGACCCTTTTGGAGGTGAGCCCATAAATCCTGCCATCGAATCAGTTAAAAAATTGCCTGATAATATTGCAGGAGCACAAATTATCAAATTGGAAATTCCGACAGTAAAAGGAAAATCTATTAAAAAAATTGAAAAAGCTATTGAAGAGCACAATCCAGATGTTATCTTGTCAATCGGACAAGCAGGCGGAAGATTTGATATTTCCGTTGAACGAGTTGGAATAAATCTTGATGATTTCCGAATACCTGACAACGAAGGAAACCAAACTATTGATAAGCCAATTTTTCCAGATGGAGAAAACGCATATTTTGTAGATCTGCCTGTAAAAGCTATGGTAAAAAACATACAAAAAAATAAAATTCCAGCTTCAGTTTCGTACACTGCAGGAACTTTCATATGTAATCACGTTCTTTACGGTACACTTTATTTAATAAATAAAAAATACAAAAACAAAAAATCTGGATTTATTCATATTCCATTTTTACCAGAACAAGTTATTAATAAAAAAAATACACCATCAATGGAATTAAATACTATTGTAAAAGGTTTAATTGCTGCAATTGAAGCTATTGTAAAAAATGATAAAGATATTAAAGAAACTGGCGGAACTACTTGTTAGCAACATTCTTCTAAACATTTAGATATATCAAAAATAAAAAGCCTGCTTTTATTAAAAAAAATTCTAAAGCAGGTTTTATTATTTATTTTTTACTTGTAAAAGGTAAACTTTCTTTTAAAAAACAGAAACTAAATTTTATTCATTTGCTGTTAAGAAGTCAAAATTTTATTGTCAATTTTCTTTTTAGCCATAACAAAAAACTCCAAATATTATATAGTTATTTTATCATATATTATTTAGAGGTTTACACAAAAATTTTTACACACCCTTTTAACAAAAGATTTAAAGCATATTGAAGGATTTTTATTTTATCTTTACAATCATCAATATTTTCAAATTCTAAATATCCTACTGTCATATACTGACCTGCTCTAAAATATTTTTTCTGAAACTTTTCATTTTTTAGTATATTTTCAAATTTTTTTATATTTTCTGGTTTATTTTCGCATTTTAGTATATCTTTCGACTCATTTTCTAATTTATTTTTTAATTTAGAAAAAAGTTCCTTACGTTTTTCGGAAGCAATTGTTACTTTCTTTTCGAAATCTTCTTTTGAAAGTTCTTTATTATTTTTATTTTTTTTAGGAACTGAATATTTTATTGCAATTATATTTTTCTGATTATATTGTTCTATTTGTAAATAAATATCTTCATCAGAAGTTTCTGTTAATTTATTAATTTTTTCTTCACTTAAAGGAAACCACCACATTCCCATAAATCCACCTGATGAGTTATTCACATAACCCCAACTACAATCTTTTTGTCTTCCAATAGCATGTTCTAATAAATTTTTTTCGTTTTTTAATTCTTTAAAAAATCCGATATAACAGTTTGAATTCCAGTCTTCCAAGTTCTTTTTTTCATATGAATTTACATCTGTTTCTATATTGCTCAAATAATTATGATAATTTTCAAATATTGAATTATTAATCTTATCCTTGTATTCTTTTAATAATTCTAGGATGTTTTCTCTTCCTAATATTACATTCACACCATTCTCTTTTAATCTTTCCATATTATCTTCATCGTATATTTTATAATAAACTACTTTTATTTTAGCCCTACTTCCATTATCTTTTTCATTTTTTTCAGATATTAATTCTCTATATTTCTCAATCTGATTGCTATGTAAACCTGTTCCCACTTTATCTTCTATTATTACATACATGTCTACTATTGGATTTATATTATTCCCTTTAGTTATAAATTCTGTTTTATTCTGAATTTCCAATAGTACGTCTATTTTCTGATATTGTCTTTTTATATTCACTTTCCTATCTTCGAGCTTTTCACCTAACATTTTTTCAATAAATTCAGTTGCAAGTGATTTTAATTTTTTTTCATCTTCTGATAAACTATTGTCATCAAAATTTACCCAGTTACATAACCAACATATAAAAGCATCCTGTGACAGCTCTGACGTTGCAAAATTAAAAATATTGTTTCTTTCCATTTTAAATCCCTTCTTTCTATAATATTAATTAATTAATTTATTTAACTAAATCTTCCACAATGTAAGCAATAATATTTATGAAATTTTCATTTTCTGGATATATTTGCAGTCCCCAAAGAAATGTCCGCTCATTAAGAATATTAGTCATTATTTTAGCAATATCTTTTATCAGAGTCAATTCGATATTTTTTCCTGCTGTTATATTCAAAAATATTTTATAAGTTCTATTTTTATCAAAAGTTTCCAGCTTTAATTTTAGGGTTTGCAAGAAATCATCAAAAGTTTCTAAATTTCCTTTTTCAAAAATTACAAAAGATTTTGAGGCTTTTTGAAATACGGTTTTTAAGTCAGCTAAATCAAGAGTAACCATTCCTTTTGCTGTTAAAGTTTTTGTTATTCCATTGATTCCATTTTTTAAATCTTCTGAAGATTTGCATTTTATGATAAAGTCTGTTTTTGAATCAAATAGGTCAGTATAGCCATTTCCAATATCGTAAATGCCAGTAAAAATGTCGTTTTTTTGAGTGTTTATGATTATTTCTAAGGCAAAATTTTTATCATTTTCAAAATATGTGTTTAAAATTATCAAAATTACATCTGTATCTTGAAAATTTATTTTTAAATCTTTGTAGTCATTTTTAATTGTAATAATGCTTATATTTTCATGTGTAATTATTTCTTTCTCAATAGTGCTTAGAGATGTTTCTCCTAAACTTATAATTTTTATTTTTGGTATTTTTTCCATAAATTTTCTCCTTTTTATAGAAATTTATTTTAAAATTTTGTATTCAATAACGTAATCTCCTTGACTTTTTAGCCACATTTCTGCTCCAAAACTTCCATAGACCTCAATTAAAACCGTATAAATTGTATATTCTCCATTTTCTTTTTCATTTTTCTCCTCTTTTAATATTCTTGCAGTTGGAAATTTATCAAGAACGTATTCGATATAACCTTTGTACTCGAATTTAATTTTTGTGAGAGGTCCAGAATGCATAAAGTGTATGTATTTTCTAAATTCTCCATCTTTAAATTTGTCAGAATAATTTAGGATTTTAAACTTCTTGCCTGTATTTTCTATCTTTTTCATTCTATCAATTCTAAAAATTGCAGGATATTCTTCTTTATTTTCAATATATCCAATTAGATAAAAATAATATTCAGAAAACATTATTGACAGTGGCTTTATTCTGTATTCTTTATATTGTTTATCTTTTTTTGTATAATTTAAATGCACCCATTCTTGATTTTTTATACATTGCGCTAATTTCCAAATACTTTCAAGTAGTTTCTGTCCATGTTGTAAAGGAATATAATTCATCTTTTCACTATTTATCAAATTTTTTATTATCTCTCTATCGTTTATTGAAGAATTGTTAACTAGTTTTGTTATTAATTTTTCAGTTTCTTCTTTATTAAAAGCCCGACTTTCAAGGATAATTTTACTTATAGCCAAAAGTTCTTCGTTTGTAAAAGCTATCTTGTCATTCTTTTCAAGATAATAACCTTTTTTTGAACTAGAATATTTTATATCCGATTCGCCTTCTTCAAAAAAATAATTCCTCAAAGTAGCTATATCTCGTTGTATCGTTTTTTTATCGACTCTAAATTCATTAGCTAAATCACTTCTATTCACTATCTCTTTTTGATTCAATCTTTTCATTATTTTTAATATTCTAATCGATTTTTCCTCAGAATTTTCATTTTTCATGATTAAGATTAAGCCTTTCTAAAAAATTCTTCTCAACGTTTTAATTATACCTCGATTTATCACTTTTTCAAAATTTAAAACTTTTTCCTAATTTTTCTTTTACTTCGAAATCTTTTCTTTAATCTCTTTTCTTCAAAATATTCTACATATTCCTCTCTTATGTCTCTACAATTTTTCATTTTATTAAATTTCTCAATTTTTTCCGTTATTTTATCAACCATTTTTTTTATATCTTTTAATGAACTATCTAGATTTACTGTAAAACACATTAATGGAATTTCATTATTTTCACAATCAATATCTTCATAATTAACTTCCTTAAAATCAGGAAATATATCTTTTAATTCTTTCTGAATTAATTTTATTGTCTTTTCTTCGACTTTATTATTATTAAACCATTTTAACAAAAAATAATTATTTGTTTTTTTATCTTCTGCAATTAAATTTACACAAAAGCATTCTATAAAAAATTCATGTTTCAACCATTTTATATAATCAAAACAACGATATACATCATAATCTTCAAATTTTTTATTTATATAACTTTCTAAAACTAAATATAAAGATAAATTTTCGTTAATATTTACACCGAAATTTTTCTTATTTTCTTGTTTAATTTGATTGTAATAACTGTCAAAAATACTGTCATCAATATATTTTTTTGAATTTTCAAATAAAGTTAAAAATTTTTCTTTATCGTATAAAATACTTATTTCCTCTACTTCTTCCTTTTCATACCTAGAAATTAAATCAGATGAAAAATGAACAATTTTTACATTATTCTCTTCGTTTTCTTTTAAATTCTCATATTTTTTTAATAATTTAATTAATTTCTCATTGTATTCATTAAAATCTTTTGAATACTCATAATAACTAAAATCTCTAAAAAATATATATTTTCTGTTTCCATTTTGATTCCTATTTAAAATTAACAAAATCGAACAATCACCTAAAATTCTATCAATAAAACTTCCATTTTCAGAATAATAATTTTTATTTGAAAAATGTATCTCAATATCTTCTGTATCTAATTTTTCTCCTAAAATTTCCTCAATAAATTTTTTTGCCATATTTTTTAAAGCCATTTTACTGCTATTATTTGTAGTCTCAACATTTAACCATTTTATCATCCAGTACAAAAAAATATCGATATCAAACTCAGCGTTATAAAAAGCATCATTTTTAACTAATTTTACATTACTCATTTTCTCCATCTCCTTTAATTGTAAAATTTTCTATATTTTAACATATTTTCCCAAAATACAGTTAAATTTTTTTACTATTTTTCATACAATTTTGCCTTTTCTTCTAATAATAACAAAAAGCTACCATAATTGGTAGCTTTGCATTTAAAGTTGCTTCATTTTAAGGTAGTGCAACACCTGTTTTTAAACTTTTCTTTCAGTGTAATTATATCATATCTAATTGATTAGTCAATACTTTTTCTTTTTTTATTTATAAATTTTTAAATTATTTTTATTAATTGCGAAAATCTGTTGCAATCAAATATACTTTTACACAGCTCCCTTTTTGTTCAAAATCTTCAGAATTTTCAAATTTAGTTTCTTCAAAGACTGTTCCCCATGCGAGAAATAAGTCTGGATTTTCGGTACTTGTGGCTACTGCTGTGGCAATTTGGCTAATTTCTTCAAGCCGTATGTCGTTTCCCGAGGTTATGTTCATTAGTATTTTTCCTGCACCTTTTATTGAACGTTCTAAAAGTGGGGTATTTAATGCCTGTTCTACCGCCTTTTTTGCTCTGTCCTCTCCATCTGATTTTCCAAAACCTAATACTGTTTTGCCTGAATTTTGCAATATAGATTTAATGTCTGCAAAGTCCAAATTTAAAATCCCCTGTTTTTTTATTAAGTCCAATATTCCCTTTACAATTGTTACAAAGGCTTTTTCTCCTTTTTCATAGATATTTGCCGTTGGAAGATTTATGTATAAATCATTCAATCTTTGATATGGAATGACTATTATTGTATCAGCGAAATGTTTTAATCTTTCCTTTCCCTTTTTAGCAAGTTTTATTTTATTCAGGTCTTCAAAATCAAAAGGCTTTGACACTATTGCAACCGTTAGTATATTCATAAATTTCGCAATTTCTGCCACAGCTGATGAAAGTAGCGTTCCTGTTTTTTCTCCCATTTCAGCTATTATAAACACCATATCTGCATTTTGAAATTCTTTTTCTGTTTGTTTTCTTAAATCCTCCATCGCTTCAAATGAAGTTATTGACGACACAAATATTTTTTTGGGAGCTTTTGAACTGTCTAAATTCAGCTTTTCCGTATCTATCGTTATAAAATCAGCCTTTACAATGTTATTTAATATCATTTTATTTATTACATTACTTCCTGTTTTTCCCAAAGCCACTATTTTTACTTTTACAGCATTTAACGTATTTTTAATATCAGTCCCCCGACCTCTGTGTTCCTACAAGCGATGTTACCCACTATTCTTCCTCCTAGATAATCTATATTTCAAGACACTATTTATTAATATTTTTCTTTAATCTATTTTTTAATTATAGTTCTTTAATATATCACAAGACCCTTTATTTTTTATTTTAAAAATATTGATTTTATATTTTAACTTAACACTTTTTTAAAATTATATTAAATTTGATTAGTAAATAAACAAATATTATAAAATTATAGAAAAATATTACTATATTTCATTTTTTTTTATCAATTTTTGGGCTATACTATTCTTGTAGATACAAAAAATATTTAAATATAAATCGGGAGGCGGTTTTATGAAATCTAGAAGTCTACTATTATTTTTAATACTATCTTTAGCTTTATTTTCAGTAGTATTGTCAAATAAAAATAAAAATCGTAAAAACAGAAATGAAAATAAAACAAAAAAAGAAAATATGATTCAGGCAGGAAACGAAAACATCAGGGAAATCTATCTTGCTGGCGGGTGTTTCTGGGGACTTGAAGCATATATGGAAAGAATCGACGGGGTAAAGGATGCTACAGTTGGCTATGCGAATGGGAAAACTGAAAAAACGAGTTACAACATTGTCGCATCAACGGATCACGCAGAAACAGTTCACGTAAAATATGACGCAAACAAAATTTCTTTGAGCAAGCTACTTAAATATTATTTTCAAGTTGTAGATCCTACTAGCATTAATCAGCAGGGAAATGATAGAGGTAGACAATACAGAACAGGGATTTATTATACTAATCCCAAAGATAAAGAAATTATTTTACAGGAAATTGAAGAAGAGCAGAAAAAATATACAGATAAAATTCAAGTTGAAGTTCAGCCTTTGAAAAATTATATTCTCGCAGAAGAATACCATCAGGACTATTTAAGAAAAAATCCTAACGGATATTGTCACATTGATATTACTAAAGCAGATGAAGTTATCATTGATCCAAAAGATTATCCAAAACCAAGTGACGAAGAATTGAAAAAACGGCTTACTCCTCTGCAATACAGCGTTACACAGAAAAAAAATACTGAACATTCTTTTTCAAATGAGTACTGGGACAATCATGAAGCTGGAATTTATGTGGACATAACAACAGGAGAACCATTATTTTCCTCAAAGGATAAATATGATTCTGGCTGTGGCTGGCCAAGTTTTACAAAACCTATTTCAAAAGATGTTGTAACTTATGCAAATGACACAAGTTTTAATATGGTAAGGACAGAAGTGCTTAGTCGAAGCGGAAAAGCCCACTTGGGACATGTTTTTGATGATGGACCTAAAGATAAAGGCGGGCTTCGTTATTGTATAAACAGTGCTTCAATTAAATTTATCCCATTAAAAGATATGGAAAAAGAACATTACGGATATTTAATAAAATTAGTTCAGTAAAATGAACAAGATAGGAGATAATTTATGTTTAATCAGCCATTACTGGTAGGAAGTGTATTTTTAGGAGGGGTAGCAAGTTTTCTATCTCCATGTATTCTTCCCATTGTTCCTGTATATTTGGGAATTTTAAGCAAAGGAAAAAAAACTGTGCTTAATACCTTTTTATTTATTTCAGGTCTTTCACTTACTTTTGTAAGTATAGGCTTTAGTTTTAGTTTCCTTACGGGAATATTCTTTAATGATGCCATAAAAGTTTTGGCAGGAATAATTGTAATAATACTGGGATTACATCAGACAGGAATTTTAAAATTTAACTTTTTAGAAAAAAATAAATCTGTAAATTTGGATTTAATTGGTAAAAATTCTTCATTACAGGCTTTTTTGCTAGGACTGACATTTAGTCTAGGGTGGACTCCATGTGTAGGTCCTATTCTTGCCTCAGTGCTAGCTCTTGCAGGGGAAAAAGGATCTGCTGTCTATGGAGGGTTAATGATGTTTATATACGTCTTAGGGCTTGCCACTCCATTTGTTCTATTTTCCTTTTTCTCTCAGAAATTATTAAAAAAAGTACGAGCTTTAAATCAATACACAAACTATTTTAAAATCTTTGGAGGATTTCTAATTATATTTATGGGAATTTTGCTAATAATGAATAAGTTTTAGTAATTTTATTTTTAAAATTTATAAAACAATTAGTAATCAAAATAACTTAAAAAAATAATTACAAAAAATATTTTAAATTTGCTATAATACAGAAAGGAAGTAATTTTTATGAAAAAATTAATTGCAACAATTGTAACTTTGTTGAGTTTGGGATCGATTTCATTTGGAAATACATTGCAAGGAGTTCAGTTAAAGGACATTAATAATAAACCTGTTTCCCTTAACAAGTACAAAGGTAAGAAAATATATATTAAAATGTGGGCTTCATGGTGTCCTATCTGTCTTTCGGGATTAAGCGAAATTAATTCTTTAAGTGCAGATAAAAGTAAGAATTTTACAGTTATAACAATTGCTTCTCCGGGACAAAAAGGAGAAAAACCAACAGCTAAATTCATTCAGTGGTATAAAGGGCTTAACTATAAAAATATTACTGTATTGCTGGATGAAAAGGGAGAAGTGCTAAAAAGGGCAAAAGTTTTGGGATATCCTTCAAATATTGTACTGGATGGGAACTTGAATATTGTTAAAACTTTGTCGGGACATTTGACTGCCGCACAAATTAAAGGAGCTGTTAAATAAGTGTATAGTATTTTAATAATTGATGATGAACCGATTATAAGAAGAGGTATTAAAACCTTTATTGATTTTGAAAAATATAAGATAAGTGATGTTTATGAGGCAGAAGATGGTAATTCTGCCTTTAAGACTTTTTCTGAAGTATTGCCTGACCTTGTCTTGCTGGATATAAATATTCCCTTTAAAAATGGGCTGACTCTTGCCGAGGAGATGAAAGAGCTGAAAAGTGATGTTAAAATAGCCATTATTTCTGGATATGACTATTTTGAATATGCTCAAAAGGCTTTAAAAATCGGAGTTGAAGACTATATTTTAAAACCTGTTTCAAAGACAGATATAAATGAGATAATTTCAAAACTTATCTATAAGCTGGAAGAAGATAGAAAATATAACGAAGCAAGAAAAATTATTAATAAAATTAGCCAAGCTGAGAAGTCTGATAAAAATATTTCTCATAGCAAGTATAAAGATATTTTAACAAAAAAAATTGAAGAAAAATACAGCGATATTTCCTTTAACTTAAATTCTCTGGCTGACGAAATGAGTTTATCTTCTGGATATTTGAGTTCACTTTTTAAAAATTTGTTTGGTATTCCTTTTCAGGACTATTTGAATAATATGCGGATGGAAAAGGCAAAATTGCTGCTTTTGACAACAGATCTGAAAAATTATCAAATTGGAGAGCTTGTAGGAATGGAAAACTTTAATTATTTCAATTCAAAATTTAAAAAAACTTTTGGAATGACACCGAAAGAATTTAAGAAAAGTGTGCTGGAGAAACTATGAAACTAAAAAGAACTATGAAAAACTCGATGCTGCTTCAGCTGTTTTTTTATTATATTATTGGAAATCTTCTGTTTGTACTTTTTTTAAGCAGTATTTTTTACTATACTTCAAAATACATCATAATGAACAAGGAAATTGAGTATACTAACGAAAATGTTATAAATACATCCCGTTATATTACTCTTTATGCGGATAAATTGAAAAATATGATTAATCTCTTATCTGTTGATACCGATGTTAGAAATTTTTTAATATCAGGAAATGAAGATTCAAAAAAGAGCATTGAAAAAATGATTTATTCGATTCTTGAATATAATAAAGGAATTAAAAGTATTACTGTAATCGGAAAAAATGGTAACATTGTATCCAGTGACAAAAATAATGATATGAAAATATCAGAAAATATGATGAAAGAGAAATGGTATGTTGATGCTATAAACAATTCAGATATGCCCGTTTTTAATCCCAGCAGAAAAAATTCCACCTCCTCTATGAATTCAGCTCTCTGGTTTCTGTCAATCAGCCGTGACATAAAAAATTCAAAGGGAGAAAATCTTGGTGTTATTGTTTTTGACATTAAATATGAAATTCTTGAAAGATATTTAAATTCTATTTCTTTTGGAAAACAAATCGACAATATTATAGTAGACAAAAATAACAATATTATTTACTACAAAGATGTGAAATGCTTTGCTGATAAAAAGTGCCTTGCAAAATTTTCAGAAAAGAATAAAAATAAAGATACATATTTATATGAAACACAGATTGAAAATACAAACTGGAATTTAAGAAGCCTTGCAAACACAAATGACTTAGTTACCTTAAAGAAAAATTTTTCCCACATAGTTATCGTTATTTTCCTAGTCTCACTAGCTTTTTCTTCCATTATTACATTTATCGTAATAACAAAGATTCTAAGACCTTTAATAAAACTGGAAAATCATATGCAAAACTTTGAAAATAATCTACGGGAATTTCATTTAAGTGAAAAAACAGGCTATGAAGTTCAGAACCTTGTAGAACATTTTAATGTAATGGTCGAAAAGATAAAATATTTGCGGGAATATGAAATAAAGGCTCTTCACAGCCAGATTAATCCACATTTTCTGTATAATACGCTAGATACAATCATTTGGATGGCAGAATTTGAAGACAATGAAAAAGTAATCAGCATTACAAAATCACTTGCAAACTATTTTAGGCTTTCCCTTAGCAACGGTCACGAAAAAATACCGTTAAAAGATGAAATTATGCACACTAAAGAATATTTATTCATACAAAAGCAGAGATATGAAGAAAAACTTTCCTATTTTTTCAACATAGAAGATGAAAGCCTTCTTTCCATTGAAGTTCCAAAAATAATAATCCAGCCAATTGTAGAAAACTCCATCTATCACGGAATAAAAAATCTTTCTGGAAACGGAATCATCACAATAGACGTTTACAGACAAAACAGCACTGTCAATATCTCTGTCAAAGACAACGGAATAGGCTTTGAAAAAGCTAAACAGTTCAAAAAAAGCAAGACAGGCGGTGTAGGAATAAAAAATGTCGATAAAAGAATAAAATTCTATTACGGCAAAAATTACGGAGTATTTATAAATAAAGACAGCAAGACCAAAGGAGCAGAAGTAGTTATAAAAATTCCTGAGAGTGTCCATAATTTTGTGTAAATGTATGTATAAATCCAGCAATATAAGAATTCTCTAGTTTATTTACACAAAAAAGTTTACACTCTCATTTTCTATAAAACTCTTTATTTATCGAATAAAATAAATAAACTAACTTTTTATAAAAAAATTTTTTAATATTATTTCAAACTCTTTAAAAATCATTTATTCAGACTTTAAAGTTTTTCTCTTGCAAATGTTCCATCTTGTCTAAGAATATATTTGATATTTCATTTTTTTTGTAGTAAAATATAATAAATAATTATAGAATTATTTAGTAAAAAAAACTTAAAATTTAGAATATAAATAAGGATAGAAGGGTGGATTTTATATGAAAATCGGAATAGATAAAATTGGATTTGCAATGCCAGATTTCTTTCTGGACATCAGAGATTTAGCAGTTTCTAGGGAACAGAATGAAAATAAATTCACAAAAGGGCTGCTACAAAGTGAGATGTGCATCGCTCCAATTACTCAAGACATTGTGACATTGGGAGCTAGTGCCGCAGACAAAATTTTGAACGAAAAGGATAAAAAAGACATTGATTTAATAATAGTTGGAACGGAATCGGGGATTGACCAGAGCAAATCTTCTGGAGTTTTTATTCATCATTTACTTGAAATTCAGCCTTTTGCGAGATGTGTTGAAATAAAAGAGGCTTGCTACGGCGCAACTGCTGCACTAAACTTTGCAAAGAATCACATTTTAGAAAATCCCGAATCAAAAGTTTTAGTCATAGCTTCGGACATCGCCAAATACGGCATTGGTACTGCTGGAGAATCCACTCAAGGTGCGGGAAGTGTAGCACTGCTTATAAAAAAAGACCCCAAAATTGCTGTTTTAAATGATGACAGCGTCTGTCAAACAAGGGATATAATGGATTTTTGGCGTCCCAATTATGCTGACTTTCCATTTGTTGATGGACATTTTTCTTCAAAACAGTACTTGGACTTCCTTACTACAACTTTCTGCGAATACAAAAAACGCCACAATAAAAATTTACTTGATTTTAACGCCTTCTGTTTCCATTTGCCTTTCCCAAAACTTGGACTGAAAGGTTTAAATTCACTTTTTTCAAAAACTGAAAATTTGACAAAAGAAAAAAAATTAGAATTTTTAGATAATTTTTATTCTTCAATAATTTACGGCAAACGAATTGGAAATATTTACACAGGCTCTCTCTATTTAAGCTTACTTTCATTACTGGAAAATTGCCAAAATTTAAAATCTAATGATGTAATCGGAATGTACAGTTACGGAAGTGGTGCAGTTTGTGAAATTTTTAGTATTACGCTTGTCGATGGATTTAAAAATCAGTTGACAAACGATAGAATTAAGGATTTTGACAAAAGAAAAAGACTTAATACTTCTGAATATGAAAAAATGTTTTTTGAGCAAATAAAACTTGATAAAGATGGAAACAGTATTAATTTGCCACAAGATGACAGCCTTTTTTATTTGGAAAAAATTGAGAATCATAAAAGAATTTATAAAAAAATGAAATAAATTTATCTGGAAGGAGTAAATTAATATGAATTTAGAGGAACAACGAAAGTTTATTTTATCAGGAAAAGTCTATAACGATTTAACGCCGGAACTTGTAAAAGCTAGAGAAAATACTGTTTTTTTGACAAATAAATATAACAAAAGTTTTGGAAATCCATCTGAAGAGCGTGAAGCAATCTTAAAGGAACTTTTAAAGTCAATTGGGAAAAATGTGCATTTTGAGCCAACATTTCGATGTGAATTTGGATTTAATATTACAATTGGAAATAACTTTTATGCAAATTTTGACTGTGTAATGCTTGATGGTGGCGGAATTGAAATCGGAAACAACGTACTTTTTGGTCCAAGAGTAGGAATTTACACTTCAAATCATAGTATTGATGTAGAAGAGCGAATAAATGGAGGCTGCTATGCCAAACCTGTAAAAATCGGCAATAATGTCTGGATTGGTGCAGGAGTCCACATTAATCAAGGAGTTACAATCGGAAACAATACTATTATTGGCTCTGGAAGCGTTGTCACAAAAGATATTCCAGATAATGTAATTGCAGCAGGAGTGCCGTGCAAAGTTATCAGAAAAATAACAGAAAAAGATAAAACTGGTTACAAGCCTTAAAATTTAAGACATATATTCACTCAGGTATTAAAATTTGACAATCTTTTAAGTGCTTGGGTTTTATTATAAACTCTAAATGGAAGGAACTAATTTTTAATATGAAAAAAGAAAATCAGAAAAAATTAAAATGGCTCGGATTTCAAAAAAAAGAACGGATTGAAAGAATACAGATGTTAAAGGACAATGGCTATTTAACTGATGAATTTGAACAAATTTTGAAAAAAAATGAAAATTTATCACTGGAAACTGCAAATCAGATAACTGAGAACAACATCGCAACTTTTTCACTGCCAATGGGAATTGCACCAAATTTTTTAATTGACGGAAAAGAATATGCCGTTCCGATGATTACTGAAGAACCGTCTGTAATCGCCGCTGCAAGTTATGCTGCAAAAATTGTTGCGAAATGTGGAGGTTTTAAAACGACTGTTTTAGATAGAAAAATGATTGGAGAAATTGCGCTTTACGATATAATTGATTTTGAAAGAGCTAAAAATTTGATTTTGAAAAATGAAGATAAAATTTTAGAAATGGCAAACGAAGCTTATCCATCAATTGTAAAAAGAGGTGGAGGTGCGATTTGTCTGGAAGTTAAAAAATTGGAAGAATTTTTGGTTGTCTATTTGACTGTTGATGTAAAAGAAGCAATGGGTGCAAACATCTTAAATACGATGCTAGAAGGAATTAAGCCACTGCTTGAAGAACTTACAAATTCAACTGCACTAATGGGAATTTTATCAAATTATGCAACGAAGTCTTTAGTTACCGCCACTTGCGAAATAGACTCTAAATTACTTGGTGGAATTCATGTGGCAAAAAGAATCAGCTTAGCTTCCAAATTTGCTAAAATTGATACTTACAGAGCAGCTACTCACAACAAGGGAATTTTTAACGGAATTGATGCCGTGGTTATTGCGACTGGAAATGATTGGCGTGGAATTGAAGCAGCAGGACATGCTTTTGCAGCAAAAAATGGAAAATACGAAGGACTCACATCTTGGACTTTTGACGAAAATTCTGATAAATTAAAAGGAGAACTTACACTTCCTATGCCAGTTGCAAGTGTCGGCGGTTCCATCGGTCTAAATCCCAATGTGGCTGCAGCTTTTAGCATTTTAAAAAATCCAAATGCTATAAAATTAGCTAAAATAATAGTTTCAGTAGGACTTGCACAAAATCTTGCTGCCATAAAAGCGCTTGTCACAACTGGTATTCAAAAAGGACATATGAAATTACAGGCCCGTACTCTGGCTTTATTTTCTGGAGCAAAAGACTGTGAAGTCGATTTAGTGGTAAATAGAATTTTAGAAAAAAAGATTATAATTAATTCTGAAAATATAAAAAAAATTTTAAAAGAAATTAGGAATATATACAAAAAAAACTACACATAAATTAAAGAGTGTAGTTTATTTTTAAACTTTAAACATCCTAATTTTATATATTTTTAATAAAGATATGTCGAAGTTGTATAGTACAGTCTTCTATTTCCTTGACCTTCAAAGTAAACTCTATAAACAGCTCCATATCTAAATCCTTCAAAAGGATAACCTCTGAATGTAAATTTTTTACCGCTTTCTAAACTTACACAACTATCTTCAGATGTTATACTACATCTTTCCACATATCTTGAAAATCCAATTACACTAAATAACAAAAATGCTCCGAATATTAATTTTTTCATAATATATCACTCCTTAAAATTGTATTTTTGCTACATATTTTAATTAGGATGTTTTCTAATATATTATTTTCTTTGTGAAAAAAAATTATATATTTCACTAATAGTTTAACCCATTAAAATTTGTTTTTAATTATTTTATCATTAATTTTATTATAAAATAATTAAAAATCACAGTTATTAATTTTTTAACTGTGATTTATTCTTAACTTTAAATTATTTATATTTTTAAGATTATTACATCATTCCTGGCATTCCCATTCCATTTGGCATTCCTGCACCTGCATGACTTTCTTCTTTTTCATTTGCAACCGCTACTTCTGTTGTAAGTAAAACTGAAGATACTGAAATAGCATTTTGGATTGCTGAACGAGTTACTTTGGCTGGGTCAATTATTCCAGCTTTTACCATATCTACATATTCTTCTTTTGCAGCGTCAAAACCTATTCCGTTTTCAGAGTTTTTAACTTTTTCAATTACAACTCCAGCATCAATTCCAGCATTTACAACAATTTGTCTAAGTGGTGCAAATAAAGCTTTTTTAACTATCTCTACTCCTAATCCTTCTTCACCGTCTAACTTAAAGTCTTCAATCGCATTTGCAATTTCAATTAAAACTGTTCCTCCACCAGCTACAATTCCTTCTTCAACTGCCGCTTTTGTTGCATTTAGCGCATCTTCTATTCTCAATTTTCTCTCTTTCATTTCAGTTTCTGTTGCAGCACCAACTTTTATCACTGCAACTCCGCCTGCAAGTTTTGCTAGTCTTTCCTGTAATTTTTCCCTATCATAGTCAGATGTAGTTTCTGAAATAGAATTTTTAATCTGTCCAACTCTTGCGCTAATTTCAGATTTTTTACCCATTCCATCCACAATTACTGTATTGTCTTTCGTAATTCTAACTTTTTTAGCTTGTCCTAAGAATGTAATATCAGCTTCTTCCAATTTTATTCCCTTTTCTTCAGAAATAACTTCTCCACCTGTTAAAATTGCTATATCTTGTAACATAGCTTTTCTTCTATCTCCGAAAGCTGGAGCTTTTACAGCAGCCACATTTAATGTTCCACGAAGTTTATTTACAACCAATGTTGCAAGTGCTTCTCCTTCAACATCTTCAGCAATTATAAGCATTGGTCTGCTTGTTTCTACTGTTTTTTCCAAAATTGGAAGCAATTCTTTCATATTTGAGATTTTTTTGTCTGTTATTAGAATGTAAGGATTGTCCATTTCAACGACCATTCTTTCAGAATCTGAAACCATATATGGCGACAAGTAACCATTGTCAAACTGCATTCCTTCTACCACTTCTAAAGTTGTGTCAAGCGAACGAGCTTCTTCGACTGTAATTACGCCTTCCTCCCCAACTTTTTCCATTGCCTGTGCAATCAATTTCCCAATTTCCTTATCTCCCGCTGAAATTGCTCCAACTTGTGCAATTTCTTCATTTGCCTCAACTTTTTTAGCCTTTTTAGAAAGCTCTTCAATCACTTTTTTTGAAGCCTGTTCCATTCCACGACGGATAAATACTGGATTTGCTCCTGCTGAAACCATTTTTAGTCCTTCTTTTATCAAAGCTTGAGCAAGCACTGTTGCTGTAGTTGTCCCATCTCCTGCCACATCGTTAGATTTTGTTGCAACTTCTTTTACAATTTGTGCTCCAAGATTTTCGATTGGATCGCTTAATTCAATTTCTTTTGCGATTGTAACACCGTCATTCGTAATCATTGGCGCTCCAAATCCTCTATCTAATACAACATTTCTTCCTTTTGGTCCAAGTGTTATTTTTACAGCATCGGCAAGTGTATCAACACCTACTTCTAGTGATTTTCTAGCTTCTTCATTAAATTTTATTATTTTTCCCATTTTATTTTCCTCCAAATTATTTATTATAAATCAAAAATTCAAATTTAAACACCTTTATGTCTTTATTCAACAATGGCAAGTACATTATCTTTTTCTAAAATTAAATAAGTTTCTTCCCCATCTTTAACTTCAGTTCCTGCATATTTTTCAAAAATAACCTTATCTCCAACAGAAACTTCCTCAATTTTTTTTCCAACTGCCAAAACTTCTCCAATTATAGGTTTTTCTTTTGAAGCTGTTCCCGGCAGTACAATACCGCTTTTAGTTACTTCTTCTTGTTCAGTTTGTTTTATTAAAATTCTTTTTCCCAATGGTTTAATTTTCATTTCCTTACCTCCTAAAATATTGTGTATCTTTTTAGCACTCTTTATTCTTGACTGCTAATATATAATAATACATTTTTAAAAATTTTTCAAGTTTTTTTTTATAAAAAATCTAAAATTTTATTTAAAAAATAAAAAGTACATCTTAAACTCATATTTAAAATGTACTTTAAAAACGTCTATTTCTTATAATTTTCTCTAATTTCTTTTAAAACTTTTCGGATTTCTGCATTGGAATATTTTCTTGTTTCAATTCCATCGGTACTAGTTTTCACTATAAGTTTTTCATTGCTTTTTATTTTCTGAGATTTATTTTTTGCAAAATATTCCGCCCTTATATTTTTTAGAGCTTTTCGAGCTCTTGCTCGGTCCTTTGCCGTAAGCTCAGATTTTGCCACGACATTTGACACAGGTTCGTAAACAACCATAGGTTTTACTTCTTTTCTTGCATTTGCTATAACTTGTTTTACTTTTTCGTTATCCTTTTCTTGTGAAGTCATTTTTTTCTTTGCTTGTGGTACGACATCTTTTTGCTTTTTTAAGTTATCTTCAACGACTCTTATTTCTTTTTTATTTTTTTCTGCCTGCTCCTGAGCTTGAGCAGCCAACTTTTCTTCTTGAGCTCTTTGCTGTGCTAATTCTTGCTCTTTTTGCGCCTTTTGCTGTGCTCTTTCCAGTTCCAACTTTATCTTTTGCTCTTTATAATAATTATCTCTTGCTTGTTTTAATATCACATTTGTACCAACTGCTAACAGTGGTATTCCTACTATCAAACTACTTATCAAAATTAATTTTTTTTTATTTTTCATAAAAACCTCCAGATTTATTTTCTCTAATAAAAACTATCTAAAAACCTTCCTAACTACTATTATACTATTATTTTCACAAATATTCAAGGAAATTTTTTTATTTTGTTAGAATTAACCTAAATTCTTTTTGAAAAATAAACTTTATTTTTAAATTTTTAACTCTAATTTCTTTGTATTTCAATATATTTAATATTCATATTATGTTTACTCAAAAACATCTGTTCAAACTCTGTCTTTATATTTTGCTGTGCTTTTTCCGAATTATGCAAATCATCCGTATGAAAAATGACTTCATAATTTTCAAGATTTTCGACTAATTCCAAAACATCTCTGTAATACTGCTCATGATCCGTTTTAAAAAACAATTTCCCTTTTGACTTTAACACAACATCTAATTTTTTGAACAAATTTTCGCTAATCACCCTTTTTTTCTCTTCACCTTCCCAAGGATCTGGAAAATTTATATAAACTCCCGAAATTTCTTTTTCACCAAAAAATTCTAAAATTGTTTCCCCCCTTTTTCTCAGAAAAAGTATATTTTTTAAATTTCTTTTAGTAGCTTTTTTTGCTCCCAAAACAAGTCTTTTAAATCGCAATTCAAGTGCAATATAGTTTCTATCTGGAAATTTTTGTGCATTTTGAACTGTAAAATTCCCACTTCCACAACCGATTTCCAAATATATGTCATTTTCATTTTTAAAAAACTTATTCCATTTTCCACGAAACTCATTTATTTTTTCGTTGTCGTACATTAAATATTCAGGATAATCCAACATTTCACACATATATTTGTTATAATTTTTTTTAGGTTTTTCAAAAAATATTTCCAAATTTCTTTTTCGTTTATAATTTGACTTTTCTCGTAATTTTTTATTTTAAATTCATCATTTATTTTTTTTATTTTTTCTCTTCTCTCAAGCTCTTCTTTTGACAAGATTTTTTTATTTTTTTCAGCTTTAATTTGCTTTTCTCTTAATTTATTTTCTCTTTTTTTATTATCCATAAATCACACTCCAAATCAAAATATTTCACTAATTATTTTATCTATCTCGTTATTTTTTTCAAAAAATTCTTTGGTATTTATTTTTTCTTCTTTTTTTAAATAATCAATAATTTTGTCTTCATTTTGCACAATTTCCACAAAATTAAGTTTTTTTGTATCATTTACAATTTCTTCGATATTTTGGAAATATTTCCCAATTATCGGCTTTCTTCCATAAAAAAGTGGCTCCAAAATCGAATGTCCACCAATATTTACAAGCGTTCCGCCGACAAATACAAAATCCGCCATTTGATAAAAATCTGTAAGAACTCCCATCTTATCCACAATAACTATCTCAGTTTTTTTTAGATTTTTCCAAACTTCAAAATCTGAAAGCAGTAAATAACTTTCTCGTGGGAATAATTTTAAAATTTCATCTTCCACTTTTTTTATCCGCTCCAAATGTCTAGGAACCAGCACAAGCTGATATTCATTTTTTTTATTTATTTTTTTTAAAACTTCAAGCCAAATTTTTTCTTCGCTTTCTCTCGTACTTCCGCAAACTATTATTTTTTTATTTTTGTCCAAAATTTCTTCAAAATATTTATTTTTCTTTTCTTCAGAAAGAATGTCATATTTTATTGAA
Source organism: Leptotrichia sp. oral taxon 498 (assembly GCF_002240055.1). Taxonomy (NCBI): domain Bacteria; kingdom Fusobacteriati; phylum Fusobacteriota; class Fusobacteriia; order Fusobacteriales; family Leptotrichiaceae; genus Leptotrichia; species Leptotrichia sp. oral taxon 498. Next base: position 1,535,693 of record NZ_CP016753.1, on the reverse strand, counting down.
TATTTTAAATTTTTAAAAACTTTTATTTTTTTATTTTTCATTTTTAAACTCTCGTATCTCAATGCATCTTTTTCGCTTTGCACCAAAATTTTTTTAGCTCTATTCAAACTTGAATTTATAAACCAGTTAAATTTTTTGTAAGATTTCATTTTTTTATCAGTAAGTCTGCCATTTACAATAAACAATTCTCCAAACTTTGCCGCCAAATAATATAGATTAATCCAAATCTCAGTTTCTATAATAATTGTCTTTTTTATTTTATATTTTTTATAAATTTTTTTTAAAGCAAAAAAATCGTCAAGTGGAAAATACAAAATTTTCACATTTTTGTTATTCCCATATTTTTTAGTAATCGCTGTAAAGCCTGTATTTGTCATAACTGAAATGACTATTTTTTCATTTCTTGATAAAATTTTTTTGATTAGTTCAACCGACAAGTTAAATTCTCCAACTGATGACAAATGAATTAAAATGGATTTCTCATCTTTTCCCCAAAAATTTTCATTTGAAATTTTTTGAAATAGTCGAGTTTTAAAAAATATAAGTAATTTTTTATTAAATAACGCCAATATCATTATGACTAAATATAAAAAAAATCTTATTAAATTATAAATTATTAACATATTTATCTTCTTCCATAAATTTTATTTATCAAATTAAGAAAAGACTATTTTTCAATGACAGCTGTCACATCAAAATAGCCTTTTTAAAAATTATTTAGCATTCGCTACATTATCAGCTAATTTTTTACCCACTTTGAATTTAACTACATTTTTTGCAGGTATTTGAATTTCTTCTTTAGTTTGAGGGTTAATTCCAGTTCTTGCTGCTCTTTCTTTTACTTCAAATGTTCCCCATCCAACAAATTGAACAGATTCACCTTTCACTAAAGATTCTTCCACTGTTTCAAGAAATTGATTTACTAATTCTTCAGCTCTTTTTTTAGTTTCTCCTGTTGCTTTTGCATAAGCATCTACAAATTCTTTTTTTGACATTTTATCAAACCTCCAAATTTTATAATTGAATTTAATACTCACACTTTATTTCGTGTTTTTAAATTACTTAGTTATTATACACTATTTTCAATATTTGTCCAGTATTTTTTTTAATTTTTTTATTTTTTTTAAAATTTTAATTTAAAATTAATTTATTTAATTTTATTTTTCAAAATTTTTTCTATTTCTTCCTTAACTTCTTCGATTGTTTTAAAAGTTGTATCAATTTCAACTGCATCTTGCGCTTTTACCAACGGAGATTCCTTTCTTGTGGAATCAATTTTATCTCGCTCAACAATATTTTTATAAATTTCATCCAAAGTCACATCTTCATTTTTCAAAACCAGCTCTTTATAACGCCTTTTAGCTCTTTCCATCGCATCTGCTACCAAAAATATTTTCAATTCTGCATTCGGAAAAACAACCGTTCCAATATCACGACCGTCCAAAATAACATTTTCAGACTTTGAAAATTTTCTCTGCAAATCGACTAGCTTTTCTCTAACTTCCTTAATTTTAGCAATATTCGAAACATTTTCAGAAATTACAGGTTTTCTAATCTCATCGCTCACATCAATTTCATCTAAAAAAAATCTATTTTTTTTAATATCAATATTCAAATTTTCCAAAATTTTTTTCATATTTTGAATAATTTCAAAATCAGAATTATTATTTTTACTTTCAGATAAATTTATAATATTTTTTAACAAATTAAAGGAAACTTTCTCATTTAACGCTTTTAATGTAACAAGCCTATACATCGCTCCCGTATCCAAATACACAAAATCAAGCTCTTCTGCTAACTTTTTAGCAATCGTGCTTTTCCCGCTCCCAGCAGGTCCATCTATTGCAATTATCATCTTTTCTCCATTCCTTAACTATAAATTTTTTTATATTCAAAAACTAGAGATACCCAGTTATTTTTTTCATTTCTATCAATTTTTTTCAAATTATATTTTTCTGTTTCTTTCAAAAACATTTCTTCTTTTTCTTTCAAAATCCCAGAAAAAATAACTACTGCACCATCTTCCAAAGTTTTTTCAATATTTTTCAAAAGTTCTATCAAAACATCGACTAATATATTTGAAACTACCAAGTCATACTTTTCAGAAATATTGTCAACCAAATTTCCAATTATAACTTTATAATTATTTTCAATCTTATTTTTCTCAAAATTTTCATGGACAACTCTTTCAACTTTGTCATCAATATCAATTCCAGTAACTTTATGAACTCCCAACTTTTTAGCAATTAACATCAAAATTCCAGAGCCACACCCAACATCAAGCAAATTACTTTTGCCTTTTGAATATTTTTCCAAAAATTCTACACACAGTGAAGTCGTCTCGTGAGTTCCAGTCCCAAAAGCAAGTCCAGGATCAATTTCAACCACAATTTCTCCATCTTCTTCATAATCATCCCAGCTTGGCTTAATTACAATGTTTTCTGTTATATTTACCGTGTGAAAATATTTTTTCCATTCATCTTGCCAATCTTCATCAGAACATCGTGAAGTATAAATTTCTGACATAAAATTTTCGTCATCTTTTGAAATTTCATTTATATTATTATAAATCATATTTAATTTAGTCTTTGCAAACCTATTGTCAATAACATAGCCAATCATACTCCAAATATCGTTTTCATTTTTAAAATTTACGCTATAATCCAAAGAATTATCAGAAAAATAATCGACAAATTCTACTTGTTTTATCCCAACTTCTTCAAAAATATTAATTAATTTTGCTTTTGTCTCTTTCAAACTGTCTGAAAAATAATCGATTTTTACTTTTATCCATTTCATCTATTTTTATTTCCTCTTTTTTAAATTTTTTATTTTTTAATTCTTTATTTCTATTCATTTTTTAAATTTCATCATAACCCATATTTATTCTTTTAATCGCAACTGCTTTTCCAGTTTTTTCATTTACTTCCACTTCAATTCCGTTTATTTTAGGATTTTCCTTACAAACTGAATATCTGTTTGGCATTCCATCTTTAAATTTTTGAATGCTTTCTTTCTTATTCATTCCCAAAACTCCATCGTGTCCACCAGTCATTCCAACATCCGAGATAAAAGCTGTTCCTCCTGGTAAAATTCTCTCATCAGCAGTCTGTGTATGTGTGTGAGTTCCATATACAACAGATAACTTTCCAGTTAAATTCCATCCCATAGCTTGTTTTTCCGAAGTTGCTTCAGCATGAAAATCAAGTACGATTATATCTGTTTCTTTTTTTATTTCAGGCAAAATTTCTTCTATGGTTAAAAACGGACAGGCAATCGGTGGCATAAAAATTTTTCCTTGTGCATTGATAACTGCCACTTTTACTCCATTTTTTTCAACCATTGTATATCCATTTCCCGGAGCTTCCTTTGAAAAATTAATCGGTCTAATCAAATTTTTATGATTATTTATGTACGGATAAATTTCTTTTTTGTCCCAGCTATGATTTCCCAGCGTAATTACATCTGCTCCACGAGAAAAAATCTGTTCAGCTATTTTTATATTTATTCCAAATCCCCCAGCTGAGTTTTCTCCATTTACAATTATAAAATCATAATTTTTCTTTCTTTTTTCCAAAAATTTAAACAAAGTATTTCTTCCAGGCTCTCCAACTACATCTCCAATTATCAAAAATTTCATTCTATCTTCCTCTCAAAATTTAAATTTGTTTTTCCATCAATGTTTTCAATGGCAAAAATCCTATTTTTTCATAAAATTTAAGCGCATTCTCGTTAAAATTCCAAACATCCAATGTAATACTAGTGAAATTATTTTCTTTTGCAAAATTTAGCACATATTCATACAACTTTTTTCCAATTCCACTATTTCTAATATTTTTATCCACACATAAATCATCAATATATAAAACTTTTCTGTCGCACAAACTTTTATCATTTTTCACTTCACGAAAGACACAAAAACAATGTCCCAAAATATTATTATTTTCATCGGTTGCCACAAAGATTGGCTTTGTATCATCTTTTAATAATTTCTTCAATTCTTCGTCACTAAATTTCTTTTCGCCTTTTTTAAAAATATCAGGTCTGCCATTTACATGAACTCCATGGACTTGATATAAAAGTATATTTAATCCATCAATATCATCTTTATTAGCTCTTCTAATTTTTATTTTCACAAAATAAACCTCCTTAAAAAAAAAATTTATATTTTATAATATTCATTATTTTAGGAAAAAAACAAAAATTGTTATAAAAAAGACTGAAAACTAATTCAGTCTTTAATTTATCTATTTTGCATACTCTACCGCTCTAGTTTCTCTTATTACTGTTACTTTTATCTGTCCTGGATACTGCATTTTTTCTTCAATGTCTTTTGCAACATCCCTTGCCAAAATTGTAGCTTTGTCATCGTCAACATTGTCAGGATGAACGATTAATCTAAGTTCTCTTCCAGCCTGAATAGCGTACGAGCTTTCAATTCCTTCGTGACTATTTGCTATTTCTTCCAATTGCTCCAATCGTTTTAAATAATTGGACAACGTTTCCCTTCTAGCTCCTGGTCTTGACGCTGAAATTGAATCAGCTGCTTGAACTAATACTGCTTCTATACTCAACTGTTCAACTTCATTGTGATGAGCTTCCACCGCATTTATAACAATTTCAGTCTCTCTAGAAAATTTTCTCAAAAATTCTCCACCGTTTAATGCATGAGAACCTTCCTGTTCGTGTGAAAATGCTTTCCCAATATCATGAAGAAGAGCCGCTCTTTTAGCCACATCTACATTTGCTCCAATTTCTGCTGCAAGTGCAGCTGCGATATGAGCCACTTCTATTGAGTGCTGCAAAACATTTTGACCAAACGATGTTCTAAATTTCAATCTTCCAAACACTTTTAAGACTTCTCTTGGAAGAGTTGGGATTCCAACTTCTAAGATTGCCTGTTCTGCCGCATCTAATACACTTTCTTCCACTTCTAACTGCGCTTTTGCCACAACTTCTTCAATTTTTGTAGGATGAATTCTTCCATCTGAAATCAATTTTTCTAGTGCGATTCTAGCAACTTCCCTTCTAACTCCATCAAATGAAGAGAGGACAACAGCTTCTGGCGTATCATCAATTATCAAATCCACTCCGGTCACAGCTTCAATCGCTCTAATATTTCGACCTTCTCTTCCAATGATTCTACCTTTCATTTCTTCACTAGGAAGTTGAATTACAGAAATTGTTGAATCTACAACATAGTCAGCCGCAGCTTTTCCAATTGCAGTAGAAATTATTCTTTTAGAAATTCTATCTTTTTCTCTGTCTAAATTATGCTCATAATCTCTTATTAACACTGCTTTATCATGATCCAATTCGTTTTCTAATTTTTCTAATATAATTTTTCTTGCATCATCTTGAGTAAGCTCTGAAATTCTCTCCAATTCTTTCTCCTGATTCACAATCATTTCATCTAAATCTTTTTCTTTTTTTGCAAGTCTGTCTTTATATTTTTCATTTCTTATTTCTTTTTCTTCCAGACGCTCCATTTTTGTTTCCAATGTCTCTTCTTTTTTTGCAATTCTCTCTTCTTTAATAGCCAACTCTGATTTAATTTTTTTTATTTCATCGTCTGCTACTTTTTTTTCGTTTAACAATTCTTCTTTTACTTTTAATGTCTCTTCTTTCTTAAAAGATTCAATTTCTATTTCAACTTCTCTTTTCGATGTTTCAAGTCTTCTTTTGACATCAACTATTCTTAGTTCAAGTTCACTTAACTCTCCATATTTCTTTTTAAATACAGAACTTACCAAGAAATAAGCTATAAAAAAAACTAAAATAGAAAAAAGAAGAATTGATAAAACAAATACTACTATTGTTACACTCATTTTTCTCCTTTCTTATTTTTTTTCAGCTACATTTGAAATCTTCCAGCTCCCATCATCCATCTTTTTCCAAGTTATATTAAAATAATCACTTTCTGTGCCATAATTTACAACCATGACACTAGTTGCTTTATTATTAGATTTTACTTTTGGTTCAGAAAAAATAAATGTTAATCTTGAAAGGTCGTATTCTTGTAATTTTTTTACAATAATATTATTTTTAAATGTAGTTAAAAAAATCTCTTTGATTTTATCGTATCTATTTGAGTTTGCATCTTTTTTAAAATTTGTTATAACATTTGTTATTTCATTATTAATTTCATTAATTTCAATTTGAGAAATATTTTTGTTATAGCCATTCAAAGATGTACAACTTACAAAAATTAACAAAATTATTAGACATAAACACTTTTTCATAGTTCTACCTCCAAAACTTCGCTTATTAATTTTATCATAATTTTTTTACTTATTCAAGTCTGAACAATCAATTTTTAAGAAAAAATTTATATAAAAAAGACACGCATTATTCAATTTAAAATCAAAATGCATATCTTTTATCTTTTATATTTTTTTGTTTTATCTTATTTTTTATTTTCTATTTTTATATATCTTATTGGATCATTGGGGACAAATCCATCTTCATATGCTTTTTTTTCTAATTTTTTTCTATCAATTCCATCATAAAATTTATTTTCTAAAGTTGAAACTTGCCTTCTTAAATCTTTCAATTCCTTATTTTTTGCCTTATACTGTCTATCTAAAGAACTAACACTGTTTACTGCTACAATTTTTATCGAAGCTACAATTACTGCAATTCCAATATAAATAGCGAATTTACTTATTACTGCTCTATCAAGTCCTGCAGTTTTTGAAAGTCTTTTGTTCATTTTTCTAGGAACTGTAATCTCTTTTTCTTTTTTTTGTTTTGCAATTTTTCTAGCTGTATTAGTTATTTTAGGAACTTTCAACACTTGCATTTTTTTTTCTTTAGAAATATTACTCATTCCTACTTTTCTCTCCTTTCAAAAATTCTTAATTTAGCTGAATGCGCTCTCTTATTTTCTTTCAATTCAATTTCCTTTGCTACGATAGGCTTTTTTGTGATAACTTTTCCCAAACTTTTTTTTCCACACACACAAATTGGTATATCCTTTGGACAAGTACAAGGATTTTCATACTCTCTGAATTTTTCCTTAACTATTCTGTCTTCCAGCGAATGAAATGTTATTACCAAAAACTTTCCGTTGTCATTTAACAAATTAACAGCTTTATCCAAAGTCTGTGTCAAAACTTCTAATTCTTTGTTTACAAAAATTCTTATTGCCTGAAAAGTTCTTTTTGCAGGATGCCTTTTCATACTTTTTCCTATTGATTTTATCACAATATCAGCTAATTCTGTCGTAGTTTCGATTTTTTTATCTTTACGATATTCCACTATATTTCTAGCAATTTTCCTAGATTTTGGCTCTTCCCCATATTTATAAATTATATCTGCTATTTCTTTTTCAGAAAAAGTATTTACAACATCGTAAGCACTTAATTTTAGAGATTTATCCATTCTCATATCAAGCTCTGCACAAAATCTGTAAGAAAAACCTCTCTTCGCATTATCCAGATGATTTGAAGAAACTCCAATATCCATAAGTATTCTATCAACTTTTTCAAATCCTGCTAAATAAACAACTGTGTCTATATTTTTAAAATTATCATGAAATACTGTAAAATTATCATAATTTTCCAATCTTTTTTTTGCAAATTCAATTGCTTCAATATCTTGATCTATTGCAATAACTTTTGAATTTTTTGAAGAGTTTTCAAGAATACCTTGTGTATGACCTCCGCCACCAAGTGTACAGTCAACATAAACTATATCTTTATCCGTTACAATATTTCCAATAACTTCATCATATAGCACTGGTTTATGATATTCCATAAAACTTTTCCTCCCTCAATTTTACACTTTTAAATTAATCTAATTTACAAATTATTACAATAATACTATAATTATTGTATTATACTACAAGTTCATTATATTCTTATTTGAAGTAATAAATAAATGTATTAATTTTTATTTCTAGAATGTATTAAAATTCAAAATTATAATAAACAATTTAGCTAATTGTACTTTAAATTTTGTTTTATGTCAAGGTTTTTTTACTTTTTTCAATGAGTTCTTTTGATTTTTTATAAATATTTTACCTTTTTACTTTTTTGAATAAACTATTTCATCTTTAATTTCTTTCGATTTTTTGCTGCCTAAAAGCTGCGAAATAATCTCAAGTGCAAAATCTATAGCTGTTCCCGCACTTCTGCTAGTTACAATATTTCCATCTACAACAACCCTTTCATGAGTTAAAATAGGTTTTCCTTCTAATAAGCCATTTTCACAAGCTGGAAAACAAATAGCTTTTTTATTTTCTAAAATCCCTAATTTTGATAAAATCAACGGAGCCGCACAAATTGCACCAACTTTTTTGTTTTTAGTATCTTTAGAAAATTCCAAAACTTTATCTAAAAGTAACTGTGATTTGAAATAATTTTCGTGCCCTGGTCCTCCCGGCAAAATTAACATATCATATTTGTCAAAGTTAATTTCATTTATAACTTTATCTGCGACCACTTTAACTTTTCTTGCGCTTGTCACTAAACTTTCATCTGTTAATGAAACTGTATCTACTTGAATTTCAGCTCTTCTAAGTAAATCAATCGGAGCAATTGCTTCCACTTCTTCAAATCCATCTGCCAAAAAAACTGCAACTTTTTTACTCATAATATTTTCCTCTTTTCTATTTTAATCTTTTTATTTTTCATGAAGAATAATGAAAAAGAGCTAAAAAATAGCCCTTTTTTATTTATTTTATTTCAATTTTTCAATTACATCTTCAGGTGTATCCTGTTTTAAAATTAAATCTCTATACTTTTGTGCATCCACATAATTACTATTTCTAATTATTTTTTTAACTGTAAGTCCTGATGAAGCACTCATACTAAATGAATCAAGTCCCATTCCTAAAAGTAATCTAGTCGCTCTTTTATCTCCTGCGAACTCTCCACACATACTTACACTAATCCCTGCATGATGTGCAGCATCAATTACTTTTTGAATAGCTTCCAAGACAGCTGGGTTAAACGAATTGTATAAACTAGATACCAATTCATTTCCTCTGTCTACTGCCAAGAAATATTGAGTCAAATCGTTAGTTCCAATTGAGAAGAAATCAACTTCTTTGGCAAATTTATAAGCAACTATTGCAGTCGAAGGAGTTTCCACCATAATTCCAACTTTTATATTTCTATCATAAATTTTACCAATTTCATCTAATTCTTTTTTACATTCTTCTAAAATAGCATTAGCTTTTCTAATTTCATTTATAGAACTTATCATTGGGTACATAATTTTAATTTGACCATATTGAGAAGCTCTTAAAATAGCTCTTAGTTGAGTCTTAAACATATCTTTATTTTCTAGTGATATTCTGATTGCTCTGTATCCTAGAAACGGGTTCATTTCTTTTGGTAAATCTAAATAAGGTAACTCCTTATCTCCACCTATATCCATTGTTCTTATTGTGACAGGTTTTCCTTGCATTTTTTCAGCTACTACTCTATATGCTTGATATTGTTCTTCTTCTGTTGGAAAATGATCAGAATTCATAAACAAAAATTCTGTTCTATATAATCCAATTCCTGTTGCTCCTGATTCGATTACTGCATCAACATCGTTAGGACTTCCAATATTTCCCCAAATGTCTACTTTTCTTCCATCTAATGTAACTGCTTCTTCATGAATTAATTTTTTAAGTTCTTCTTTTTCTACTCTAATTTTTTCTTGTTTTATTTTATATTCTTCAACTAATTTTTCAGTTGGTTCTAGGAAGATTTCTCCTGTTTCTCCATCCATTATGACTAATTCTCCGTCTTTAACTTCTCCTAAAACACCTTTTACTCCAACTACTGCGGGTAATTCAAGAGATCTAGCCATTATAGCCGAATGAGCTGTCTTTCCTCCAATTTCTGTAATAAATCCGACACAATTTTCCAAATCTAGTTGAGCTGTATCTGACGGTGTCAAATCTTTAGTAACAACGATTGTATTTGGTTCTAAATTACTAAAATCATTAATTTTAATTTCCAATAGATTTTTTAACCATCTTTTTCCTATATCTTGTAAATCAGCTGCCCTCTCTCTCAAATAAGGATCGTCTAACTGAGAAATCATTTCACAATATTCGTCAATTCCTTCTCTTAGAGCTCTTGCTGCTGGTAATTTATCACCTGTTATTTTAGCTTCTACTTCTTCAATCAAATCTTCATCTTCAAGAAGCATAATATGACCATCAAAAATTGCAGCTTTATCCTCACCCATTTTTTCTTTTACTTTTTCTCTGATTGCAATTAATTGAGTCTTTGACTTTTTCAATCCATTTTCCAATTTTGCCAATTCTCCTTCAATAGTTGAATTAGCGTCTATCTCTTGAGGAATAACTATATTTCCCTCTACAAAAAGTAATACTTTTCCTATTGATACTCCTTCAGAAGCACCAATTCCTGTCAATCTTTTCATTTTTTTCTCCTTATGTATAAATTTTATTATAAATAACATTTTTTGATAATATTTACTAATATTTTCTATTAGCCTTTACATTATCACGAAACAATTTAACAATTTGACCTTTTCCAAAATCTGTTGCCATATCCATTGCGGTTCCTCCATTGTAATCTTTTAACTGAGGATTTGCACCATTTTTTAATAAAACTTTTATTATATCAATATTTGCTTTTAGTGTTGCATCTTGTAGTGCAGTCCATCCATCAATTCCACTTTGTTCATTTATTAATTTTGGATTAGCAGAAAGTAACATTTCTACAGCTTTTTCATTTTCATAATAACACGCCACATTTAGCACACTTCTTTTAAAAAGTGGATGTTTTTCTCTCAAATTTGCACCATTTTTTATAAGATATTCTAAAATTTCATTATTTTGAGATTCTATTGCCACGATAATGGGTGTATATCCTTTTTCATCTCTGGCATTTACATCTATCAATGTACCGTCAATTCCAAAAATTTCAAAAACATTTATTGCAACTCCATATTTTCCATTACCAGGAGTATTTTGTTCAATTGCTTCTTTTCTTCTGTCAATATTTTCCTTGGTCAACAAAGAAAATTTTACAAAGTTGTTATTGTGTTGTCTAATAGCTTTAAATAAAGCACTTAATCTATTTTCTCGCTTTTTTGAATCACTAATTTCATTTATTTTTCTTGAACTTTCCCTTTTGTAATCATAAATTGACGAAAATGAAAGAAAATTAGTCATTAGAATACCTACTAAAACACTTTTTAAAGAAAAAAATTTCATTTCTATACCTCACTTTATAATTATACCATATGATTTTCAAAAATCAAATTTTTTTTAAAAAAATAGAAAAATAACATTACGTCATCTTTCCATTTTTTTTAATGCTTAATTATTCCATAAAACTTGGCAATTTAAAATTATTTTTTTTCTTTTTTCCATTTGAAAAACTATCATCATTGTCTTTTTTAGAACTTCCAAAATCATCAGTTTCATCATCGCCACTATCATTATTTTCATCTTCATTCTGTTTCTCATCTTCAGCATTATCTTTCTGGTTGTCCTTTTCGTCGTCGTCATTATTATCTTCATCTCTAGTAAAAAAATCATCTTTTCTCAATTTTTCTTCCAAAGTTTCGCCATCGTTTGTCAACTCTTTTACAGTTTCCTCAAGTTTTTCAATTTCAGATTTTTCTTTCGATTCTCCAAATTTAGCATCAAAATCATCTTCTAAATTTTTTTCATCTACAACCAAAGTTTCTTCTTTATCTTCTTTTTTATTTCCAAATTCTTTTTCTAAAATTTCCTCAAAAGTTTCACCTTTGATAATTCTTCTAACTTCATCTCCAGTAATTGTTTCTTTTTTAAGAAGAAGTTGAGCGACACCTTCCAATATATGCATATTTTCTTGTAATGTATTAAATGTATTCAAATATTCATTCATCAAAATTTTTCTAACTTCCAAATCAATTTCTCTCATTGTTTCATCACTTTTATTTGTCATAAATGCAAATTCATCATCTGGATTTTCAAGATTTATAGGTCCAAATTTTTTGCTCATTCCAACGCTTTCCACATACATTCTGGCAACTCTTGTAGCTCTTTTGATATCCGAATAAGCACCTGTGCTTACATCATCCAGTACAAGTTCTTCTGCAGCTCTTCCACCAAATAAAACTTTTATTTCCGCAAGTAATTCCTTACTTGAAGTAACCAATTTTTCCTCTGGAAGCGGCATCATAAATCCTCCAGCTTCACCTCTTGGAATAATTGTCACTTTGTGAACTGGATCCGCTCCATCAGTTAGTTCTGTCATCACAGCATGTCCTGCTTCGTGATATGCAAGTAATTTTTTCTCTTCAGGTTTTATTATTTTTCCTTTTTGACCAAGTCCCATTCCAATTTTATCCACAGCTTCATCTAAATCTGCCATTGTAATTGTGTCAGTAGCACGACGAGCCGCTAAAATTGCTGCCTCATTTAATAAGTTTGCTAAATCTGCTCCAACAAATCCAGGAGTTATTTTTGCAATATCTTCTAAATTTACATCACTAGCCAATTTTTTATTTTTTGAATGAACTTTTAAAATTGCAATTCTTCCTTGTAAATCAGGTGCATCAACTGTAATTCTTCTATCAAATCTTCCCGCTCTTAAAAGTGCAGAATCTAGTACATCTTCACGGTTTGTTGCAGCAAGTACAATTACTTTTGTATCTGTATCAAATCCATCCATTTCAACTAACAACTGATTTAATGTCTGTTCTCTTTCATCGTTGCTTCCACTATTTTTTCCCGCACTTCTTTTTCGTCCGATTGCATCAATTTCATCTATAAAAATTATTGATGGACTAGATTCTTTTGCTTTTTCAAACAAATCTCTCACACGAGAAGCTCCAACTCCGACAAACATTTCCACAAATTCCGAACCCGAAATGCTAAAAAACGAAGCTCCAGATTCCCCAGCAACAGCTTTTGCAAGTAATGTCTTTCCAGTTCCAGGTCTTCCAAGTAAAAGCACACCTTTTGGAACTCTAGCTCCAGCTTTTGTATATTTGTCAGGATTTTTCAAAAAATCGACAACTTCTTTTAATTCCTCTTTGGCACCGTCAACTCCTGCAACATCTTCAAATTTTACATCAGGTTTTTTGTCAATTTTATTCACACGAGATTTTCCAAATCCAAAAATATTTCCAGGTCCACCTTGACCACCACCGCTCATCTTTTTAGCCAAATAAACCATAAGTCCAATCATTATAATAAGCGGAAGTGCATTTAAAAGTATTGCTAAAAAGTATCCGCCACCTGATGGAGGCATTGAATTCAATTTTACATTTTTTGCTTCAACAGCGTTAATTATTTGCGGCTCATTCCCCACACGATCAGTAATTTTTTTAGTATAAAAAAGAATATCTTTTCCAGTAACTCTACCTTTTGCAACCAATTTGTCATCTTTTTCATCAATTTCCTTAAATTCTCCTCTTCTAGTTCTGTCTAAAAATTCAGAATACGATACATTTTTCTTTTCTTGGAAATAACTTTGAATATCTCTTTGAAACAAAAATGTAAATAAAGACAGTAAAACTACAAGTAAAACAAATAAAAAACCAGAAAACGGCGAATTTTCATTCCCTTGCTTATTTTTTCTGTTGTTGTCTTTTCTCAATTCTTCCAATCTTTTCTTTATGTCATTTTTATCTCTGTCTGCCATTTCTTCCTCCCAATTACTAATATTTTATTACTATTTTTAAAATTTTTTATATCAGTTTTAAAAATTTTTTTTACAAATTTTGAAAATTTTATATCTGAAATTGTTAAAATAATATTTTCTTTCTTTTCATCTTCAAAAACCAATTCTACAATTGGAACAAACTCTCTCTCACTTTTCGATATTTTTTTATCTATTAAAATTTTTTTTATTTTTTTTTGACCTAAATTTCTAAGCCAAATTCTGTCGCCATTTTCCCTGTTCCTTACAATTATTTTACTTTTATCACTCACAAAATTGTCTTCAAAAATAAGAAATGTGTACTTAAAATCCTTTTTTTCAACAAAAAAATTATCAAATTCCAATATATTTTCAAAAAAACTTATTGTCTTGGAATTATACCACTCTATACTTTGATTTTTCTTTATAATTTCAAATTTCTTTTGATTTTTTAAATTTTTTTCTTCATTTTCAACAATTTTATAGCCAAAATAATTTTTTTTCAAAATTTTATTTTTTCCCAAATTAAATTCTTTTTCTCCATCATTTTTTAAATTTCCAAAATTATCAAAAAGAGAATAAAAAATTTGGTCAATTTTTTTTCTTGAAATTTCCACATCATTTTCGTTCAAAAATTTGACGAACTCATCTTTTTTTTTATTTTTTACATTAATTTTGCCAAATTTATTTTCCCGCTCATTGATTTCCAAAATCAAGTCATTCACTTTATTTTTAAAATTTTTATTTATTTTTGAAAACATTGGAAAAACTTCATTCCTTATGTAATTTCTTGAATAGTTGCTCTCATTATTTGTATAATCAACTATATAATTTTGGTCAATTTTTTTCAAATAATTTAAAATCTCTATTTTTTCAAATTGTAAAATCGGTCTTATAATATTTTCTCTTTTGGCAGGAATCCCTTTTAACCCCTTTACCGAAGTCCCTCTTAAAAGTCTAAAAACAAGTGTTTCCACATTGTCGTCCAAATTGTGTCCAGTTGCAATTTTGTCAAAATTTAACTCTTTTAATTTTTCATTCAAAACTTTGTATCGCAACTCTCTTGCACCGAGTTCAACTGATTTTTTATTTTTCTTACAATATTCCAAAACATCCAGATTTTCAATAAAAATTTTAACTTTATTTTCTTTGGAAAAATTTTCTACAAATTCTAAATCATTTTCTACATCATCTCGCAAATTGTGATTTACATAAATCAAAGAAATTTTAAGCTCATATTCTTTTTTTAAAAAACTTAATAAAAAAAATAAAAATACAGAATCAGGTCCACCTGAAAAAGCGATTAAAATTTTATCTCCTTTTTTTATTAACTCACTTTTTCTCAAATCTCTTATCTTTTCTTTGAAATTATTCATTTATTTTTTTCCAACTTTCACTTTTTGATTTCTTTTTTTATTTTTTTATCTTTTTCTTATTTCATTTGCCCACTTTCTTTTCTTTTTTGTAGATGTTCTTCATGAGTTTTAGAATAATAGGTTTTTCCGTCATGTGTGAAAAAGAATAAATTGTCAGTTATTTCAGCGTTTTCAACTGCTTCAAAAGTTTCGTATGGCGGATTTCCAATTGGAGTTGGCGGAAGTCCAGAAAATCTATAAGAGTTGTAGGGCGACATATTTGCCTTTAATTCACCACTTTTAGCCTGTCTTCGCAAGACATATTTTAGGGTTGCGTCAGATTCCAATCTCATTCCAATTTGAAGTCGTTTTAAAAATATTCCAGCAACCTTTGGCTTATCTTCCCTATCCGAAACTTCTGCTTCAACTATTGAAGCCAATTTCAGATTGTCATAAAATTTTTGTTTATCTGGATATTTTTCAGGCGGGAATCTTCTAAGAAATTCTTTTAATACAGTTTCTAAGACTTCTTTAGTTGTAACAGTTTCCGCAAAAATATATGTTTCTGGATAAAAGTATCCTTCAAAATTGTTATCTTTATGTGGATATGGAAACTTTATTTCCGCAAGATTTTTTTTGATTTCTTCTTCTGTTCCAAGTCCAAGTGCATTCATTCTCTCAAAAACTTGTTTTGAAGTAAACCCTTCAGGAATAGTAAGCCTTATACCACTAATTTCACTTCTTTTAATTTTTCTTATAACTTCATATTTGGAAAGTTTTCCATCAAAACGATAAACACCTATTTTTAAATTATTTCTTCCACTTAACTTTAAATATATTCTATCTAAAATACCGTAATTTAACTTTAAATTTTTATAAATTTGACTAAAAGTAGTACCTCTTTTTACATCAATATTTACATTTTTGTATTCTCTTTTTGAAACAAAAAAACTGTAAAAAAATATTAAAAACAGAAATAACAATATAGACAAAAATATATTAAAAAGTTTTATTGTATTTTTCATATTTTTTTCTCCTATTTCATTAAATTTTATTTTCTTAAAATTTTTCATAATTTATTTATAAAAAAACAAAAATTTATTATTTATCTAAAAAATTTTTTTAATAAATATTTATAAATATTTTTAATTTAGCAAGAAATTATTTTTTTATTTCACTTCCATCTTTTATTTCAATAGCTTTCACTCCATCCAACTTATTATTTGGATCTTTCGGATTTTTTTTAAGATCCTTTCGCTCTTTTTCTTTTGCCTTCCAATACCCTTTTGTGTCAATTTGAAAAACACTTGATGGATCTTTTTTTAACTGCTCTTCCAACTGACTTGTTCTTTGTCTTAGCGCCTCTTTTTTTCTATTTTCTTCAGTCTGTTCCAAGCCAAATATTTTTGTATCATAATAAACATTTATTAAATCATTCCTGCTTTGCAAAAAATCTTCAAACTCATTCAATTCCTCCCCTTCAAGCGAAATTTTATTATTATTCGGATAGCGGGATAAGACTCGAGTTACTCCGTCAGCAAATTCTATAATCATATATCTGTAATTTTTATCAAAAAATAAAATTTGATTTTGAAAATGTTTAAAATATTTTTTTTCAATATCTAAATAAACATTTCCTTTTGCTTCTTCAATCCAAGCCCTCTTTATATCCTCTGACCAAATATTACTTTGAGGATCCAAATAGCTTTTAGACAATCTATAGCCATCTTGTTCCTGTTTAAAGTTATAAGTTATATTTTGAAAATCTTTTTCTTGCGGATCACTTGTCTTTATCACATACCAAGCACCATAACTTTTCTCAACTTTAAATTTCAGTAGTGGATTGACCTTCAAATCAATTTTTTTTATAAATTTTTCCAATCTATTCAATTTATCCGATTTTTCCTTTTTTATATCCTCTTCATCTTCCCGAATCTGATCTAAGTAAATAAGCTCCCCATCTTCAGGCTCACGATTCAAATCATCATCAGGATAATTTTCATCATCATTATCATTTTTTCTGTAATTTTCATCTCTATTAATTATAATATCAACATCTATGACACCATCCTTAAAATTTTGCTTGTCGATTTCGGACTTTTGTTTCGGTATTGTTATCGTTGAAATTATAAAAAACAAAAGTAATTTATATATTTTATTTTTTTTCAAGATATTCACCTTTTTATTTCAATTTTTATTAATTATAGCATATATTTTTAATTTTTGATAGAAAAAAAGTTTTTATACAGATAAATAAAAAATCCCATAACTACTTTATAGCAAAAATAAAATAGTTCAGGGACTTTTATAATTTTTTTATTTCACATTTCCAATATCTTTTCTAAAATACATTCCATCAAATTTAATTTTTGATAATAATTTATAAGCATTTTTTCTAGCTTCATCCAATGTTTTTCCAAATGCAACTGCATTTAAAACTCTTCCACCATTAGTTTTGAATTTCCCGTCTTCAAATTTTGCTCCTGCGATAAATACCAATTCATCATCTGAAGCATTTTCAATTCCAGTTATCACATCACCTTTTTTATAACTTTCAGGATAACCTTTTGCTGCTCCTACGACACAGCAAGAATGAAGTGGTTTCCAAGAAACTTTTAATTCTGATAATTTTTTGTCAAATGAGTATTCCACCAATTCCAATAAATCGTTTTCCAAAAGCGGCAAAACCGCCTGAGTTTCAGGATCTCCTAATCTCATGTTGTATTCCAGCAAATAAACACCTTTTTTCGTAATCATAAGTCCAAAGAAAATTACTCCTTCAAAATCCATTTCTTCCGCTTGAATACCTTTTAAAGTCGGATTCATAATGTCGTTTTTAAAACTTTCAAAAACTTCATTAGTCACATAAGGATTTGGACTTATAACCCCCATACCACCTGTATTTAATCCAGTTTCATTTTCTCCTATTTTTTTGTGGTCTTTCGCCGATAAAAGTGGCACGATAACTTTACTATCTGTAAACGATAAAATTGACGCTTCCACTCCGTCCAAAAATTCTTCGATTACAACTTGATTTCCCGCACTTCCAAATTTTTCGTCAACCATTATATCTTCAACAGCTTTAATTGCTTCATCGTGATTTTGAGCGATAATAACACCTTTTCCAGCTGCAAGTCCACTCGCTTTTACAACTACCGGGAAATCGCTCCAATTATTTAAAAACTCTTTTGCTTTGTTGGCATCGTCAAAAATCTCATAAACCGCTGTTTTTATTCCATATTTTTTCATAAAATCTTTTGAAAATGCTTTACTTCCTTCAAGAATTGCCGCTTTTTTGTCAGGACCAAATATTTTTAATCTATTTTTTCTAAATT